>QZJM01000049.1 GCA_003605065.1 Dethiobacter sp. | reverse complement strand
ACCGGCATATCTGCCTGCCGGGATGAGCTCGGCACCATCCACGGAGATTTTGAGGATGAACCATTCGCTGCCCGTATTTTCCACGATTACAGCTTTAATGCCCAGCCTGGCCAGCATCTGCGCCGCTGCTCCGCCGGCATTGGCCTCTTTTACCGTGCCTGTTAAGGGGCTTTTACCGCCTATGGAGATCCTTCCCGAGGGTGGGGGCGGAAGTGCCCGCTAAAAGCCCTGTGCTGACGATAAGCTTGTTTTCCGGGCCCAGGGGATCACACTGGGGGTTTACTTCATCGCTAAGTACCTTGGCGATAAAACCACGGCCGCCAAAATATTTGTATTCCTCTTTTACTTCCTCAAAGCTCGCCGCCCGGGAAGACATGTTTACCCGCAATATTTTGGTCATGTTTAAACCTCCTGTTATTAACAAGAATGTTATAATTTAGTAGTCAGGAGGCAGAGCAGCTCCTGACTACCGTTTCATCCTTAATGTAATGTAAAAAAGTCTTAAGGTTGTTTTTAAGCATGTACTCCATAGTTGCTGAAGCCGCAGCCATGGCGATGGGATGGCCGGAGAAGGTGCTGACATGGTTCCAGCGGTGCGCGTCGATGAAATCGGCAATCTCCTCGTTAACGATAACCGCCGCACCGGGTACCTGCGAGTTGACGAGGCCCTTGGCCACGGTCATGATATCAGGGACGACACCGTGTTTCTGGTAGGTGAACCAGGAACCGGTGCGTCCAAACCCTACCAGGTTAGCACAGTTTTCCCTTAAAAGTAGGGACAGTCTGCCGTTAAAATCTCTAAAACAGACTTTATGCAGTGGAATCATAATTACATCGACCTAAAAAGTATTTGCTGTCAAAAGCAGTTAAGTTGTTTTTAAAAAAGGCACCTCCTCAGCCTACTATTTTTTTAGTGCCAGGCATGGTGCTTTCATCATCAGACAACTCTACAGTTAGCTTGTCCAGGGGAGTCAGGGCAAATAGATCTTTTTTCATAACGAACTTGACCCACAGTGCGGAGCCAACGGCAGCCAGGCCGAGAAAAATAAAGGCGTAAATATATATCTGCCGTTTAATTTCCGGTTCGGGGAAGATATTAAACATCATGTAAACCATGGCTAAAATGCCGAAGATCTGCGGCAGCAGCCAGAGCGGTGATTTAAAATCGCGCTTTACCTTCGGGTATTTAAAGCGCAGGATAATCACATCCAGGTGGGCGATAATATAGGTAACAAACCAGCTAAAAGCGCTGGCCAGGATAAAGATTACAATTATTTCAATGGTCGCAATTCCTATAAGAATGGGAATCAGAAAGAGAATGGCCTGAAAAACAATAGCCACCCAGGGGGTCTGCCAGCGGCTCAGGTTAGCAAAGAACTTGGGAGCCTGGCCTTCCTGAGCCAGTCCATACATCATGCGCGGAATGGAAGCGATAAGCGTGTTTACAGTGCTTAAAGCGGCCAGAATGGTTACAATGGCCATCCAAATCTGACCGGTGCGCCCCATAATGGCCATTCCTGCCAGGACGTGGGGGGCCGTAGACGTTGCTAAATCGTTCAGGGGAACATACCTGATCGAAGCAAAACCATATAATATTTTAGCAACCAAGATGATCACAAGGGCAAGGATCATGGCTAGTGGTATATAGATCTTCGGTTTACGGATTTCTTCAGCCAGGGGACAGACAAATTCAATGCCGATGAAGAGCCACATGGCCAGGGCGGTAAGGCCGAGAACCCCTAATCCCATGGGGTTAAAGACGTCAAAAGAGGTTGCTACAGGTTCGCTGCCTGCGCCAATGCCGGTCACCCCGATTATCCCGAGAATAATCATAGAGGCAATCATCGCGGTGGTAAGTCCCATCTGCAGCCAGGCGAAGAAATCTATTCCCCTTATGTTGACCAGCATCAGGGCTAAAATTATGATAATGGAAAAAATTTTAGGATTTATCCCGGAAGCGAAAACTTCACTAAAAACAAGGCCTGGAATGGCAGCCTCTGCGCTTCCTGCGAAGATACTGACAATTACATAACCGGAAATAACAGAAAGTAAACCCAAAAAAGGTCCCATTGCCGGGAGGGTATAATGGTTTATCCCACCTGCCCGGGGGATTACGGAAGCCAGTTCAGCAAAAGAAAAGGCCACAAGTAGGTTTAAAACCATGGCAATGATTAAGGGGATAAGAAAACCGGGGCCGGCAATACCAAATCCTTGTCCCAGTGAAACCAGTGAGGTAGAGGCAACTACTATACCTGTTGCTGTGGCAATACATGCCCAAAGTCCCAAAGACCTTTTTAGTTGTGGTTCAGCCACTTTTAAAACCTCCTCAAGTCTGTTAATAGATTAAAAATATTAAAAAAATGATATTTAAAAGTTATCACCCCCTGATTTTAAATTTCATATATTTACAAACCGTACTTTACTGCCAATTTTGATCGAGTTTTATATTTAAAGCAGTTTTGATTTAATTAAAAAAAGAACAATGTTTAAAAATGTTATGAAAAGCATATGCAGGAAAAAAATTTTAAAAAATTTTAAATTGTTAAACTGCATTTTAAATCACTGAGCAAGTCTTGTCTATAAGAAAAAAGTACCAAAAATTATAAATAAAGTAATGCTTGGATCAGCTGTACTCATACTTTAGTATGAATTTTTTAAAGTACACTTGCATGCTTTCTATCTAGGTGTAAAATATATTAAAAGAATAAATATTTAATCATTTTCATTTATATACTTGGGAGGTATATGCGAAAAATGTTTAATAAAAGCTTCCCAAATAATGAGTGTTATAAAATCCTGGAATTTCTTGATGCTATTCTGGTTCCCCCGGAACATTTCAGGCAGGAAGTTTTGCTGTCCTTACAAAATATATTTGATTATCACCGTGCTACTTTTTTCCTGATTGACAACCAGGGTAATATGTTTGATCCTGTTACCCTAAATATTGATGATTATTATTGTGACATTTATTGCGGCCATTACTTTAAAACTGACATTTTTGATCCGCGAAGAGTTAAAAATAAAGCTCTGGAAAAAAGCGTAGTAATTGTAACCGATGTAATGTCCATTCCAAAGTTTGAAATGACAGAGTATTATAACGATTTTTTACAAAAACAAAATATTTTTCATGAAATAGCAGTTTTCCTCCTGGATGGAGCAAGACTAATCGGTGTTATCGGCCTGTTTCGTTCCGCGAAAGAAAAGGGGTTCAGCCCGCCGGAAATAAAGAGGCTGAGAAAGATCTCCACGCATGTCTCCAGGGCTCTGACCAACAATTTGCTTTTGGATGATACCAGGTATCAAAAAGATATCTTTGAAGCATATTCCAATCACTCCCCCATCGGTTTAATTATTTTTGACAAAAACATGGACATTCATTTCTTCAATGATATGGCCGGGGATATTTGTGCGGAATTTCTACCCGGGGAGAGAACGACTTCTCCCGAAAAGTTTATTAAAAATTTTTTAGGGGGCAACTCCGATTGGCGGCCGGGTTTTCGTAAAACGATACTGTCTCCTGCCCTGACCCGTTTTACAATGCATGTTCTGCCTGCAGTCCATCATAATTTTTCTTTTAAGGAACTTTACATGGCCTGCCTTTTTCCTGAGTACCTTTACTCCTTTAAAAAAACCTCACAGGATAACAAACTGATCTATCCAAGTCCTTTAACGAGCAGGGAGAGGGATATTCTGGAATTAATGCTTAAAGGAATGAGTAATCAGGAAATTGCCGGCGCTTTATTTATCAGTGTACATACAGTGAAAACCCACATGCAAAATATCTTTAAAAAGATGGATGTAACAAACAGAACAAGCCTGATTTATAAAATCAACCTCTTAAATCGGAAGAACATTGTCTAGAATTACCGGCCGGGGTTTTTTGACAGGGAAGTAATTCTGTGTTAAACTGTTATCAGAAGATAATAACATGAGTAAACCGGGCAGTCGCGAGAGTAAATGTTGCTTTCGAGGAAAGTCCGAGCTCCGTAGGGCAGGGTGCTGGGTAACGCCCAGTGGGGGTGACCCTAAGGAAAGTGCCACAGAAAGAAACCGCCCCTTCTGGAGGTTAGAGGTAAGAAGTTGGAGAAGAAAGCCTGCCTTTTTGGCTTTTCGGCTCAAATAAAAGGCAGTATCCGACTTCCAACTTCCAGGAGGGGTAAGGATGCAACGGTGCGGTAAGAGCGCACCAGGGGCCGGGCGACCGGCCTGCTAGGTAAACCCCACCCGGAGCAAGACTGAATAGGAGGGAGATGATGTTGCCCGCTGAATCCCTCGGGTATGAGTCGCTGGAGGCGCCAGGCAACTGGAGCCCTAGATAGATGGCTGCCACTCTCTTTAAGGAGTACAGAACTCGGCTTACAGGTTTGCTCATGCAGATCTTGAAAACATCACGCTTTACAGCGTGGTGTTTTTTTGCTTATGGGCACCTTGTTGCAAACCCGTATTATGATCGTTAGTGGAACCAATTTTAATACAATTAATGCTGATAGTACCGGGATCAAAAACTTTTTTATAATAAATTATTTTATTTTACTTTTTGTTCCATTGGGCTGGAATTTATTTGAAGAAACAGAAAGGGTTTTTTTAAAAGAGATACCCGGACGGATGACAAATATTCCGGTACATATCGGTGCCAAAACGGCAGATCTGCTTTCACTGGCCATTGAGCAAAACTTTCTACCGGTAGTAGATGGCATTGATATTTTTATCGGAATTATAAGAAGAAGGGAAATTATTGAATACTGTGCCAGCCTTATTCAGGAAATAAACGGCAAAAGTTGATATGACCGGGAGAGGCAGTGCCATGCAGGTAAATTATTTCAGGTAACTCCTCTTATTGCTTGGAAGGATTGAAGGATTATTGTATGGGCATGTAGAATTATTTACCTTTACAAGAACTTAGAAGAACTACCAGCTAAAAAAGTTTTCCTCCGTTGTATATATTGCAGGAGTATATTTTAAAAAAACAGCTTGAGAAAAAAATAACAAACTATAATTAAAAAGGAGAGGGAATATGAAACACAGTAATTTCGGTGTCCCCTTATTTAATCAAGTCTTTTATAATGAGCTCACCTTCCTGGCCGAAAAAAATAATTATATTGATCCCAAATTGTATGAAAAATACAATGCCAAGCGTGGCTTAAGAAACAGTGATGGCACGGGAGTTTTGGTTGGACTGACGGAAATCGGCGAAGTTCATGCCTATATCATGGATGAAGGGGAAAAAATCCCCCTGGAAGGACAGCTTTTCTATCGTGGAATTGAGATTAACGATCTAGTCCAGGGTTTTCAAAGTGAAAAACGGCATGGGTTTGATGAAGTCTGCTATTTACTGCTGTTTGGGCAGTTGCCTGCTCCGGAAAAATTAAAACAATTTCAGGAACTCCTGGCCGAAAACAGAACGCTGCCGGATGGTTTTACGGAAGATATGATTTTAAAAGCCCCCAGCCGGGATATTATGAATAAACTGGCAAGGAGCGTCCTGGCTTGTCATTCTTATGATCACAACCCTGACGATACCAGCGTGGCCAACGTTTTAAGGCAGTGCATTCAGCTTATGGCGCGGTTCCCCACCATGGCAGCCTACGGTTACCAGGCTAAAGCGCATTTTTACGGAAATAAAAGCCTGTATATCCATAAGCCCAGGAAAGACCTGACCCCCTCGGAAAATTTCCTGCAGATGATCCGGCCGGATAACTGCTATAGCGACCTGGAAGCAGAGGTGCTGGATCTCTGCATGATCTTGCATGCCGAACATGGCGGCGGGAATAATTCCGCCTTCACCACGCATGTGGTTTCTTCGGCGGATACGGATACATATTCGGTCATTGCTGCCGCCATCGGCTCACTTAAAGGCGCCAAACACGGCGGTGCTAATATTAGAGCGATGGGAATGATGGAGGACCTGAAGGCTCATATTCAAGACTGGAGTAATGAAAAAGAAATAGAAGAGTACCTGATAAAATTACTCCGGAAAGAAGCCTTTGACAGGATGGGGTTAGTTTACGGTGTAGGGCATGCTGTTTATACCCTCTCTGATCCCAGGGCATTGCTGTTGAAAGAAAAGGCCAGGGAATTATCGCAGGAAAAAGAGATGGAAGAAGAGTTTCAACTGTATAACCTCGTGGAAAAAATCGCCCCCGAGGTAATTTGTGCGGAAAAGAATATCCCTAAAAATTTTTCGGCAAATGTTGATTTTTATTCAGGCTTTGTCTACAAAATGCTAAATATACCCGTGGAACTTTATACGCCTATTTTTGCCATGGCCAGGATCGCCGGATGGTCTGCCCACAGGATTGAAGAAATCGTCAGCGGTGGCAGGATTATACGTCCCGCTTATAAAAATGTTATGCCCAAAAGCGGGTATATACTCCTGAATCAACGTTAAACGCCGTTGTGTAAAAAAGATGTGTTTTTTTAAAAATTAAACTGCTGCTATAAAAACTGGCAGCAGTTTTTTTATGCCATAGCTCTCTCTACAAATACTGGTTGAATAACAGGGTAAAAAAACGCAAAGCCCCCGCTGCTTTTTCTCCGCTTTTCATTATATAAAAGAAGCTCAGGCCGATTGTATAAATAGACGTTTGCTGGAAATAATGGAAATATGAAAGCTTTATTTAGGATATTTAGCAAATTAAAGTTCTTTTCCCCCGGGAGGAAAAAGAAGAAAACTCCTGGAAAAAAAGAAAAAACAGGGCTACCCGTGGATTACCGGGACATCAGCCAGCGCGAGGAGGATTTTAAAAAGGCCCCCCTGGTCGCCGACCTGGAGCGGAACCTGCGCACTATTATGGAGATTACCGGTAACAGCTATGATCTGAGCATTAAAAAATGTCAAATCGGTCCTGAAAAGGTTCCCGCTGCCGTTATCTTTATCGACGGCATGATTGAGAAATTTGCTATAGAGAATTTGCTCCAGGCATTAAAGTTAGAAACCTTTAAAACAGGCATAGATGGTATCAATAAAAAGGAAATTTTTGCAACCCTTTTGAACAGCCTCCTGACAGAAATATCCAGAGAGGCAGATGATATTCAAACTCTTTACGAGGGGGTTTCCCAGGGAGAGACGGCCCTGCTCTTCGACGGCACGGCGAAGGCCATACTCTGCGAGACGCGGGGGTGGTCGCTCCGTACCATTGTAGAACCGGAAAACGAAAGCGCTATCAGAGCCCCCAGGGAAGGCTTTGTGGAAAGTGTCAGGGTCAATACTTCCCTGATCAGGCGCCGTATTCGCAGCCCTAATTTATGGATAGAGAACCTTTACGTGGGAAGCCTGACCAGGACGGAGGTGGCTTTTGCCTATATCAAGGGCCTGGCCGGGGAGGAGTTCCTGGAGGAGCTACGCTCCCGCTTAAAGCGCATCGATATTGACGGGATCCTGGAAAGCGGCGTCGTTGAGGAGTTTATACGTGATGCTCCATTTTCTCTTTTCCCGACTGTTTTTCGCACCGAAAGGCCGGATCGCGTGGCCTCCGCTATCCTGGAGGGGAGGGTGGCCATCTTTACCAACGGGACCCCTTTCGTCCTGGTCGTTCCTGCCGATCTGCTCATGATGCTCCAGGCCCCCGATGACTATTTTGAAATCTTTCCCATAGGTTTGTTTTTACGTATCCTTCGCTTTATTTCTTTTTTGCTTTCCTTTTTTTTACCCGGGATATACGTAGCCCTGTTGAACTTCCACCCGGAACTTGTGCCGATTACCTTGTTGCTGCGCATCCAGGCTGCCAGGGAGGGCGTCCCCTTCCCCGTGGTGGCAGAGGTGCTGCTCATGGAGGCGACCTTTGAGATCCTGAGGGAGGCGGGGGTACGCCTCCCCCGGGCCGTCGGCGCCGCCATTACAATCGTGGGGGCCCTGATCCTGGGGGATGCGGCCATCCGGGCGGGGATCGTCTCCCCGGGGGTGGTCATTATCGTGGCTTTTACGGCCATTGCTTCCTTTACCAGCCCTGTCTTCAGCCTGGCCTTAACAGCCCGCCTGATCCGCTTTGGCATGATTTTTCTGGGAGCTTTAATTGGCCTTCTGGGCATTCAATTCGGCTTGCTCGTTCTAATTGTGCACCTTGTTTCGATGCGTTCTTTTGGTTATCCCTACATGGCTCCTTTCGGGCCCTTGATCTGGCAGGACATGAAGGATGCTGTAATACGTGGTTTCTGGTGGAAGCAGACCTACCGGCCCAGGCTGTTGGGCTTCCGCGAGCCCCTGCGCCAGCGTCCCGGGCAGATGCCCCGTCCCCCCCGGAAAAGTAATTACTCTGACAAAAACGGTGGAAAGGATGAATAACAATGTTTAGGGAGAAAATAGTCAACCGGCAGCTTTTTTTCTTCTTGTTTATGCAGCGCACCACCATTGTTATTTCTTTCCTGCCCGCTTTAACTTCTGGCAGGGCTCTCCAGGACGCCTGGATATCAGGTCTTCTGGCTTTCTTTTCCAGCGCAGTCATTATTTTTGTCGTTGGCAGGCTGGCTGTAGCCTTTCCGGGAAAAAGCATTATCCAGTACAGCCAGGAACTGCTGGGAAGTATCCCCGGGAAACTCCTTCCCCTTTTTTACCTGTTTCTGTTTTTATATATGACGGCAACTGATATCCGCCTCTATGCCGAGGTGCTCAAAACGGGTTTTCTACCGGAGACCCCGATTGTGGTTATTATGGGAATTATGATGCTGACTGCTGTTATAGTTGTTTACGCCGGCCTGGAGCCCCTGGGCAGGTGTGCCGATATTATCTTTCCAGTATTTCTCCTGATGATCCTTGGAAGCCTTCTTTTCCCCTTACCCCAGGCCGATTTTAGAAACTTGCAGCCGGTACTCTACGGCGGCTGGTCACCGGTGCTGGTAGGGGCCATAACTCCTACTGTCATTTCGGCGCAGTATACCAACATGGCCATGCTCGTTCCTTCTGTGCAGGAACCCCAAAAATCCCTGGGTGCCGCCCTATGGTCCATACTCTTTGGCTCGCTGGTGCTGGCGCTCTTCGCGGCGCTGGCGGTTTCCGTCCTGGGCCCGGACGAGGGAGCCCGGGCAGCCTTTCCCGTTTTCAAGATGATCAAGAGCATAAGGGTCAGTGAATTCCTGGAAAGGATCGAGCCCCTGGTCATTTTTGCCTGGGGGTTGGGGCTGTTCATCACTAATTCCGTAAATTTGTATTCGGGTTCCAGGGGCCTTTCCCAGCTCCTGGGACTGAAGGATAACCGCCCCCTTCTTTTGCCCATGGCTGTAATAGCGGTGACTTTTGCCATCCAGAAATACAGGGACTACTTTGAGCTCAAGCAGTTTTTCGAGCCGGAGACGTGCGCTCCTGTCATTTTTTTTATCATCTTCTTTCCTATGATAATTTTATGGGGGGCATATTTGCTTAGAAGGCCCGGGAACAGGAATAGAAGATGATAACGCGCGGCAATTTACAAAATTTCCAAGGTTTAAGGTGCAATCCCAGTTGATAAGACTTTACAATCAAAAGAAGGAATTACCAGTGAAAATAAGTAATCCCCTGGTTCCCATAATAGCCATAATAATCTTAATCTCCCTCACTTTGAGCCTTTCGGGATGCTGGGACAGGCGCGAGCCGGATGTGCTGGGATTCATTACCATGGCGGCCTTCGACATTAAACCTGACTCCGGGCTTTTTAGAGTGATCGTTCAGGTGGCTAACCCCCTGGGGGAGGAAGGCGGCCAGCAAGAAGGAGGCGGCGGGGGCGGGAAAAAACCCCCTTTCTGGGTGGTGGAGGCCACGGGGCATACCATCTATGAGGCCATAAAGAACCTGGAGGTTTTAAGCTCGAGGAAGCTGGTCTGGACGCACAATGAAGCCGTGCTATTTTCCGAAGAACTGTCCAGGAAAGGAATCAGGCGGGTCCTGGATTTTTTAGACCGCGAGCGCGAACCCCGCCCGACCGCTCGTCCTTTTGTGGTGCAGGGAGATGTGCGCAGGCTGCTGGAGGCTGATTTCCCCTTGGAGGAGACCGGGGCTACGGCAGTAAGCAAGCAGCTATTTAGTATAAGACTTGAGCGTTCAGTGCTCCCGGATGTGGAATCTTTAAGGATACTTTTTCATCACCTTGCTGCGCCCGGGTTGGAGCTGATTTTACCGCGGATAGCAGTTTTAGAACAGGAGGGAAAGGACAGGGAAAAGAGCGGTAGAATTAACCCCGCACGCATCTCCGGCGCAGCCGTTTTCCGCGGGGATAGGCTGGTTGGCTTCCTTGATGACAGGGAAACGTCAGGCTATTTGTGGCTTAAGGGGGATGTCAGTCGTGCCACCCTGGTTCTGAAATGCCCGGGCAGCGAGGAGGAATTGCTGACCGTGGAAGTGTTTGAATCCGACGCAAAGCTTGAACCCAAAATCGAGGGTGACCGGGTGCGTTTCAAGGCCTCCATAAGGGCTGAAAGTAGCATCCAGGAATTTGCCTGCCGGGATCTGCCCCTGGAGGAGGAGTTTATCAATTCTCTCAACAGGCGCATGGCCATCGTAATCCGTAACGAGATTGCCATGAGCCTGGAAAAAGCCCGGGAATTGGAGGCGGATGTTTTCGGCCTGGGGAATATCATCTACCGCACCAGGCCTAGGGACTGGAAGCGCCTGGAGGAAAAGTGGGAGGAAATTTTTCCTGCTGTAATGGTGGATATAGAAGTTGAGGCCGTTATCAGGAGGTACGGCCTTGTCCTTGAGCCCATCAAAATCCGTTGAGAATCTAGAGTGGAAGTTTTTTAAGAAGAGGCACTGAAACTTTACCATAGAAAGCCTGCAAGTGAATTTTTTTGTTAAAAAAAAAATTTTTTCCGGGGTGAGCAAGATTGTTTGGTGTTATTGTGATCATGATTGCCATCGCTGTTTTCCAGGTCCCCCCCCTGCTGAAAGAACAGCAGTACAGGGAGCTTCTCGGTTTTGGCCTGGTATGGTGCACAGCCGCGGTCTATGCCCTTCTGGTGGTTGCCAGGGTCCCCTTGCCTGTCGTCATCGATGTGTTAAACTTTATTTACGAGAGGATACCGTTTTTAAAAACCGGTATGTAAATAATACAAAAAAAGAATAAAAATACCGGTTTTAGTACCGGCAATTGTACGTAGACGAAGCGTTTTGTTAAGGCGGAGTGACTTGGTGAAGCGAAGGGAAAATGCTCATGCTGAAGCGAAGGTTGAAGATGGCCCTGCCGGCATGGAAGCCGGCAGCCAGGAGGCGAGTAGGATGCGAGCTCTCCTGGGAAGGTCATCGTAGACTTGAGCTGAAGCATAGAGCATTCAGAGCGGAACTTGGAGCTCCGCCTTAGCAAACGCTGCGCTATTTTCATTTTAACGGGGCAGCTTACCGGAAGAAAATATGGTTGCCGATAACTGTTGTGACCTGCTGCTGGCGCACCCACTGGTTGCTGGTTTTGCTGGGGTTGTAGAATCCCAGGGCGTTGTTGGAGGGGTCCCATCCGCCCAGGGCATCGTAGACGGCCTGGTATGCCGTTTTATTGGCCGGGATGTTTATCCTGCCGTCCAACACGGGACTGTACTGGCAATAGCCGTCGACAATCTGGTAGATAACCCCGGGAATAGTGTTGGGATACCTGGGGCTGGCGATCCTGTTAAGGACCGAAGCAGCTACGGCAACCTGCCCGGTATATGATTCTCCTGCCGCTTCGGCGTAAACCAGGCGGGCAAAGAGATCGATCTCCTGTTGTGAAAATCCTGACGTATAATCCCGTCCCCCGCGTGAGGGTAAAGCACCACCTTCGCCGGAAGCAGTACCGGGTACGGGTATCTTAAGTTTTTGGCCCGGGTAGATGTTATAGGGTGATATACCGGGGTTGGCGGAGATCAGCGCGGGGAGGCTTACGCCGTATTTCTGGGAGATAATCCACATGGTCTCTCCCGCCTTGACAGTATGTATTTTTGTCGGTATAGTTAAAACCTGCCCGGGGTAAATCAGTGAGGGGTTGGTAATCCCGTTGGCCTTTGCCAGTTCTGCAGCGTTGGTATTGTACAGCTGGGCGACTAAAAAGAGGGTTTCGTTGGGGGCGACACGGTGGGTTGTTGCTGCTTCTCCGGCCCGGCACCAGCTAAGGAGGAGAAGCCCCGTAATCAAGAAAAGTAAGAATAATCTCCCTGAGGCTTGTCTGAGGGAATGCAGCATATGTATACCTCCTGTTAACTGTTATTCCTGAAAAGGAGAACTTCACTTTTTTTGCAACAGCATCCACTTTCAGGAAATAGTTATGTTAACTTCTATTATATACAAAAAAATGAACAGGGCAAACTTGCTGGTTAATGCCCTGCTCCAATTATTAAGAATTTCTAAAATTATGTTAACTTATTTTAAAATTTAGTTAAAAATACGGGGTAATGGAAAATAGTGGCGTACTTCCTTTAAAACAGGGAGCGTATAAAGGGGAAAAAATGGCGTCCGATAAAATACAGCACAATAATTAAGCCCAGCAGCCAGGTGCCGTACCTGATGGCCGCGTAGCTGATGACCTTTGTTTCGTCAGGCCCTCTCTCTTCAGTCACTGTTTTACACCCCCGTTTTCTTTTTATTTTTCTCTTCTTTTAAAAAAAATATCCGGGAAAAAATAAGGGCCAGTGTATGTTCCCCCTGGCCCGGGAAAGAGTTTACTTTACTCTTAATTCTACTCTTAGGAAGATGTTTTTCAGTTCCTGGAGGCTAAGGTTACTTATCTTTGTTTGGGGTTAATGCACGGGCTCGAATTTTTTTGTTCTTTTAGTTTGCTGTCCAGATCAAAATCTGTTCCTGCTTCAACGCGGAAGTTATCTTTTCCTCTTTTGGTATAATTGGGTTTCTGTTCACGGCTTTTGTTATACTTCTTGGCCACCAATTTATCCCTCCTTTCTGTATACTACTATTATTTTTTGCTGAAAATAATCTTCTATCCCCTGATTTAAAAATTTGTTTTTTTAGGCTGGAGTGAATTAAAAAAAAATAGAGTAGAAATTTCTACTCTATTTTTGGGAAGCACGTTTTTAAAGCCTAAAATAATTAATGGCTGCCATAAAACGAATCAACAATTACATTGTTATTTTTTCGGCTTGCTTTTTGGTTTTTGCTTGGTCTTTGTTTTGTCATTACTGGACTTTGTTTGTTTGCCGGGCATTTTAAACGCACCTCCTCTATTCCCATTTTAATCATTATATAGCACACATTGAATATAAATACAATAACAAGATCTTAACAATTCCCTGTTTTTTTTATAGCAGCAAAGCAAAAAAATACGAGGTGTGGAAATTGATGTCTTCATTACTTCTCGCTATCGTTTTTTTACGCATTTTATCGGGGAGCATAGAAATCTTCGCTGCTTTTTTAATTTACAGGTTTAACAGCCTGGAACATGCTTTAAAAATTAATGCTGTACTGGCCACTATCGGGCCTTTAATTTTTTTAGGAGCCATGTACCTGGGACTGACAGGGCTCACGCAGAAAATAAATTATAACAAGATGATCTTCGTCTATCTGGGGGCAGCCTTAATATTCTGGGGTTTAAGGAGATAGTATGGCACTTGTTTTTCCTGGTTTATTTTGCTAAAATTAGCATATAAGTACAAACTCACCTTTAAAAATCGGGAGCGGGCGAAAATGAAAATACTGCACACGGCTGATATTCATCTGAGGGAATATGCTGATGAAAGATGGATGGCGCTGCAGGAGCTTGTAGATCTGGCCGGTAAAGAGGGCATAGACATTTTTGTGATCAGCGGCGATCTCTTTGATGAGGGGATTAATGCGGAAAATTTAAGGCCGTACCTGCGAAAAATATTTTCCGGTAACAGTTTTAAAATTATCATTCTTCCCGGGAACCACGATAAAGATTCATTTGGCGGCGGAATGTATTTCGGGGATGATACCGTTATTTTAAATAACCTGCATACTCCTTTTGAAAACGAAAAAGTAAGAATCTGGGGGATGTCTTTTGAGCACGCCGGGGAGGCAGAAATCCAGGCCAGGCTCAGGATGTTGAAAGACAGGCTCTCTCCTGATAAAAGCAATATTTTGGTATATCATGGCGAACTGCTGGACGCCTTCTATTTCAGGGGTGAGCTGGGTGATGAGGGCACAGGGAGGTACATGCCTTTTAAACTCTCCTATTTTAAAGACCTGCCTTTTCATTATATCCTGGCGGGGCATTTTCACCGCAATTTTGACGTGCGGTTGCTGGATAACGGCGGTTACTTTATTTATCCCGGTTCTCCCGTTTCTGTAACCAGGAGGGAAACGGGCCTGCGCAAAGTTAATATCTTCCGGCTGGGCAGTCCGCCGGAAGAGCGTACTCTAAATACCTCTCATTTTGCGGAAGTGGTAATCGAACTGGAACCTTTTAAGCATCAAAACCCCCTGGAAATAATTGAAAAGCATTTAATGTCCCTCCATTCCCAGGCCAGAGTTGTTCTTACAGTGAAAGGTTATATAAACAGTGCCGAGCTTGGGGTAAGTGAAACGGAACTTGTGGCCGGTATAAAGAAAAAAATTGGCGGAATAAATTGCGTGGAAGAAAATTACGAGTTCAGGGATATCAGTATTATCCTGGAAAATAGTTTATTTAAAAAATTTTCCTCTGTTCTGGGACAGGCTGATCATCCTGAGGTAACAAAAAGACAGATACTTGCTCTGGCTATTCAGGCCATGATGGGGGTAAGGAAATGATCCTGAAGGAATTTTGCCTGAAGCGATATGGTCCCGTAGCCCGGGACGAAAGGTTTGTTCTTAAGGAATTTAACCTTTTTTTCGGACACAACGAGGATGGAAAGTCGCTTTCCATAGATGCGCTGTTGAAAATGCTGCTGGGCCGCAGTGCCACACCAAAAATATTTGCAGGACTGGACCGGGTGGAGGAAAACCCCGAAGGTTATGTCGTGCTCCAGGGGGAAGACGGGAAAGAAATGAAGCTGCCCGGGAAGGGAGATCCGGGCCAAATGGCGGATATAAACCCATCGGAATACCGCAATATTTTTATTATCAGAAATAGCGACCTCGCTATCGACAGGGAGAGCGATTTTTATGCCGGCTTAACAGATCGTCTTACAGGGTTGAGGATAGAGGAAATCTCTTCTCTGAAAAAAAAGCTCATGGAACTAGGTAAATTAACCAGGGCCTCCAGCGAGGGTCTGCTGTCTGATGACGCCCGTTACGGCAAGATCAAATCAAGATTTCTGGAGGCAGCTGATCTCGTTAAAAAAACGGAGATTTTAATGGAGGAAAGCACCGGGGCGAAGTTAGACCTTTTGGAAGATGCCGTTATAAAAATTGCCGAAGAGCTGGAAGGTATTGGGCTGGAACTGGAAAACCTGGAAATGGCCAGGAAGAGGAAGATCTATGAAGGAGCCCGGACTGCCCTGGAAAACCTGGAGGAGGCCGGGGAAACAGTTAATACGCTGTCCATTTTTAACAGCGCAGATGAGGAACTATGGCGGGATAACCTGCGTGACCGGGACAGGGAGATAAGGCGCTGCCGGGAAATGGAAGAGAATATAAACAGTAAAAAAGAGGAGCTCAAAAAGGCCCGCCTATTCATGGAAGAAAAAGAAAGGGATCTGCATCTTCTCCGCCGCAGGAAGGAAAAAGTTGACAACGATATTAAACCACTTCTCCGGGATTATGACCTGACAAATGAAAAACTGGGGGCTGAAGGGGAAAAGAGCAGGTTCTTTGCTGCTGCCGGCATAATTTCGGCAGTCCTGCTGCTGGTGACCATAGCCGGAATTATCGCCAGACCTGCTTTTGCTTTTTATGTTTTGTCCATGCTTTTTCTCACTTCAGCAGCAGTCTTTGCCTTAATGTATTTTTCTTATGTCAGGGGAAAGGCCCGCCTTAAGGGTTTACTGGAAAAAATTAAATTTAGCTCTGCCCGGTACCAGTTGGGCGGTGCCAGCCTGGGGGAAGTCCTGGAAAATATGGCCGCTTTTGAAGATAATCTCTACAGAAAAGAAGAAGAATTAAAAAAAGCGGACAGCCGCCTTTCTTTCCTGCAGGCAGAAATACAAAACAGGGAAAGTGAAAAGGAAAAATGTGGGCAAAGTGCCGCTAAATCAGAGGATATCATCGAAAAGATTAAAATTAAAAGCGGGTTATTGACCCTGGATGAATATAGCCAGAAACTCCGGGAAAAGCAGGAGCAGGAAAGGATTAAAGAGAAACAGGCGGCCGTCTTAAAAAATTTGTTTGGTGCCGGTCAGGGGAAAATAGAGGAAGACATGTTTTACTGGCGTGGAGAACTGGAAAAGCTAAAGGTTTATGAACACGCCGGCAGAGGCCTGGATTATGACGAAGAACGGAGCACATTCTTAAAAAACAGGAAAAAGGAACTGGAAGAGGAGAAAAATAGTATAACGGCGAAAATGGCTGCTTTTACGCAAAAGCTGAGGGAAATTGAGCAAAAAGCAAACGGGGTTTTCAGCCTGGAAGGTGAACATTTTCACTGTAATACCCTGGTTGATTTGCAGGCTATTCAAAACAGGCTGAAACAATTTATTAATGAAGTTGAAACCAGTACAGACTATGTACTAAAGGCCATAAGCATTTTTGAAGAAATTGAGAGGGAAGAAGAAGAGAAAGTTCTGGAATTGTTTGGCCGGGACAGCCTCATCTCCGCGTACTTTGCGGAGATAACGGGTAATTTATATGAAGAAGTTAATTTTAATCCCGGGGTAAAAACAGTGGAGGTTAAAAATAAAGATGGGCATATCCTGTCTGCAGTGAAGCTGTCCGGCGGCGCTTTTGACCAGCTCTATCTTTCTGTGAGGCTGGCGCTCGGAGAGAAGCTCTTAAAAGGGCAGAAGGGATTTTTTATTCTCGATGATCCCTTTGTTAAAGCAGATCTGCCCAGATTGCGCAGGCAGCTGGAAGTGCTCCAAAAAATCTGTGCCAAGGGCTGGCAGGTTCTGTATTTTACGGCGAAGGAAGAGGTCGGGCAGGTTTTACACGAAGATATTGCCGCAGGAAAGGTTAACTATATACAGTTCCATTAGCGGGAAGGGGGATCCGTATCATGAAAGCCTTGTTTTTTTATTGTTTTTGTTGCTTAGGTTTATTACCTTAATTATTTATGGGTAAGATATTAAGGTAATTTTTTGATGCCCTTTTAACGGTATAAAAAGGGCGAAAGGGTATCAAGATTTTTATAGTAATTAAAAGGGGTGTTATTATGAAAGATATTTACGTAATACTGGCTTTCCATGCCCACGAACTGCTCTGGGACCTGCCGGAGATGCTTCTCTCTTACCTTGGTGATGATAACCCCATGAAAGAGACTATCCTGGATGAAAATTATATAAAGAAAAGAAAGAAGGAAGGCAGGGACATCTATTCCCTGAGTATAAAATTTGCCGAGAGCATTAATGCTCCCTTGTGTGTGGAGTATACAAATGAACTCTTGTTCCAGATACGGGATGTTATGCCCTCCTCTTTTGAAAAGTTAAAAGAGGGTTATGCCAGGGGCAGGCTGTACCCCCTCTACGGCCATGCCCACCACACCCATGTTTCTTTGCTCAGGGAGGAAGAGATAACCCAGGAGATCCAGTGGAATATGCAGTACCTGCACAGCTATATGGGAGTTCCTTACCCCAAGTACAACGGACTGTTTGCTCCCGAGGCTTCATATAAATTCTCAAAGATGGGAGGCATTGAAAAAGCCAACCTGGATTATATTATTTTCCCTCACCTGAGTGAAGAAAAAGTCCCTTTCAAATTAAAGGGTGAAGGGGATTATAAATATAAACCGTTCCTGATTAAAACGGAGCGGAAAAACATTTTGGCCTTCCCGAGAAACTTTCCTATTTCCCAGGAAATATGGCGCCCCATCACCAGGATGAAGCGGGAAGAGGTAAAATTTCAGGGGTATATGCTTGGGGATTTTCCCGTATTTGATAATGAGTACCTGCATAACGAGGTGGAAAAATTTCCCATTAACCTGGACGAAGGGGTAGAGATTTATACAGAAGTTTTGCGAAAAGAGTTACATAACGTTCCTCCCGGCGGGGTGCTGGTGCATATTCAGGATCTGGAGTTAATGGATTTTGGCGATATTGCCCTAGAGATTATGGAAAAAGCCTGGAAACAAATTTTACGGGAGACAAAAGGAAAGTTTAAAATACATTTTGTTACTCCGGATGAATATATTGATGACGTGCTGAAAAGTGGAGGAATAGAAGCCTTACCTGAACTGGAGTTTGACAGTATTAGCTGGGCACCGGAAATAAGGTTGATTCTAAGAGCCGACGGGCATTATCCTCCCCTCGGGGTGACGGGGGTAGGACGTTATGACAAGGAAAAAACCGGTTTATACCAGCATCCCCATATTTTCTGGGAAAACGGCAAGTATTTTTGCGGGATATTCGATACCCTGGTTGACAACTTTAACATTTCTCTTAGCATCCCTGTACACAGCGAGCATTTTAACGACACTGGTTACAACCTGGTGCAGGAAAATCCGGATACGCAGATCATCATGTTTCTAAGAATTATGAAAAGGGCCTGCAACTGGGGATGGAGGCCGACTGAAGGCAGGCAGAAACTTCCCTGCCTTAAAGGTTACCTGCTGTGTTCAACCCTTTTAAGAAAAATGGAAGATTATCCTGCAGGTCTCATTCTTAGCCGTCAACCCGAGAACCTGGATGAAAGGAATATCGTGGGGATTGTCAGGATGCTGGATATTTATATCGACAGCCGTATAAATTATCTCCAGTACGGGATGGAGCGGCTTGCCGGGGAAAAGGGTATTGACCTGTCGCCAGCGTACCGCGAGATAGAACATGTTTTTAAATGGAAGGAAATTGCCGTAAAAAAAGCCGTTGAGCTTTATGATGTTAACAACGCTGGCATGGATTGGGCAAGCAAGTTAAAAAAAGCGCTGGAACTAATGCGTGATTACTGCCAGGCCGTTTTCATGTCCACGGAGCATATCCAGAGGCTTTGGGGAAAAGTGTACGATACGGAATATATGGTGGAGAAAATGTACGCATACCTTTATGACCTTTACCCTCCCCTTTTCCCCTCCATGGTGAGTGCCATAGATGCCATGGAACCGCAGCAGATAGAGGAATTCTTTGCCGGATTGAAAAAAGGTGTCCCAGCAGCAGTTTGACATTCCCCTCATGTTTTATAAAAAGTAACCCCACTCATAAAAAGTGGGGTTACACAGATTCTTGACTGACATCCTCGCGAACGCCAGTAGCTATTCTGCATTTATTATAATATCCGGTTTATATTGTGTCAATACATTTATCGTAATATTTTATTAATAATTTCTTGATTAAGGGGAACTCTTTCATCAGCAATTTCCCATAAGTTATCGTGTGGTGGATGGGTTGTCCCATGAAAAAGAGTAATAATAACACCTTCGTTTTTCGCTACTTTTATTGCAGGTAGAAAGTCACTGTCTCCTGCAAATATAGCAGCATGGGAAATTCTTTGTTTAGCTGCCAATAGTACTAAATCAACTCCAAGCAAAATATCAACCATTTTTTGAACAAAAATTGGAGAACCGGTATTTTTATAACCCCTAAAGGCTAATTCACCTAACCTTACCTCGAATCGAGGCAATTTTGACAGGTTATTGAAAAACTTCTGTGCCTTGGAAAATCTCTTTTTTTCTTCATCACTGGGGGGATCGCTTTGATATGGAAGGCAGTGGTAATAATAAGCTCTTAAAATTTGAATGTCGTTACTCATCCATTTTACCAAATTATAATAATTAACTTTTGCTGAACCAAACTCATCTTGAAGTTATATAACTATATATACATAGGTGATTTATCATTCGGAAATTGAGCAACAAATCGTTGGTTAAAATGGTTTCAACATCCGTTCATTATAATTGGCGATATGCAAAAATATAGGCTTCCGTATTGTAGATATGAAATGGAAAAGTGGAGTAAGCAATCTATTTAGTCAAATAACAAATGGGAAGGGCGTATTTCCTATTCTTTGGAAAAAAACGTACGGGTAAACTTTGATATGCTGAGGAGGTTCATATGACAAGAAGCACTATGAAAATCCCGACTTATGATCAAATGATGAATCCTTTAATTCAGGCCTTAAGAGAGCTGGGTGGTTCCGGTTCAGTTTCTGAAATATATGAAGAGACAATCAAAATACTTGATTTACCGGACGAAATACTTGAAATACCACACGAAAATAAAGAAGGAAGTATGAGTGAGGTAGCGTATCGTCTTGCCTGGACCCGCACTTATCTGAGAAAGTATGGAATTCTTGAGAATTCAGCTAGGGGTATATGGGCATTTACTCCAACCGGGCAAGATGTTAGAGAGGTAGACCCCAGTGATGTTGTTAAGAAGGTAAGAGAGTTAATTGCAAAAGAAAAAATAACAAAAGGTGGAGGAAAAAAAGAAATTGTCTCAGAGGATGATTCAGTAGATGAAACTGAAGACATTGAGGATTGGAGAATTAAACTTCAAAACATATTAGTCAATATGAAACCAGATGCTTTTGAAAGACTGGTCCAAAGGCTTCTGAGGGAATCCGGTTTTATACAGGTAGAAGTAACTGGCAGAAGCGGTGACGGTGGAATTGACGGAAAAGGTATTTACAGAATTAAACTAGGGGTAAAGACTGAGATTATAAAAGTAGAGTCTGTCACAATTGATAATGATTGGTTTTTAAGAATTTAAGTACGCCAGCATGCCGGCAGCAGAATGCTGAATATGTGCGGTATCTGGTTTTCGGTGAGCAGAAAGAGGTATACAGAGAGCGGACATGGATTGGGTAAGCAAGTTAAATAGAAAGAGAGAATCATAGTTTTGTTGGATTCTCTCTTTGCGTCTTGCGGCTTATATTTTAGCCATCTGGCGGCATTCCTGTGCACACCGGCGGCATTCGTCGGCACACAGCCGGCAGTGTTGATCTTTGAATCTGTCACATTCAACGGCGCAGGAATCACAAATAGTGGCGCATAAATCACAGAGCTGTCTGGAAAATTCGCTGTTTCTGGCCATAAACTGGGAGGCCAGGGAACAAATATCGGCACAGTCCCTGAGTATTGAAATACACCTGGCCCTGGCTTTGGCGTCTTCCTCCTTCAAACATGACTGCAAGCACTCTTCACATACCTGCATACACCGGTTACAAGCGTCAATACAGCTCTGGTATTTTTCTACAGATGTTTGTGCTATGGTCATTTTAACACCTCCTTTTATCTGGCATATCGATACAGAGTGAAGGAAACAATAAGTAAACAGTTAAGTGCCCGGCACCTGTTCCAGGCACCCCTTTACCTTATTATTTCTTTCTCTTCTTTCTTTATTCGGAGATAGTTTATTTTCCGGCGGATTCTAGCACAATCATACTTTTTTTCCCCAGAACATCGCTGTTTCCTTCAATATCTCCTCCGTACTTTTTCCACTGTGAATTAAATATTTGTTTTCCCTGGTAGATGTCAAGGGGTAAATCGTTCTCGCCGAGGTTAAAAAGCCCTGTTAGTTTGCTTTCGCCATGCCACCTGTGGATTTCCACCAGCCTGGTTTCTTTGTCTGCTTTTACTTCTGTGTTCCCTTTTTCCAGGTGGTTGAGGGCGGGATGGGATTTCCTGAGGCTGATTAAATCCCGGTAAAAAGTAAACATTTGTTTGTTTTGCTCTTCCCAGTTATCCCGGGGTGTAAGCCTGGAGCTGTAAAATGTCTGGTCGTCTTCGGGATCATGAAAATTATCCCAGCCAAACGCTTTAAATTCTTCTTTCCTTCCCTGGGAAACTGCTGCTTTAAGCCGGGGGTCCTCGTAGTTGGTAAAAAATAAAAAGGGATTTTTTTCGGCATATTCTTCACCCATAAAAAGTAAGGGTATATAAGGAGAAAAAAACAGCAAGCCCGCAGCAATTTTTAAGGAAGGAAAATCCACCAGGCTGGTGAGCCTTTCCCCGCCGGCACGGTTCCCTACCTGGTCATGGTTTTGAATAGAGACCACAAATTGATAACCGGGATTTTGGGAGGCGTCACTGCCGCGGTCTTTCTGCCAGAATTGGGAAAATTCGCCGGTGTACAGGTAATTTTTGTAAACCTTTGGCAGGTCCTCCAGTCGTCCGTAGTCAATATAGTAACCTCCTTTTTCCCCGGTTAAGATGGTGTGAATGGTGTGATGGAAGTCATCCATCCACTGGGCGTCAAGGTCATACCCGCCTTTTTCCGGAGGGTTAATAATTTTGACGTTATTTTCATCTGTTTCAGCGATCAGCGCAATCTTGCGGTTAAATTCGGCAGCCGTTTTTTGGGTCGCGGCTTTTATTTCCTGTAAGATGTGAGTGGGGCTTTCGTCTTTTATAGCGTGAACGGCGTCCAGCCTTAAACCGTCGAAATGGTATTCTTCCAACCAGTAACGGACATTATCCACCACCATAGCACGCATATATTCACAGTACTGGTCGTCGAAGTTTACAGCAGCGCCCCAGGGAGTGGTGTGTTTAAAGGTGAAGTAGGGGCCGTAAACGGGGAGGTAATTTCCCTCCGGGCCCAAATGGTTATAGACCATATCGAGAATAACGGCAATTCCTTTCTGGTGACATCTATCTATTAAATATTTCAAATCGTCGGGAGTACCGTAGTTTTTATTGACGCTGAATAATGTGGCCCCGTCATATCCCCAGTTCCATCTACCCGGGGTCTGGGTTACGGGCATCAGCTCCACGGCGTTTACTCCCAGTTCCACCAGGTACTCAAGCTTGCCGGCGGCTGCTCTAAAGGTTCCTTCCGGGCTAAAAGCGCCTGCGTGAAGTTCATAGAGGATCAGTTGGCTTAAATCTTTACCATGCCAGTCGTGATCGTTCCACCGGTATTTTTTGTGATCTATTACCCGGGAGAAACCGTGGACACCGTCCGGCTGAAAATGGGAATACGGGTCGGGGAAATCTCCCTCATCTTCGATTCTAAACTTATACAACAAATCCCGGCCGGCGTTTTCCATAACGGTACTGTAAATGTGGGGTGCTTCCTCATGCATAAGGGTGGTGATTTCTTTATCGGCGTTCTTCAGTAGAAGCTCAACCTTATTTTTGTTAAAGGCAAATACCCGGAACCCAATCCTGCCATTTTTACTGTCTAAAATATTTGCTCCCATTTTTTTCATAATAGTTAATATAACCATCTTTGGAGCCTTCTATGTCCCTGCCGGATGAATTTTGTTGGTTTAAGGATCGTATGTCTTGGTTAAATTATGGAAAGAAAGATTAACAGCATCGAATATAAGAACCGAATATAAGAACTTATGGAGGAGGAAGGAAAATGCAGCTGGTAACGGTGAAAAAGAAAAATTTTGATGATTACCGCCAGTTCATAGATGATGAAACTGAATTCGAACTTGATTTTTTAGTGCAGAGGTTAAAGGGAAAAAAAATTGCCATGATTAATGCCACCGCTTATGGGGGCGGTGTAGCCGAAAAATTGCATTCCATGGTGCCCCTGATGAAGGATCTGGGGGTGGATGTGGACTGGTGGACGATCCTGGGGCATGAGGAGTTTTATAATATCACAAAAAACTTTCATAACCGCCTGCAGGGCCAGGAAGGAGATCTGCCCTGCGGCGATATAGAAACTTACCTTAAATATAATAAAATGAATGCGTCGTATATGAAAGACTGGTATTATGATTTTATTGTAATTCACGATCCGCAGCCCGCCGCTTTGATCGAATTCCGGGAAAAAAGAGAGCATGAAAAATGGATCTGGCGATGTCATATTGATACCTCCACCCCCAATTTGGAATACTGGAATTTTCTATATAAATTCATTGTCCAGTATGATGCCACAATTTTCACCATGCAGGATTATGTCAAAGAGGGTGCCGATCTTAAAAACATTACTTTTATCACCCCCTCCATTGATCCCCTCAGTATTAAAAATATTCCCCTGGAGCTAGAAGAAGCCAGGGCTGTTACCGGCAGGTTTGGTATTGATGCCAGTCGACCGTTGATTTCACAGGTCTCCAGATTTGACCCCTGGAAGGATCCCCTGGGGGTGATCGATGTTTATAAAATAGTCAAAAAAGAAGTTCCCAGTGTGCAGTTGGCCTTGGTAGGTTCCATGGCTTCCGATGATCCCGAGGGGTGGGATTATTTATACCGGACCCTGCGCCGGGCCGGAGAGGATTATGACATTAAAGTTGTAACCAATTTTAACGGTATTTCCGACCTGGAGGTTAATGCTTTTCAAACGGCTTCAGATATAATACTGCAAAAATCACTCCGGGAAGGATTTGGGCTTACCGTTGCCGAAAGCTTATGGAAGGGAACTCCGGTAATAGGCGGAAATGTGGGAGGTATAAAGCTGCAAATCGAGGATGGGGTAACCGGTTACCTGGTGAACACTGTGGAAGAGTGCGCGCAAAAGGTTTTAAAATTGCTGAGAAACCCGGTTCTGGCTGATGATATGAGGGAGGCAGCCAGGGAAAAGGTTAGAAAAGAATTTCTGGTAACAAAAAATATCTGGGTTTATCTGAGATTGTTCTACAAACTCAGTTTTCCCGAACATGATTTTCAGGAAGCCCAGGTTACGCTTAAGACAACTTTTTAATTATTTTTTTAAGGCTTCATAACATGCACGGATAATATTTGTTATAATATGAATTGTAAGCAGCTTTTTAATCTTCCTATATTTTAAGAATAAGTTTTGGCATATTTCCCGGGTCTTTATAAATCTGAGAGGGGATGGTTAAGCTGTTGCAGGTGAAAGTAAAAGCGGTGACCTTGGATGAAGGTGGCAGCTTTTTAGTTTTATTGACCGATGAGCAGGAAACAAAAATTTTACCTATTTCCATCGGGCCTTTTGAAGCCCAGTCCATAGCTTTGGTTTTACAGGGGAAAATGCCCCCGCGTCCCCTTACGCATGATTTGCTCAAATCTTTGTGTGAAAATATGGGAGGGACCATAGAAAAAGTAATAATCACAGATATTATCGACAGCACCTTTTACGCAGAAATTTATATACAGCATAAAGGTCAAACATTGATAATGGATTCCAGGCCCAGTGATGCCGTCGCCCTGGCTTTGAGGTGCGAAGCCGGCATTTTTATGGCTCCTAAACTGGTAGAGTTTACCTATGACTTCCAGGACATTATTTCCAGCGACCAGACTGATGAGGAGATCCATTAATTGATTCTACTGTAAAAAATCACTTCGAATCATTAATTTTATTATACACCTCGGAAGAAAAGGAGGAGGAATATTGAACAAGGGGAAAAAAGAAACGTTGATGGAACTTGCCCGCTGGATAAAGGAAAGCCAGAGAATAGTTGTTTTTACCGGTGCCGGGATCAGCACTGAATCTGGAATACCCGATTTCCGGAGCCCGGGAGGCATATGGGACCGCTTCGATCCCTCAGAGCTGTCCTACCCGAATTTTATCGCTAATCCGGTAAGCCGTCGCAAGTACTGGGAGTTTTACCGGGAATACTGGAAAGGCGCTACCGGGGTACAGCCCAACAGTGCCCACCGGGCTGTGGCTGACCTTGAGCAGCAGGGGAAAGTAATGGCTGTGATCACCCAGAACATAGACGGACTGCACCAGGCGGCTGGTAACAGCCCGGCGAAAGTTTTAGAGCTTCACGGGACTATGTGGGAGGTCCGCTGCCTGTCCTGTAATTATTTCTACCCCTGGGAAGAAATTTTCAATCTCCTGGAAGGGGGACGGGAAGTGAACAACTGCCACCAGTGCGGGGGGTTGCTCAAGCCCGCTACCGTATCTTTCGGACAGTCCTTGCCGGTGGGAACACTCCAGGAAGCCCAGCGCTGCAGTATGAACTGCGATCTCCTTCTTTGCATAGGTTCTTCCCTGGTAGTATATCCTGCAGCCCAACTCCCGGAAACAGCTAAAAACTCAGGGGCAAAACTGGTAATTATCAACAGGGAAAGCACTCCCCTGGACAGTATTGCCGACTTAATCATAAAGGGGGAGGCCGGGGAGATAATGACCGGAGTACTGGAATTACTGGAACAAGTTTAATTTTTAATCATAACAGAAAGGTGGTTCAAGTCCATGAGCAAACCGCAGGTAAAGTCGCATAAATTTCATTACGGCTGGGTAGTAATCTTTATGGGGATGCTTACCACTATTGGAGCGCACGGTTTTGGAAGGATGGCCTATACCCTCATTCTTCCTGAGATGCGTAACGGCCTGGGATTGACCTGGGCTCAATCAGGCCTGTTGGGGACGGGTAATTTTATAGGATACCTTGTTTTTGCACTTATCGGCGGATTTCTCGCTGCCAGGTACGGCAGCCGGATCGTTATTTCCCTTTCTTTGCTGCTGATGGGAATTACCATGCTGTTAACAGGCATGGCCGGTTCTTTCGAGTTCGCTTTTGCCATGCGCTTGCTTAGCGGAATTGGAAACGGGGGATCTTATGTGCCGGCCATGGCCTTGGGTTCAACCTGGTTTGCCATGAAGCGCCGGGGTTTTGCTACAGGTATTGTCTCCGGTGGTATCGGCGTGGGCACATTTATTTCCGGCCTTATTGTTCCCCTTATTCTTATTACTTATGGTACCCGGGGTTGGTCGTATTCCTGGTATTACCTCGGTGGGCTGGTGCTGGTTATCTCCGGTGTTTGTTATGCTTTCCTCAGAAACCGGCCCGCAGATCTCGGCCTGCTACCTGTGGGGGCAGCAGCATCAGTGGACAACCCGGCACCGGCACCTGCGGCGGGGCGCCCCAGTAACCTGCAGTGGAGACTGGTGTACCGTGTAAAAGAGGTCTGGCATATAGGTATTGTGTACTTTATGTACGGTTTTTCTTACGTTATCTACATGACATTTTTCAAAGCTTTTCTTACTGAGGAGATAGGCATTTCCGTTGGTCAGGCCAGTGCCATGTGGGCGCTGGTAGGGGGGCTTAGCATCTTTTGCGGGGTCATCTGGGGAGGGATTTCCGACATTTTGGGGAGAAAATATGGCGCGGCGCTGGCTTATCTAACGCTGGCCTGTTCCTATATTATTTTTGCCCTTTTTAATTCCATGGGAGCTTTCTATGTTTCCCTGGTGTTATTTGGTCTAAGTGCCTGGAGCATACCTACAATCATGGCCGCGGCGGCGGGGGACTACGTGGGGCCGCAGCTTGCCCCTGCAGGCGTGGGTTTTATTTCCCTGTTTTTTGGAACTGGGCAGGCGCTCGGCCCGGCTCTGGGGGGATTTATTGCTGATAAAACGGGGACTTTCACCCTGGCTTTTACTGCGGCTGCCCTTATTTCCATGATCGGCCTTGCCGGATCGCTGCTGCTTAAAAAACCTTCAGCCGAGGTTATACTAAGGGCAGAAGCCAAAAGCAGTTAGTACGAAAACGGCCGGAAAGTTTCCGTTGCTTTAGGCAAGTTCAACCCACACTAAGGTAGCGCTCGTCGCTTAAGGAGTCGGCCAACAACTCGCTTCGCTCAAACAGTTGGCCTCCTTAACCTTCGCTCCTCGCGCTTTTTAATTCCGAACTTGCTGATTAAAGCAACGGTAACATTTCCGCCCAAGGTGGAAAGAGGCGTACCAGTTAAGTTCGGGTTTTTTCTCCATAGTTGTGACCCTTGCGCCAATAATAATTCAAGGAGTGATACTAAGAAGTGACCCCGGAACGTATTCTTTCCGATCTAATTCGCCTGAACACGGTTAACCCTCCGGGAAATGAAATCAGGGTGGTCAGTTATCTTAAAGAGCTCTTTGACGCCGCCAGGATCCCTTATGAAATTATGGAATCAGCAAAAGACCGTGCCAATATTATCGCCAGGCTTGGTTCAGGTTCTAAAAAACTTCTTTTTCTCTCTCATTCCGATGTGGTGCCTGCTGGTGAAGGATGGGATTTTGACCCGTTCTGCGGCGATATCTGTAATGGGGTGGTTTACGGTCGGGGTGCCCTGGATTGCAAGGGGTTAATGGCTGCCCAGGTTTACACTTTATTACAGCTCGCCAGGGAAGTTGTGCCGCTTAACGGCACATTAATCCTGGCTGCAACCGCAGATGAAGAGAAAGGTGGTCATTTCGGTATAAAATACCTCCTGGAAAACTGCCCGGAAAAAATTCAGGCGGATTTTGCCGTTAACGAGGGTGGAGAGGAGCCTGTTTTTTGGAACGGCCGGATGATTTACTTCATCCAGGTCGGAGAAAAGGGAACGGCCTGGAGTAAACTCCAGGCAGCAGGGAAATCCTGCCACGGCTCTGTTCCGGCACTGGGCGACAATGCCGTACTAAAGATGGCCCGGGCGCTAAATAACCTGGCAGGCTATGAACCGGAAAGCAGGTTAATTCCCGAAGTGGAATGCCTGCTGCAGGAGCTGCTGCGCCTGAAAGGACTGGATGGGGCAGTGAAGAAGGAAAACGTGGATATTTTACTAAACGGGTTTGACGACAAAAGTTTTGCCGAAACCCTCCGCGCCATGACAAGGATGACTGTTTCTCCAAACGTTATCGGAGGCGGAAGTAAAACCAATATTGTTCCTGATTTTTGTTCTGCCAGTATTGATATCAGGATTCTTCCGGGGCAGGATCAAAAATACGTGATTGGTGAACTGCGCCGCTACCTGGGAGAGGATATCCTTATTGAAATTGACAACTATGTGGCACCGACCTTTTCAACTTCCCAGTCGGACTACTACCGGCTGATAGAGAGCATAACCAGGGAAATGGCAGGAGAAGAAATTTCATGTCTGCCGCATATTTCCCCCGGGGCCACAGATTCAAGATTCCTGCGCAGTGCAGGCATACCTTCTTATGGTATCGGTCATATGGCCCGGGAATTTGACCAGGATGTCAGGACGACAATTCATGGCAAAAATGAAAGAATAGACGTACCCAGCCTTTATTTTAAAGCTGACTTCCTTATGGCGCTGGCCAGGAAATACCTGTCTTGATCTATTCATTCATAAAGGGCAGCACCTTAAAGTATTTCCTCAGCTATTTCTACCTGAAGCAAAGAACGCACGTTTTCGATCTGATTGACAATGGTGGCGATAGATGAACCTGCAAAAAGCAGTCCGATAGCTACATTGTCCAGCGTGGTTACCAGGGAACCGGAATCCCCACCGGCAGAAATATTCGTGGTAATAATCTGGTCTTTAAACCTGGCCGTTCTCCCAGCATCGTAGCTTATATCCACTGTAGCGTTTATCGCCGTAATCCTACCGACGGAATAATTTGTGGTACGCCCCGTCTTTTGTACATATATACCTACGGTAATTTCATTTTTGGGTCTCCAGCCACGGACGTGTCCGATCCAGTAGATTTCTCGATTCAGGTTATGAAATTCCCCTTCGGCAATGGCTGCATCCACGAGGTTGTGGTGTTTCTCCCTGGGAACCGGGGGTTCGAAGGTAATGGGAACAAAGCGGCTCAGGGTGGCGATGCGATCCCTCGGGTACATGCCTC
Source organism: Dethiobacter sp. (assembly GCA_003605065.1). GTDB lineage: Bacteria > Bacillota > Dethiobacteria > DTU022 > UBA8154 > UBA9862. The sequence goes on along the minus strand of QZJM01000049.1, from coordinate 44,436 downwards.
CGTCAAAAGGGCCGGGTTGGAGAATGGGGTCACCGGGAGCAGCCAGGTTGCTGTTGGCAAGGACATGATTGTTGCTGAGAATGTAGTACCTGCCCGGTATGCCAGTTCCGTAATTGTGTGCACTGGTACTGTTTTCCGGCAAAATATTATAAATGCAGGTGGCAATGGTACCCGCTGTAATATTTTTGTGCCCTACGCTGAAACCGCCTTTTACCGGGCGTATTTGCCTGGCAAGAGTTTGTGCGGGATTTTCCATTATTTCCCCTCCGCCAGCAAGGGGATAGCCTATGGCCAAGACATCGATTTGCATACCGGCCAGTTTCTCAGGAATCAGGTCAGAGGAGCATAGCTCTTCTCTGGCCTTTTTGTGTGTTACCAGAACCACAAGAGCCGGTTCGCCTGTAGGTTGAGCATTTTTCCATTTCATCCCTACTCCCATGCCGATGACATTGGCCCGGCGGTGTGCAGTATCTAGAAAATCGTCAGCAGCTATACTGTGAGCTTTTTGTGCGCTTTCAATATTCGCTGCTGACAGCATCATTTTATTTTTACCTTCCCTCACGGTAAGCTTTCCTCCTTTATTTTAACCGTTAGCGATGTCACTTCCCCAATTTCTTCTACATCGGTTTCAAATCCATCCAGTTCACCAGGGATGCTCTCTTCCGACTTTAACAGCTGCTCCTGTGCCTTTTGCTTTACAAAAATCTTAATTATTTCTTTGTTTGCTTTCGAACCGGTACCTACACATATAACGTTGGGGTTGCGCATTAAAAGCTTTTCGTATTTCTCTTTTACGAGTTTAATGGTCATTAGAGATCACCTGACTTCGCAAAATATTTTTTATGTTTACGCACTGATTTTCGCTGCAGGTTACTTCATTATATGGACTGTGAAGGTAAATGGTTCTTTAAGGAGAAGTACAAAATACTTTTATTGAGGGAGGAGTTTACATAATTTCCGTTCCTGAAGACGTTCCCCAAAAAATGATATTACGGGTTTTTGCCTATAGTGCCAGGGACGGGAGTATAATTAATGAGTTTAAAATTCCTCTGAGCAGGGAATAATTAAAAAGCTTGGAGAACAACTTAAAAAAATGATGAATTTATAAAAACCGGGAAGCCGTTCAGGATCCCGGCTTTTTTTAGAGTAAAGCCGTATAACTTGCAGGAAGAAAGAAATTTTTACAGAAAGAGTACCGATAATGTTAATGCAACATTCACCGTTTGCGCTTAAAAAATTCATGTTGCCGTGCCGATTTCCGGCTTTAATATTTTCCGGCCTTTTAGAGAGGAGTATTTTTTTTGCATTCGATCCTTAAAGGAATCATTCTGGGATTTGTCATTGTCCTGCCGGGAATGAGCGGGGGGACAGCTTTTATAATCCTGGGACTTTATGAAAAGATCATAAACGACCTTTCCAGGTTTAATCTTAAACCGTACTTGCCTTTAGTCTGTGGGACCATTGGGGGTATATTTGTCGGGGGTTTCTTTTTTTCCATGCTTTTTGCCTCTTACCGCGATATAACTTCTGCTTTTCTTATGGGGCTCCTGCTGGCCTCCATCAAGACTGTATTTAACAGCCGCCCCCACCCCAGCGCCGGCAGGATACTAATCCTGGCAGCGGGGTTCCTTTTAGCTTTTCTCCTGGCCAATGAACCCCTCGGTATTGTTGCGGAAAGCAGCGAAATAAACTGGGCCGTCCTGGTTCTGGGGGGAGCTTTTTCCAGCGCCACCATGTTGATTCCGGGTATACCCGGAAGTTCGGTGTTGATTCTTCTGGGGATATATGACGATGTGCTCTTTTATATTAAGGAGTTTGCCCTGATTAACCTCTTCATTTTTGGTGCCGGCTGCCTGCTTGGCATTTTTTTCCTGGCAAAGGTTTTGGATAAGCTTTATTCCCGGTATCAGGCCCCTACAGCTTATTTTTTTGCAGGCTTAATCGCCGGTTCGGCCAGGGTACTGTTGCCCGCTTTTTTTAACATTCCGGTATTTCTTGCTTTTATTGCTGGTTTTATCCTGGTCTGGAGATGGGGTGGAGGAAAGTGACATATTCCCCGGAAAAGTGTCTTTTATATGTTATTTTAGGAGACAACCGGCCAATGAAAGGAGATAAGATGAGTAAAAAAATAATTTCCCTGATAGTTCTTGTTGCTGTACTGGCATTTCCTGCTAATTTTGCTGTTTGTATGGAGACTTCCAGGGTTAAGCTCGGCAGTGAGAATTTAATGAGCAAGTATTACTATTTGATAGAGGGGAAAAAAGTCGGGCTGATTACAAATCAAAGCGGGGTAAACAGCAGGGGAGAGAGTACTATTGATATACTGGCATCCGATCAATCAACCCATCTGGTAGCGCTCTTTGGCCCTGAGCACGGCATTGACGGTAAGGCCAAAGCCGGGGAATACGTAGAGTCCTATATTCACGAAAAACTGGGAATACCTGTGTACAGCCTGTACGGGAAAACAAGAATGCCCACCGGGGAGATGCTGCGCAATGTTGACGTGCTTCTTTTTGATATGCAGGATATCGGGGCACGAACTTATACTTACATCTCAACTTTAAATTACTGCATGGTGGCGGCTCAGAAATATAAGAAAACGATAGTTGTCCTGGATCGGCCTAACCCGCTGGGGGGTAGAATAGTGGAAGGGCCCGTGCTGGAAGATCCTTATAAAACTTTTGTCGGCGTGGATAATTTACCCATGGCTCACGGGATGACGGTGGGGGAACTGGCACGATTCTTCAATCGAAATATCGGGGCCGATCTAAAAGTGGTCCCCATGGAAGGTTATAAGAGAACGATGTTATTCCAGGATACCGGGTTGACCTGGGTGCAGACATCCCCCAATATTCCCGATTTGGATTCTGTTTTTGGCTATATGGCTACCGGTTTGGGAGAAGGGACGGGGATCTTTCAGGCGGATAAGTTTAAGTGGATCGGCGGGAAAGGACTTGATGCCGGGAAATATGCCGACCTTCTCAACCAGGCAGGTTTTCCGGGGGTGACTTTTATTCCCGAACAACGGGGAGAAGCCGGGGGCGTCAGGTTAAAAATCGTTGACCCCTATACGTTTAATCCGGCCAGGACAGGCATATATGCTTTAACCTATGCTTATTCCCTTGGTAACTTTAAAGTGCCCAAAAGTGGACAGAACATGATGGTCATGTTCGATAAAGTTATGGGAACGAATAAAATTGGTGAGTACCTGGAACGGGGACTATCCCCGCAGCAAATCGAAATGAATTATGCCCCTGCACTGAACAGGTTTAAAGATGAAAGAAAAAAATATCTTATCAGTGACTATGAACTCAGGCCGGAGGATATTACGGTGACGGTTGGCGGCAGGCCGGTGCTTTTTGACTCCGTTCCCTATATTGACAGGAATAGCCGTCTCATGGTTCCACTCAGGGCTATAGCCGAGGCCTTGGGAGCAGCAGTGGATTGGGACGCCCAGGCAAGGATTATTACCATTACGAGGCCGGGGAAGAGAATCATCTTTACCGTTGACAGCACCTCGGCTGTTGTTAACGGTGAATTGAGAAGCATGGATACAGTCCCCGTAATTAAAAACGGCCGGACAATGGTCCCCGTGCGCTATGTGGGTGAATATCTTGATGCCCGGGTTCACTGGAATGCCTATTTGCAAACGGTTACCATAAACTAACCATTATGACCTTGTAGGTTACAATAATGAATTAAAAAGGCGGCCGAACTTAAACTGGCGCGCCTTTTAATATGTACAAAAAAATAATGCTCTATCGTTTATAGAAAGGAGCCAAAAGGGAAAGCTAAAATATACTGTTTTGTCTATTTTCTCTTAAGGGAAGATGCTGATATGATAAACCAACCTGTCACACAGGAAGAAAAACTTTTAACCAGGTCCCTGGAAGGAGAAAAACGGGCCTTCATGTACGGTAATGAAGTAGTGGTTTGGGCAGCGCTGGCCGCCGGAGCTGAGTTTTTATTTGGCTACCCTATTACGCCGCAGAATGAAGTTATGCATTACTGGTCGCGGCTGGCTCCCCGTTACGGGCGAGGGTTTCTGCAGACTGAAGATGAACTCTCGGCAGGGTTTGCCGTTTTGGGAGGCATTATGGCAGGGGCGCGCTGTTTTTCGGCCACTGCTGGTCCGGGAACGGTGCTTTTCCAGGAGCCCCTCTCCATGGCGGAAATGATGCGGATACCCATGGTTCTGGTTGTCCAGCAGAGGGGAGGGCCTTCCACTGCTACTGTAATTTACTCACAGCAGGAAGTTTTCTTAACGATTTTCGGAGGAAACGGTGAGGGATTAAGGGTAGTCTATTCTCCAGGCAGTCACCAGGAGATGTACGACCTGACCATTAAAGCTTTTGCCACAGCCTGGGAGTACCGTTTTCCCACTCTGGTTTTAGGAGATGGTTACCAGGCCAAGATGAGGGAGCCTGTTACTCTTTACGATCCCCGGGAAAAAGGGATTGATCTTAAACCCACATTTCCCATGGTGGGCCTTAAGGGCGTTCCCGGAGTGGACCGGGAACCTGCCCACTGGCGCAACGCTTTTTCAGTGGAAGAAGAGCTCTACGAAGTATTAAAACCTATTATCGACGATTTTCACCGGGCTGCTCCTTCGTTAAGCGAAAAGGAGGAAGGATTTCTGGAGGGAGTTGAACTCATCGTTGTCGCCCATGGTATTGTAGGTAGGAGTGTGCGGTCTGCTGTCAGGGAATTAAGGGAAAAGGATATCCCCGTTGGTTTTTTCCGGCCCATTACCCTTCGTCCCTTTCCAGACAAAGATATTAAAAACGTCTTAACTGCCTGCTCCCGGCTTCTTGTGGTAGAATCAGCGCAGGGTCAGCTGGCCAAACTGATCCGTATCGCTATTGGTGGTGAACTGGAACACAGCCTTAAGATGTATACTTATTTTCGGCCCGGGCTGGGGATCACGGCAGAGGAGGTTGTGCAGGAAGCCCGGGCTATTTTAAACGGAGAACGGGAGAAAGACGCCTCCGTAGCCCTGCTGTAAGATAAGGAGTTTGATGATATAGACGCTCATGCCACTGTTCCAGTGGCACCACTGGAAGGATAAAAATGGCCGGAAGAAGAACGTCCCCCCGGCCATTCCCCCCGGCCATTCCCCTGGCCATTGATTCCAGAAATATTTTCTGGCACACCGGCATTCTGACTTCCGACTTCTGCATTTTAAGGATAGGTAGGTGGTAACTTATGTCTGAACAGTCTATGCCCCTTTCCTGGCGTACAGAAACAAAGCCGCACAAGTTTTGCCCTGGGTGCGGCCATGGTTTGGTTTTAAAAGCCCTGGGCATGGCCGTAGATCGCCTGAAAATAGCCGAAAGAGTGCTTTTTGGTTGTGATATAGGATGTTCCCTGTTGTCCTGGGATTTCTTTAACCTGGATACAGTTCAGACCCATCACGGCAGGACGGTACCCTTTATTGTGGGAGCAAAAAGGGCTCGCCCCCACCTGGTGGGTATTGCTTATATGGGTGACGGTGGAGGTTATGCTATTGGTGTCCAGCATTTGGTAAACGCTACCATGCGCAACGAGAGGATCCTGGTCATAATCGTAAACAATACCACTTACGCTATGACCGGGGGGCAGATGGCTCCAACCAGCCTGCTGGGCCAGAAAACGGAAACAACCCCCGGAGGCCGGGAGCCTGACCAGGAAGGTTTTCCCCTGCGTGGTCCCGAGATGATTGCCTCCTTTGCTCCCGAAGGAGCCTATGTGGCCCGGGGATCAGTTTCCCAGGTGCAGCGCCTGTCCCGTTACCTGGAAAGGGGATTGGAAAATCAACTCCGGGATCGGGGTATTTCCGTGATAGAAGCTCTATCCACCTGCCCTACTAACTGGAGAACCAATGCTGTCGATACCTGGAAGTACCTGGAAAAGGAAATGACTGATTATTACCCGCTAGGGGAACTGGTTTCTCCCTGGAAAAAAAATAAAGCAGAGGAGGAGGTCGTCAGGTTATGACCCTGAGTAATAAGCGTATTGTTATGGGAGGCGAGGGAGGCCAGGGCGTACAGGCGGCAGCTGATATCCTGGCTCAGGCGGCCTATGAAGAGGGGAAAGAAGCTCTCTACATCCCAAACTTTGGCATAGAACAAAGAGGTGGTGTTTCCCTGGCCTTTGTCCAGGTAGGAGAAGAGCCTATTGGTTCCCCCAAGTTTAAGTATGCTCATTTAATCGTGGCCTTGAGCGGGCGCTCCCTTGAACGCCTGCAGGGCTATATAAATGAAGAAAGCATTATTTTATATGACAGTTCCCTGCTGGCACCGCCACAAGTTTCCGATGAAGTTATCGGCTGGCAGTGCTATGATACCATCGCCCCGGAAGCTTTTGCCGAGCGGAGGCTGACGGATCAAAGACAAAGCTTTCCCGAGATTACGTCAAAAGTAAAACATATTTATGGCCTGCCCGCCAGTGAAATGGCTCAAAATAAGCTTCATCCCAGGGTTGCCAATATTATTATCCTGGGGGCAACGGCCGGAGTTATGGAGATAGTACAGCTGGAAAGCACTAAAAAAGCCCTGGAAACACGGTTGGAAAATAAATTAAAGCGCGATCCCGCCTTAAAAAATTTAAATTTCCGGGCCCTGGAGCTGGGATGGGAGGCGGCGGCCCGCATGATAAAAAGACCGGTTTCTACCGGAAAAATTTAAAAGAGGTGAGAGTCTTTGGCTAAAACTTTTACTAAAAAAAAATGGGAAGGACCGAAAGGAAATTTTATCATTTCTCCCGATCTCTGCAAGGGCTGCGGCCTTTGCCTGGAGAAATGCCCCTCCCATGTGATAGACTGGTCCAGGGAGATGGGGGTTTACGGGACTCCCATTGTTGAAGCCAAGCGGATAGAACGGTGTACCGCGTGTCGTGTTTGTGCCCTGGTTTGTCCAGATGCTGCTATCGATATTGAAAAAGCGGATACGGGGGATAAAAAAAGAGCGGACAAAATAATTTCGGAAAAAATATATGACACCGGAAGGAACAAAGTTTGAGGGCGGGGGTTAGTCCTGTAAAGTTTTTCCTTCCCTGAAAACGCCGGTTTTTCTGATTTTTTGCATACATCTCCGTTGCAGCCTACGACAAAAATATAATCAAAAACAGCAGCCGGCACTGTCCAGAGGAATTTAACAGTCAGTAGGTCGGCAAGCTGAAGGGATAACGTTATTGTTTGTCGAATATATATCGAATAAAAAATAACAAACTTTTTTTAAACAAAATGATGTTCCGGAGGTATATAAATGGAGTACAGCCGCCGTTGGAGTATCCTGTTTTTAATTTATTTCTCTATGCTCGCTTTTGCACTTGTTTTTCAGTCAATACCGCCTTTACTCGGACTGGTAATCTCTGCACTCCAGCTTTCGCATACCCAGGCCGGTGCGCTTATGGGTCTTTTTGCTCTTCCAGGGATCTTTATTTCCATACCCGGGGGAATGCTTGCCGATATTTATGGACCCAGGAAGATAGGCATCTTAGCTTTTTTACTAATGGTAGCGGGTACCATCCTTGCCGGTTTTGCTTACGGTTTTCCCGTTTTGGCGGCGGGAAGGATTATTTCCGGGATTGGGGCCATGACCCTGGCCATTGTAGCGCCGCTGGCAATATCCCGGTGGTTCAAAAAGCAGGAGTTGGGAACAGCCATGGGATTATTTAATACAGCCATGCCGGTAGGAACCATATTCGCCTTTAACGTTTTTGGGCGTGCCGGCAGCTACTGGGGTTGGCAGGTACCTATTATTTTTACCTCCGTTTTTTCTGCGCTGGTGCTTGTATTCTTTATCATAAAGTATCCGGGCTTACAGGAAAGAAAAGAACGTGAGAAAAAAACTGTTAAAGAGATCCTGGCGCCGTTAAAAAACATGAACAAGCTTATATGGATAGTGGCCGCAGCCTGGATGACTTTCAATGCCGCCGCTATTTCTTTTCTTACCTTTGCTCCTGATTACTATAGAACCGCCGGCTATGGCGTTACTTATGCGGGATTTTTAACAAGCCTTTTTATGCTGGGGTCACTTCTTCTCAGCCCCCTGATAGGATACCTGACTGACAGGATTGGTAAGGTAGAAATCTTTATAGCCGGGGGTAGCATAGCTCTTGCTGTTCTTTTGATGCTGATTACGGGAACGGGTTTGAACCCTTTATTATTAGCAATCTTAATCGGCCTTATGGCGGCTTTCATTCCCGCACCTGTTTTTTCCATAGTACCTAAATTACTTCCTCCGGAACAAGTTGGAGCCGGATATGGTGTATTATCAACCTGTTTGAACATAGGAGCTTTAATAGGGCCTCTTTGGGTTGGTCTTTCCTATGATGGAACCGGTTCCTATGTTTATGGTTTTATGGTAATGGCCATTTTTGCCCTGGCAACTGCAGCCTGTGCTATGTTGTTGAAAGTGTTAGGCAAAAAAGAAGAGCAGCGTTTTAAAAAAGCCCACGGTGCGAGTAAATTATAAGCATTAATACAGCAGTGAACTCAAAATGAGATTAAGAAGAAAGGATTGGTATTTATGCTGAAAATTACGACTGCAGCGGTAGAGCAATTGAAAGAGGTTTTAAGGCAGGAGAATAGGGAAGAGATCTATATCCGAATATTTATCAGTGGTGTGGGCTGAGGCGGCCCTAATTTGGCGCTGGCTCTGGATGAGTCGGTTCAAGAAGGTCAGGATCAGTTGGAGGAAACAGATGGGGTAACTATCATTTACGATAAAAATATTGCCCCCCATGTAAATGACAGGATTATCGACTACCATACGGGGCCGCAGGGAGGCTTTTCCATAAAGAAGGAAACTCCTGACTTAGACTGCGGCTCCTGTTGTTGATGGATTGATAAGCTCCCAGGGAGTCATAATTTCCTTCCTTGTTAAAGTATAGGCTGTCACTTCCCGTATGGCTGAAGACCCCGTCTAAGATGATAGAGATACCTAATTTACCGAATTTTCCCTGAGTGGGCAATATTAATAATACACATTTCCAGCCATTTCGCCCTGTTTTCAAATGTTTTGCCCACTCTTACCTGGGTATCGGCATAGGAAATAAAATCTTTCAGGATAAAAAACGATGTCGTTATTTAAAATCCTCTTTATCACTAAACATGGATTTATTCCTCATATCTTCAGTATACGCTGGTATAATTCCAAATATTTCCTTGCAGAGCTGTCCCAGCTGTAATCCATTCTTACGGCATTTTTAATCAGCCTGGCCCAGGCCTGCTTGTTCTGGTAAAGATTCACAGCTTTTTTAATTGTATAAAGCATCTCGTGAGCGTTAAAATCTGTAAAGATGAAACCATTGCCTTCACCGCTGGAAATGTCAAAGGGTTTTACAGTATCTTTGAGCCCTCCTGTTTCTCGCACGATCGGAATACTGCCGTAACGCATGGCGATCATCTGGCCGATTCCGCAGGGTTCATATAGGGAGGGCATAAGGAACAGATCGGAACCTGCGTAGATTTTTCGCGCCAGCGAATCGTCAAAATTAAAACTGGCAAAAAACTTATCAGGGTGCTGTTTGAAGATACGCTGAAAAAAATCCCGGTATTTTTTTTCCCCGGTGCCCAGGATTACAAGCTGAACGTTCATAGCCAGAATTTCCTTTATTACATATGTTATTAAATCGAGACCTTTTTGTTCCACAAACCGGTTAATAAATGCGAGTAGAGGAATCTCCCTGCTTTGGGGAAGACCAAGGGATTTCTGCAGAAATAGTTTGTTTTGATGTTTTTTAACTAAAGATGATCTGAAAGGAATGGATATTTCGGGATCGGACATAGGGTCATAGATCCTGTAATCTATCCCGTTTCGGATTCCTTCCAGATCCTTATTTCTCTGCTTGAGGAGGCCATCGAGTCCCTCGCCGTAAGACGGAGCCTGAATCTCTGCTGCATAGGTCTTACTCACGGTTGTCAAAAAATCGGAAAAGACCAGGCCGCCTTTTAAATAGCTTCCCTGGCCGAAGAATTCGATTCCGTCCATGGTAAAATATTCGGGTTCAAGCTCCAGTAACTCTTCCAACATTTTCAGGGGGAACAACCCCTGGTAACCCAGATTGTGTATGGTAAAAAGGGTTCGTATGTCCTTATAAAAAGGATCTCTTTCGTAATGAGCCTTTAAAAAAACACTGACCATGCCTGTATGCCAGTCATTGCAGTGCAGGTATTGGGGTACAAAATCAAGGTGGGGGAGGGCCTTCAGGACGGCGTGGGAAAAAAAGGCAAAACGCTCAGCATCATCCTCAAAGCCGTATAAGCCCCTCCTGTTAAAGAAGTAATCGTTGTCGATAAAGTAGAAGGGGACTCCGGAGTGTTCCGTCTCCAGGATACCGTAATACTGGTATCTCCACCCCATGGTAATGGCTAAATTTTTCCTGAGAACCATCTTGTCTCTCAGCCGGGGAGCTATCTCCCCGTATTTCGGAAGGATAACCCTTGCGTCAACTCCTAATTTTCTCAGTTCCACAGGTAAAGAGCCGATCACATCAGCTAAACCGCCGGTTTTTATAAAAGGAACAGCTTCAGAAGCGACAAAAAGCACTTTCATTGTAATTTCTCCTTAAATAATCGTTCTTTCAGGAATAACAGAAGGATTGTCCTTTCTGCCTTTCACCACTTTACCTCTGGAGACGCGCACCTCTTTGTCCAGGATTGCGTATTCAATCTGCGCTTTTTCTTCAATTTCACTTTCCGGCAGGATAATACTGTCTTTTATGTAAGCATCCCTCTTCACTTGAACCCCTCTGAACAAAACGCTGTTTTCAACTTTTCCTTCAATTACGCAGCTACCGGCAAGCAGGGAACCTGTAACCCTGGCCCCCCGCATATATTTTGTGGGTGGTTCATCCTCAGCTTTGGTGTAAATGAAGCCCGGGCGGAAAAATAACTCCTGCCAGTTAGCCGGTTTTAAAAGATTCAAGCTGTGTTTGTAATAGAGAGCAATGGAGTTGATCACACCCAGGTAGCCTTTTGCAGGGAAGGCGAATATTTTTAGGTTCTCCTGATTTTTAATAATCCCGTCATGGAGCAGATCTCCTGTTCCGTTAATCATACAGCTTTCAATCAGATCTATCAGGAGAGCTTTCGACATAACGAATATTTCCAGGAGTACTTTCTTACCCTTAACCTTTTCCGTGCCCTGTTCCAGGTTTAATACCCGTCCGTCTGCTCCTATCTCCAACTTCCTGCGCCAGGGGGATTCTTCCACCAGGTCATCATTTTCCCGGTATAGAAAGGTAATATCTGCCTGCGTCCTGCGGTGAAAATTGACAACTTCCGTGATATCAAGATTACAGATCATATTGCTTCTGGTAATGAGCACATCTTTCTGCCTGCTTCTCTGAAAAAAGTCAATGTTACTGTAAAAATTTTGTATATCACCCTGAAAATATTTCAAAGAATAAAAAACATTTGGAGACAGGATGGACAAACCCTCGTCTTTCCTGTTTAAGTTTAAGTCCCATGCTTTGCCGTTTCCCAGGTAGTCCATAAGCGAACGGTATTTGTGCAGGGTTAATACGACTACGTTTTGAATGCCTGAATTTACCATACTGGAGAGCATAAAATCTATTAATCGGTAATTTCCACCAAATGGAACAGAAGCTATACACCGGGAGTAAGTAAGCTCGTCTAAAATATCATCTTTAACATTTACATTGATAATACCCATCACATCTCTCATGTGAACTTGCCTCCCGATTCAAAGATAACTTTTTTCAGATTATCTGTGCTGTTAATAATAGAATTATCGGGGATAGTACTGTTTTCCTTGATGAGTATAATTTCGCCCGCTTCATTGTCCTGGCAGCATATCTGACTGCCGTTTCCCACTATGCTGTTTTCAGCAATAATGGCCCTGATAATTTTTACATTTGAACCTATTTTTACATTCGACATGATTAGCGAGTCTCTGATAATCGTATTTTCTCCAACATAAACCCCGGGGAAAAGTACAGAGCGGTTTACTTCTCCAAAAACCAGGCACCCGTCGCTAACCATGGACTGTTCCACTTTTGCTGCGGGTCCCAGGTAATGAGGCGGTTGATTTGAGCTTACAGTGTAAATACGCCAGTTTCGTTCATAAAGGTCAAGGGTAGGTTTATCCTGCAATAAATCCATATTTGTTTCCCACAGTGATTCAATCGTGCCCACATCTTTCCAGTAACCCCGAAAAGGGTAGGCAAACATGCGGCATTTATTTTTTAACATGAGAGGAAGGACGTCTTTACCAAAGTCGTTGCTTGATTTAGGATATTTTTGGTCTTTTTGTAAATATTTTTTTAATATATCAAAATCAAAGAGATATATACCCATGGATGCCAGGTTATTTTTAGGGTTTTTCGGTTTTTCCTGGAATTCAGTAATGCGGCCGTCTTCTGCCATGTTTAGAATGCCAAAACGGCTGGTTTCCTCCCAGGGCACTTCGATAACGGCAATAGTCACTTCAGCCTCTTTGCTCTTGTGATAATCTAAAAGCAGCGAATAATCCATTTTGTAAATATGGTCCCCTGAGATGATCAGTACATAACGGGGATTATACTGTTCGAGAAAATTCATATTTTGGAAAACTGCATCAGCCGTTCCTTTGTACCATTTTCCACCCTTTCCCCTGACAAAAGGAGGGAGGAGGGAAATTCCCCCTTTTTTCCGGTCTAAATCCCAGGGGCTTCCGTTACCGATGTGTGAGTTCAAAATTAAAGGTTTATACTGGGTCAGGGCTCCTACCGTATCAACAATACCCGAATTAGTACAATTGCTCAGAGTAAAATCAATAATACGATATTTGCCCCCAAAAGGAATTGCGGGTTTTGCTGTTTCTCTTGTTAAAAAGCCCAGCCTTTTTCCTTCCCCTCCTGCCAGGAGCATGGCCACGCATTCTTTTTTCCTGTTCATTTTTGTCCTCCTATCCCTCCTTTCCTAGAGGTTCAAGGATAATCGTTGCCAGCGGAGGAATTTTAACTGTTATACTACAGGGCTGATTATGCCATCTTTGGGTAGATGCCTCCGGGATATGTAAATTTACCTGACCTGAGCCCCCGTAAATTTCCAGATCGCTGTTAAATATTTCCCTGTATTTCACCTGGTAAGGGACACCTAAGCGGTAATCGTTACGAACTACGGGAGTAAAATTACAAATGATGATCATAAAGTCATCCTCGTTCTTTGCTTTTCTCATGAAAGAAATAATGCTCTGTTCCCGGTCATCTGGATCCCATTGAAAACCTTTATCTTCGTGGTCAAGCTCCCATAACCTTTTTTCTTTCCTGTAGAAATGGTTCAGCTCTCGCACATAAAAATGAAGCTTGCGATGCATATCATATTCCAGCAGATTCCAGTCCAGGCCTTCCTGATCCCGCCACTCGGAAAATTGACCGAATTCCCCACCCATAAACAGAAGCTTTTTCCCCGGGTGAGCGATCATAAAACCATACAAAGCTCTCAGGTTTGCAAACTTCTGCCAGTAATCCCCCGGCATTTTGTCCAGCAGGGATTTTTTGCAATGCACTACTTCATCGTGAGATAAGGGTAGAATAAAATTTTCGGAAAAGATATACCAGAAGGAAAAGGTCAGTAAATCATGATGCCATTTACGGTTAACAGGGTCATTTTGCATGTAGCGTAAAATGTCGTTCATCCAGCCCATGTTCCATTTAAAGTTAAAACCCAGGCCTCCAAGGTAAGTAGGAGCGCTTACGAGCGGCCACTGTGTTGACTCTTCGGCCATCATCAGGGCACCGGGAAAATATTTAAAGACCTGTTCATTCAGTTTTTTAAGAAAAGACACTGCGGCAAGGTTTTCGCGGCCGCCGTATTCGTTGGGACTCCACCGTCCTTCTTTTTTTCCATAATCAAGATAAAGCATGTTGGCTACAGCATCTACTCTTAACCCGTCAATATGAAAAATATCCATCCAAAAGAAGGCATTGGAGATCAGAAAACTCTGTACTTCGGGTTTAGACAGATCAAAGTTCAAAGTGTCCCACTCTGTATTTATACTTTTCAGTTGGTCTTCGTATTCATAGAGGGTAGTGCCGTCAAATCTTTTTAATCCAGCGCTATCTTTACAAAAATGTGCCGGGACCCAGTCCAGAATAACGCCGATACCTTTCTGGTGAAAGCAATCCACAAAATACATAAACTCATGGGGAGTGCCATACCTGCTGGTAACTGAATAGTAACCTGTTGCCTGGTAACCCCAGGAACCGTCGTAAGGATGTTCTGCGAGAGGAAGCAGTTCTACATGGGTGTATCCCATACCTGCAACATAGTCGGACAGTTCAACGGCCAATTCCCGGTAGGAATAAAACTCCCCGGTCTCCTTACGCTTCCATGAACCGAGGTGAACTTCGTAGATTGACATGGGACGGTTATAAGCAGGGTTATTTCCTTTTTCACGCTGCCACTTATCATCCTGCCATTCATAGCCTTTCAGGGAATAGATCCGGGAAGCCGTTCCAGGCCTGAATTCTGAGCAAAATGCATATGGATCCGCTTTCAAAAAGGCCTCTCCACTGTGCGTGTGAATTTCATATTTATATAACTGACCGTTTTCAGCTTTCGGTATAAAGACTGACCAGACTCCTGAATTCCTTACCTTTCTCATAGGGTGGAAGTGTGGCTGCCACCCGTTAAAGTCTCCTGCTACCCTGACTTTCCTGGCATGGGGGGCCCAGACGGAGAATAGTACTCCACTCATACCTTCATTTTCAACGAGGTGTGCACCCATTATCCGGTAGCTGTAAAAAAGGCTGCCTTCGTGGAATAAATAAAGGTCATAATCACCGGGGGCAAATAAATTCATAAAAGATTAACCTTCTTACTAAGTTAATAATTAATATTAAAATCATCCGTACGGTAGATGACATCAGAGAAGAAAGAAATGAGCGCGTATGATATTTTCTTTGACACATCAGCCCGGGGAGAAGACTGGCTGTTTGCAGCAAGTGATGATAATTTCCTTATGACAGCAAGCGCTGTGGGAGCGCTAACCTTTAATCCTCTGGCACCACCGGGTTGATCATGTCCAAATGTGACGGAAACAAATCTAATTTGCACATAAATTACCCAAGGTGCACAACTGAAATCCCGGTTTTTACAGCAGCTTCTATTAGCCTGGAATCTAAAGTAAGCAGTGGTGCATTTTTTCTGCGGCTGGGAACCAAATACATAGTGTCACATACGGGATGGTTGAGTTCACACGCAAGTGAAATAGCTTCTTCATATAAATCATCTGCTTCAACGAATTCATCTACCAGCTCAAGTAAGTGCCGGGCTTTATGCACTAAATCATTGATTGGGAAATTACATAATTTGTAATATTTCCACATTACACTTGATGTTTCATAAACGTAAAGAGTAGGGGCGACTATCCAATCAGCTTTTTCTAATACAGATACAATTGATTGTTGACCCGGTCGACCCATGACAACTTCAACAGCGGCACTGGCATCTAATGTAATAATCATCTTTGGCGATCCTCTCGAATTAAGGGTACCGGATCGGGAATATTTGTTTTATTGCTGGGTCTATCTTCTTGCATAATGTGGGTAAGTAACTGTTTGCGGCGTTTTTTGTCCTGCGCTTTTATCTGTAAAGCTTTTTCTAATAAAATTATAGTTTCCTGGGCAATACTTCTTCGTTCAGCTTCAGCAAGTTCTACAATTTTTCGGTAAATATGCTCAGGTAAATCGCGGACCTGAAGGGAAGGCATGAAAAAACCTCCTTTCTTAATTTGGTTCAGTTAGATTTTAGCATATATAAAAAATGCATGCAATATGCATGAAGATTTTTTTCACACAAATATGAGTTCATAATTCCCACTACGTTTTACCAGGTAAGTGTGGTTATTCATTCATCGCATCAATACCCCGTTTTTGCGTTTACTTCCCCTTTTTTCCTTATAAGTGGTTTTTAAAGACGTTTTCTGCTCTTTCCTTTTTCAAGCTTTTTATTATATGATAAAATTAGGAGCAGATTAAAGGGGGAAAAAAATTAAATACCTTTCCAATTGGACCTATTAACGGGGGTGACAGGCAATGGAAACCGAGAAAAGGCGTAATGAGCTTTTAAACCTCTTGCGTAAAGCATCCAAACCGCTTACAGGTGCAGAACTGGCCAGGCATTTTAACATAAGCCGGCAGGTTATCGTCCAGGATATTGCTATCTTAAGGGCTTCAGGTGAGCAGATATTTGCTTCTTTCCAGGGATACATGATCCCTTCACTGCCAGAGGAAATATGGGTGCGGTCTGTAGTCGCCTGCCGGCACACCCGGGAACAGATTAAAGACGAGTTAGGTATTGTCGTGGACCTCGGTGGCAGGGCTCTTGATGTGATCGTTGAACACCCTGTCTACGGGGAACTGCGTGGTAACCTGATGGTAAGTAGTCGTCGTGACTTAAATTTATTTTTGGAGTCGCTGCATAAAACAGCGGCAAACCCGCTTTTAGCATTAACGGGAGGTATTCACCTGCATACCCTGGAGGCACCTGATCAAAAAGTTATGCAAGAAATCACGGCAAGCCTGGATAGGGCCGGCTATCTTGTAAAGTAGTTTCAAGCTTTGTCTTTACAGTTGACAAGACAAGTTTGCCATGGCATAATTAAATACAACAAAACAGGTTAAAGGATGTAGGTGGCATGGGAGAAGAGAAAAAAGCAATGTTCGAAAGAATTCAGGAATTAAAAAGGCTGCGAAATGCTGTTGTGCTGGCGCACAACTATCAACTAGATGAGGTCCAGGATGTTGCTGATTTTGTCGGAGATTCCTTTGAACTCAGCCGTATAGCTGCACAATCCAGCGCAGATGTGATTGTGTTTTGCGGTGTTCATTTTATGGCTGAGGTGGCGGCTATTTTAGCACCTGACAGGATTGTACTGCTTCCCGAAATCCAGGCCGGTTGTCCCCTTGCTGATATGGTCACGTTGGAGGCACTGCTGGAAAAAAAGAAACAATACCCGGCTGCCATGGTAGTTACCTATATTAATTCTCCGGCTGTTGTTAAGGCGGTTAGCGATATTTGCGTTACCTCCTCCAATGCCGTTAGCGTGGTCAACTCCCTGGATACAGACGAGGTTCTTTTTGTACCGGATATGAACCTTGGGAGCTTTGTTGCAGGGCAAACGGATAAACGCATCATTCTATGGGACGGCTACTGTGTGACGCATCACCGTGTGAGGCTGGCTGATGTGGCTGCCGCCAGGAGGTCACATCCTGACGCAGTTATAGTGGTCCACCCGGAATGCCGTCCGGAGGTAGTTAAGTCTGCAGATTATGTTTTTTCCACCGGAGGGATGATAAAGTTTGCCCGGGAGACAAGCTATGAAAAAATAATTGTCGGGACGGAGATGGGCTTGATTTACCGTCTGCAAAAAGAAAATCCTCATAAACAGTTTTACCTGCTTTCCCAGGGGTTGATCTGTCCAAACATGAAGTTCACCGATCTGGAAAAGGTAAGCAAAGCATTGGAGACAATGCAGCCGCAGATCTCTGTTCCCCTACCGATTCGCGATCTGGCCCGCAGGCCGCTTGAACGTATGTTTACGGCAGTTTAAAGGGGTTGGCTCCATGATAAACTTAGCAGGGAAATATCCCTATGAATATGATGTAATTGTTGTTGGCAGCGGTATTGCAGGCCTGTTTGCCGCCATCAAAGCAGCACGCTTTGCCCGTGTCTGTCTATTGACCAAGGATGCCCTGTATAATACCAACACCTGGCTGGCACAGGGTGGTATCGCTGCTGCTCTTGGTATTGATGACAGCCCTGAGAAGCACATGGAGGATACCATATCGGCCGGGGGCGGGTTGTGCAACCTTGAGGCCGTTAAAGTGATGGTTGAGGAAGGGCCGGGTTGTATAAAAGAACTTCTGGAGTTGGGCATGCCTTTTGACCGGGTAGATGGGCGGCTGGCAATGACCAGGGAAGGAGCACACAGCAGTAACCGTATCGTTCATGCCGGAGGTGATGCCACCGGGCAAGTTCTGCATGAAACTTTAAAAAAAAATTTGTTTGCCAACAGGGCAATTGTCGTCCGGGAGCACACTTTTGTTACGGATATGGTCACCTGTGAAGGACAGGTTATTGGTGTAAGAACTCTGGCGGGAGAAACATACCGTGCCGGGGCCGTGGTCCTTGCCACGGGCGGGCTGGGCTGGGTGTTTTCATGTACGACAAACCCGGAGGTGGCTACGGGAGATGGTGTAGTCATGGCCTACCGTGCCGGAGCTGAAGTTGTCGATATGGAGTTTATCCAGTTTCACCCCACTGTTTTTCGAAGTCCGCAGGAAGAAATTATCCTCATTTCCGAGGCAGTACGTGGTGAAGGAGCGGTGCTCCGGAATTGTCACGGTGAACGGTTTATGGATGAATATCACGAGATGGCGGAGTTGGGCCCGCGCGATGTAGTAGCGCGTGCTATCGTAGACCAGATGAAAAAAAACGGAAGTAAGTATGTTTACCTCGATGTTACGCTTCGGGATCCCGTTTTTCTTAAAAAGCGTTTTCCCACTATCTATGGTTTCACTTTGAAATACGGGCTGGACCTGGCCAGGGACTGGTTGCCCGTGATTCCTGCGGCACATTATGCTATGGGTGGTGTGCGCACAGGTCTGCATGGGGAAACAAATTTAGACGGTCTTTATGCCTGCGGCGAGGTTGCCTGCAATGGGGTGCATGGTGCCAATCGCCTTGCCAGTAATTCCCTTTTGGAGGGACTTGTTTTTGCAGGGCGTGTCGTGGAGCGGATTGAAAAAACCGGAAAGAGGCTCCCGGGCAGTTTGCATCAAACTTGTACCACTGATTATGGCGAGAAAATCCTTCCCTTGAAACCCGCGTACAGAAGGGAACTGGGGGATGAACTTCGCACTATAATGTTCAGTAAAGCGGGCATCCTCCGTGACGAGAAAGGTCTTTTGACAGTCCAGCGTTTTCTTCAACAACATGCTCCGCTGTTGGAGGCGGTACCGGAAGATCGGTCAACATGGGAGCTAAAAAACCTCTTTGTTGTAGCTAATCTTATTGTAAACAGCGCCCTTATGCGGACCGAAAGCCGTGGCAGCCATTACCGGGTTGATTACCCGCAACCTGATGAGGCCTGGCGGTTACGCCACCTGTGCCAATCAGTAAAAAGATATGCTGCCCACTAAAATGTGTAAAAGGATGTGGAATTGCTTGCACCGGTTACTGTATAAAGATATTGTTGAACGTGCTTTAACCGAAGACCTTGGTTCTGAAGACTGCACTACAGGAAGTGTTTTTAGCGGTGAAGAAGGAAAGGCTGTTATTGTAGCCAAAGAGTCAGGGGTTTTGGCCGGGTTACCGGTTGCTGAAGAGGTGTTTGCCCAGGTTAACAGGCAGATATCTTTTCTTACGGCGTTTCAAGATGGTGACATAATCAATACCGGTGATTGTGTTGCCAGCCTGGAAGGGCCGATAGCCGCTATTCTTATGGGTGAACGCGTGGCTCTCAATTTCCTGCAGAGAATGTCCGGAATTGCTACTGCCACAAGGGCTGCCGTGGAAATTATCCGCGGCACCAGGGCAAGAATTACCGATACACGCAAAACAACTCCGGGACTGCGTATTCTTGAAAAATATGCGGTACGCACCGGTGGGGGGGTAAACCACCGTTTTAACCTTGCTGACATGGTTTTGATAAAGGATAACCATATCCGCGGTGCCGGTTCTATCCGTGAGGCAGTAGCACGGGTCAGAAGGTGTTGTGGTTTTCCAGTAAAGATTGAGGTGGAGACGGAAACGTTAGATGAGGTCAAAGAGGCGGTGGCCTGCGGCGTGGATATCATTATGCTGGATAATATGACAACAAGCCAGATGGATGAAGCTGTAAACTTGATCGACGGGCGGGCGCTGGTTGAAGCTTCGGGAGGAATCTCCAGAGAAAGACTGACCGAAGTGGCTGCTACCGGGGTGGATTTAATTTCTCTTGGTTACCTGACAAACAAAAGTCGTGCACTGGATTTATCTTTAAAATTATATTAGAAAACCTGCCGGAATGCCGGGAAAACTTCAGCCCGTACCCTGAAAAGAGTGGGGCCTCAACCCAACCAGGGTGGTACCGCGTAAATGTAAAGCTTCCGTCTCTATGGGATGGAAGCTTTTGGTTTAGATGGGCTGTTGGTTTGTTGGACAAAAGAAAAATTTTTACCCAGGCAGGAAATGGCCGGGTAATTATAGAATAATGTAGCACAAATATTAATATAGTAATACGGAAGGGAGATTTCGATATGTGTATGGAAAAAACACCGTGGGAGAAGACCGTTGAATTCCATGGGCATAGCTGTATCGGCCTGGCTATGGGATTTCGTGCAGCCGAAGCGGCCATGAAGTTCCTGGAACACGAGCGAGACGTAGACGAAGAAATGCTGGCCATCGTGGAAAACGACAGCTGCGCCGTGGATGCCATTCAGGTAGTCACGGGATGCACCCTGGGAAAGGGCAACCTTCTTTTCCGCGACTACGGTAAACAGGCCTATACCTTTGCTTTACGGGAGAAGAAAAAGGCCGTGCGCATTACCGTTCAAGGACCAGAGGAAGACAGCCTCAGAGAGATAACGAAGTTACGGGGAAAAGTCGCCTGTAAAGAGGCTACGGAAGAAGAACAAGCCCTCTTTAAATCAAAAACCGGGGAAATAATCTCCACATATCTTTCCAGGCCGCTGGAAGAAGTATGTGAAATAAGGGAAGTCGATTGCGAGATTCCAGGCAAGGCCCGTCTTTTTTCTTCCGTAACCTGTAGCTGCTGCGGGGAAAAAGTGATGGAACCCAGGGCCAGGGTAAAAGACGGCAAGATAACCTGCATCCCCTGTGCCGAACACTATACCCGTGGCTGGTGATAAGCTAAGGAATCGACCTGGCGGAAATCCCTGCAGACGTGCTGCCCCGCTTTGCCAAAGACCCTGCGTTTACTGTTATGGAGAACCCCGGCTTCTGGGGTTACCGCCTGCGGTTTAACATGGAGAAGCTGCCGGAATTTAAAAAGGAAGAGCTGCGACAGGCCTTTGCTTATGCTATCAATAGGCAGGATTTGGTGGATAAAATCGCCCGGGGGGCGGCGATCCCCGGAAGCATGGGCATTCTCTCCCCGCACCGCCGGTGGTATAATCCCCATCTTTCTCCCTACGATCATAACCCGGAAAAGGCCATGGGAATTCTTGCCGGCCTGGCCACCGGCCCACGAATGTCCTATGAACTGCTGGTGGGGGGAGACCGGGAAGTGCGCATCGGCGAAATCTTAAAAGAGCAGCTTGACAGAGTGGGAATCAAGCTGCGCGTCGTATCGGTTAATATGAAGGCCCGGGATGCACGCATGGGCAAAAGCAAGATGTACAGGCTGTAAGAGGCGTATCCCTTAGCCTTTCTTCATGCGCGGATCGGCCATTCTTTCCATGTCCCTCCCCAGCTTCTGATAGGAATTTGCTCAAATATGTATTGATCGGCTTTAAAAGAACTTGTCAAAAAAACCTTCAGGTGTTATACTTAAAAAAACTACATATTTCCAGGGGTGCTCCTGAGTGGGGCTGAGAGGGGACGCTATGAAGTTCCTCAACCCTTCGAACCTGTTCGGCGAAATTTTAATTTTCGCTCTGGGTAATGCCAGCGTAGGGAAGGTGATTTACATGATTTGAATGTGGTTACGGGCCCTGGATGGCCCGTTTTTATTTTTAAAATAGATGGCGAAGGCTTGGGCTTGTTCGTTTTGGTTTTTTCCAGCTCGTAAGGTCATAAATCAATAAGGGATTAACAAAAGACGTTTGCTGTGAGGTAGGGTTTTTTAACTATCTTAATAAATTACTCTGATGCAAGGTGGTTCGCTATTATGAGAAAAGATGTTACACAGGTTTCCAGAGCGCGGCAAGGAGAGGTGACCCCCCAGGTAAAGCTTGTGGCTTCGCAGGAGAACCTCCCTGTAGAGGTGGTAATGAACGGGGTGGCCGGGGGGACCATTGTTATCCCTGCCAACATCAACCGCCAAAACCTGCAGCCTCGCGGCATCGGGCAGGGACTGCGGATAAAAATCAATGCTAACATCGGTACTTCAGAGGCCTTCCCCGAAAAAGAGAACGAAAAGGCTAAGCTATTTGCGGCACTGCAGGCAGGCGCAGATGCCGTTATGGATTTAAGTACAGGCGGTGACCTCAAAGGGATACGTTCCATGGTACTGGATCTTTGCCCTGTACCTGTAGGCACTGTTCCCATTTATGAAGCAGCAGTTAAGGCCCGCTTATCTTATGGGGGAGTTCTTAAAATGAAGGAAGAAGATCTTTTTACCGTAATCGAAGAGCACGCGGCGGAAGGTGTAGATTTTATGACCCTGCACTGCGGTTTGACCATGTCGGCCCTGGATTGCCTGCGTTCAGAGGGGCGGATTATGGGATTGGTCAGCCGCGGCGGCGCGATTCTGGCCGGCTGGATGCTGGAAAAAGAAAGGGAGAATCCCCTCTATGAAAACTTTGACCGGCTTCTGGAGATTGCCGGGAGATACGATGTAACCCTGAGCCTTGGGGATGGAATGAGGCCGGGATGCCTGGAAGATGCCACCGATCGCGCCCAGCTGCAGGAGCTGTTGACCCTGGGGCAACTGGTCCAGAGGGCCAGGGAGGCCGAAGTGCAGGTTATGGTAGAGGGCCCGGGACATGTTCCTTTTGATCAGATCGAGACGAACATGAAAGCAGCCAAGTCGATCTGTAAAGGCGCCCCTTTTTATGTTTTAGGCCCGCTGGTTACCGATGTGACCCCGGGTTACGATCACATCAGCGCTGCTATTGGAGGAACGATGGCTGCTGTGGCCGGAGCAGATTTTCTCTGCTATGTAACTCCCACCGAGCACCTGGGTTTACCCGGTCCGGAAGAAGTTCACCAGGGAGTGATGGCCTCCCGTATTGCCGCCCATGCCGCTGACGTGGTCAAGGGCGTTAAGGGAGCGAGGGAGTGGGACAGGGAGATGTCGCTGGCCCGCAGGAGGCTGGACTGGGGACGCCAGCTGGAACTGTCCCTGGATCCCGCGCTGGCGAAAAGTTTGTATAAACGTCTCAATCCCCAGGAAAAAGAAGAATGTACGATGTGCGGCTCCTATTGTGCCCTTAAGATGGTTAAAGAATATTTAGCATGAGAACGGGCTGGGTAGAGATAATGGTGTAGCGTAGGGGTTCTTTGCGGAAAGCATAAAAATATAGATAGTGAAGGTTAAACGCTATTACCGCCCAGAATACCGTCGGCATAGAAAAAACCCAGATGCTGCCAGCGGGTATGGTAGAAGCCCTGAAGTGTTTAAAAGAGCCGTTTTAAGGAAGGTGAAACGTCGGGTCTTCCTATTCTAATTATATACGGGTATCGGCGTGGGGATAACTTCCCAGTACTTTTAAAAATAAGGCTTTTTCTTCCATCTCTTTCAGTGCATGGGCAACTTTTTTATCTTCCCGGTGTCCCTCAATATCCAGAAAAAATATATATTTCCCCAGTTCACCCCGGACAGGTCGTGATTCGATTTTCGTCAGGTTCAGATTATAGCCGGCAAATATTCCCAGTGCTGAGAACAGGCTTCCCGGCTTATCGTGCAGCCCGATTAATAAAGAAGTTTTATCGTCTCCCGTGCGAGGAGCATCCTCCAGGGCGAGGAGGAAAAAGCGGGTAATATTAAAAGGTTCATCCTGGATGTTTGCCTGGAGAATCTTCAGGCCGTAAAGCCTGGCAGCTCGCCGGGAGGCGATAACAGCCTTCCCCTCACTCTGGGCCACCAGTGCAGCAGCCTCTGCGGTACTGGACATACTGATACGGGAAGCCTCGGGAAAGAGTTTATCTAAATAAAAGCGGCACTGGGCCAGGGCCTGAGGGTGGGAGTACACCTCTTTTATTTTAACCGGATTTTGCCCGGGACGGGCCAGGAGGAAATGCTTTATCCTGCAGAGCAGTTCACCCTTTATTTTAACATCAGTATTTCCGGAAAGCAGGTCAAGAGTCAGGTTTACGGATCCCTCCAGGGAGTTTTCTACAGGAACCACACCCTGGTCTATTTCTTTTTTGGCTACGGCCGCAAAAACCCCGTCAATAGTAGGGTAGGGCCTTAGCAAAAAAGTCCGGCTGTTACCATATCTCCTGGCTGCTTCTTCTGTAAAGGTTCCTGGTGGTCCCAGGTAGCCTATTAAATTGCCCATCGTTAACCGCCTCCTCATTAATACTTATTTTGTAAAAAATAAAGGTTGACACGATCGCAGGGACGAAAGTGTAACCGTATGTTTAAATAAAAAAACTTCCTGTCCAGGGACAGAAAGTTACTTCCGCGGTACCACCCTTGTTGGCTTCGTACAAAGCCCTCTCTTTCAGGAGCGGGATCCCTTTACCTTTAGGGATCCGATTCCCGTTTCATTCTTAACGGGCGAAAAACCCGGCACAGCCTACTCTCCCCTTATAATCCGAAGAAAGGATATTAAGGCGTTTCAGCCTGCGGCTCCGGAGGGAACTTCGGCCGGGTGCTCTTCTGGCAGGGCTTTCAGCCACGACCCTACCTCTCTGCGGCAAGCATTACGGCGTACTTTCCTCTTTCAATGCCTTTTTTACTATAATTTTGTGTAATATTAGCATAGGAACCTGCCCGGTGTCAACAAAAATTCTTTTTCAAATCCTTTTCAAAAAAAATTTTTCAAGAAAAAAATAGTTGACAGAGTAAAAACCCTGTGCTAAAATTAAAGTTAATTATTTAATTTTAAATTAACCAAAGACAAGGAAAGAGGAAAGTAATCTGGTGATGTTTTCCACAGAGATGAGAGGTCGCAGGCTGAAAGCCTCTCAGTATAACGACCAGAAGAAGTTCCCTCTGGAGTCGTAGGCTGAAGAACCGGAAAAGGTAGAGAAGAAGCTGGTATTACCGGTTAAACATCGGTTCGGTACAAGAAAATTAAGTAAAGCGATGACGGAGAGAAGTAGGTAATAAACGGATCTCAGAGAGCCGGGGGATGGTGCGACCCGGTGTCCTAAATTGCTGAAATACACTCCTGAGAAGCAAACCGAAAGCCGATAACGCCTTAACGGTTAGTAGGCTTTGACGGAAACTTCCACCGTTAAAAGGAAGGGGGTATAAGACTGGAATGCTTTCAGTCCGTACCTGACACCACTGCTGAAAAGCACTATGTATTAAGGGTATCGGGCGGAAAATTCTGGTCCGTACTCTAATAAGAGGGGGGCACTATGTGCCTAACCAGGGTGGTACCGCGTGAAGATTAAACTTCCGTCCCTATGGGATGGAAGTTTTTTGATCTTAATAAGGGGGTGCTGATTCGCCGAGGTTACGACCTTCAGGTTCCGCATACTTATAGCCAGGTTAAATAGATTGTATATAAATTGTTAAGAGGAGGATTTTTTATGATTGTTATTATGGATTCAGGTGCCGATGAAGAGGAAATTCAGGAGGTAGAGAAGAGGATTAGGAGTTTCGGCTATGGTATACACCGTTCCACCGGCGAGAACAGTACTATCCTGGGGGCCATCGGCTCCCCCCGGGAAGATGTTAAAGAGGCTTTGGAGGCCATGTCTTCCGTAGAAAGAGTAATACTTGTTTCACCCTCTTTCATGCTGGTAAGCAGGGAGTTCAAGAAGGAAAAGACCGCTTTCAAAGTTGGAGGAGTTGAAATCGGCGGTGGGAAAGTAGTCCTGGTAGCCGGGCCGTGTGCCGTTGAGGGAAGGGAATCATATCTTCAAGTCGCTGAAGCTGTAAAAAAAGGGGGGGCGGATATTTTAAGAGGGGGGGCATATAAGCCGCGCACTTCTCCGTACAGCTTTCAAGGCCTGGAAGAAGAAGGTTTGAAAATTATGGCCGAGGCCAGGGATATAACCGGTCTTCCCATCATAACAGAAGTGCTGGACCAGCACTCCGTGGAAATTGTTGCCCGCTATGCCGATATAATCCAGGTGGGTGCACGCAATATGCAAAATTTTAAGCTGCTTACAGAACTGGGGCAGCTAAATAAACCTGTTTTAATCAAGAGAGGGATGTCAGCGACTATTGAAGAATGGTTAATGGCGGCAGAGTATCTTCTTAGCAGTGGAAACCAGCGGGTCATTCTCTGTGAAAGAGGAATACGAACTTTTGAAACAACATATACCCGTAATACGCTGGATATCAGTGCTGTTCCCATCGTAAAAGAGTTAAGCCATTTGCCGGTATTTGTCGACCCCAGCCATGGTACCGGGAAGTGGAAATGGGTTCCTTCCATGAGCCTGGCTGCAGTGGCAGCCGGTGCTGACGGCCTGCTGGTAGAGGTACATACTGCGCCGAAAGAGGCACTTTGTGATGGTCCCCAATCGCTAATTCCGGAAAAGTTTTCACAGATGATTAGTTCATTGAGAGGAGTGGCACAGACAGTTGGCCGTACCCTGTAAGCCGTTATTTAAAAAATGCTGTATTATAGGGCTGGGTCTTATCGGAGGCTCGGTGGGTATGGCTCTGGGAAAGTATAAAGTTGTGGAGGAGCGCTGGGGACACGATGTTAATGCCCGGGCCATGGTAGAGGCCAGGGAGAGAGGAGCAGTAGATAAAACAGCAGACTTGTCACAAGCCCTAGAGGATGCTGAACTGGTCATCCTTTCCATGCCTGTGAGCCAGATCGTAAAAGTGCTGGGGGAAATTTCCTCCTCTCTGCAAAAGGGCGCACTGGTAACTGATGTGGGGAGTACGAAGCAAAAGATCGTTGAGACCATGGAAATTGTGTTACCTCCAGGAGTAACGGGCGTAGGCGGTCATCCTATGGCCGGTTCAGAACAGGCTGGAGTTACCGCGGCAAATCCCTTCCTGCTGGAAAATGCCGTTTATTTATTAACTCCCACACGGCATACATCGAACACAAAGCTGGAAAAACTGCAGGATACTATCCGTGCTATCAGAGCCCACCCTTTTATAATGGAACCGGAAGAACATGACAGGTTGATAGCTCTGGTCAGCCACCTTCCCCAGATGGTCGCTGTTGCTCTCGTTAATACTTTAAGAAATTGTGGCCAGGAACATGAACTGCTTTTTACCCTTGCCGGTAAAGGGTTTAGAGATACTACTCGTATTGCCATGGGGGAGCCTTCGATGTGGTATGATATTTTCGCTACCAATAAAATTTTTTTAAGGGATTCTCTGAAAATTTTTCTGGAAGAATTAAATTTACTGCATGGTTATTTGGAAAAAGGGGATGAAAAAGAAACGATAAAAACACTAACAAAGGCCGGGTTTGTAAGACGCTCTCTTCAGTAAAATTGGGATAAGGACCCCCAAAAGCCTGGTACGGGGATAGAAAAAGGAAGGATGAAAAAATGGACATAACTGTAGAACCCAGGGAACAACTGCTAGGCCAGACCAGGGTGCCGGGTGATAAATCCATTTCCCACAGGGCATTGATACTCTCTTCCCTTGTAGAAGGGACAGTGGAGCTGGAGGGTCTTCTGGAGGCAGGAGATCCGCTGAGTACATATAAATGCCTGCAGGGATTAGGTGTTGAATTTTATGGTGATTGGAACAGGTTGAAGGTAAAGGGGAAGGGTTTACGGGGCTTGAGAGAACCGGAGGATGTTCTGAATGCGGAAAATTCTGGTACTACCGCCCGTCTTCTCCTGGGGGTACTGGCCGGGCAACCATTTTTTTCAACTTTAACAGGAGATACATCTTTAAGAAATAGACCTATGGGAAGAGTAACTGAGCCTTTGAAAAAGATGGGAGCTTATCTCGATGGGCGCCACAACAGTACCCTCTTACCGCTGTATGTAAGGGGCGGGGACTTGACCCCTATCCGCTATACTTTGCCGGTAGCCAGCGCCCAGGTAAAATCAGCCCTTCTGTTGGCTGCGCTGTACACCAGCGGTACGACAGAAATAATTGAACCAGTTTGTTCCAGGGATCATACGGAGAGAATGCTCTGCTATCTGGGCAGCGGAATGAAGAGGGAAAAAGAACGGGTTATCCTTGAAACTCCCTTTAAATTAAAAGCCAGGAGGATTCAAATACCCGGGGATATATCATCAGCCTCCTTTTTTCTGGTAGCGGCGGCACTGGCTCCAAGAGGGGAACTTTTAATTGAAGAAGTAGGCATTAACCCTACCAGAACTGGAATACTTGATGTGCTGGAAGAAATGGGGGCTGGTGTAAAAATTTTAAATAAAAGAGAATATAATTTTGAGCCGGTAGCCGACCTTTTCATTAAAAGCGGTGCTTCCTTAAAAGGGATAGAGATTAACTCCAAAATCATCCCGCGCCTGGTAGACGAAATACCTGTTATAGCTGTTGCCGCCCTTTTTGCTGAAGGTGAAACGGTTATCAAAGGTGCAGGCGAATTGCGTTTTAAGGAAACTGATCGCCTAAGCGCTTTAACCCTGGAGCTGAGAAAAATGGGGGCGGTTATTAAGGAGCTTCCCGATGGTTTAATCATAAAGGGAAAGGTCAGGATAAAAGGTTCCTGTTGCTCAAGTCATGGTGACCACCGCATCGCGATGGCGCTGGCTGTTGCTGCACTTTTTGCACGGGGCGAAACGGTCATCCAGGAAATTGAACCTGTCCAGGTTTCTTTTCCCGGTTTTTTTGAACTTTTACAAAATCTAACTGCTTAACTTGATTTGGGCTGCTGTGGCATGGGCTCCTGTGGTTTTCGCGGAAAGCTCTAAACCAGGTTGCCCTGCTAAGCAGCATTGCATATCCAGGGAGGGCCTTGTTAAAGAAGCATTTTGTAAAGTAGACACAGTAAAGGGGGGAACGGCAGGAGTTTTAGCGATTGTCTGGGAAACGTTAAAAGGTCCTGCCTGCTTGGGAATGCGTTATTTATCAGCAGGTGAGTCTCACGGTCCCGCGCTGGTGGGTATTATTGAAGGACTGCCGGCAGGTTTGACCATAAAAGAAGATTATATTAACCAGCAGCTGGTCAGGCGCCAGGGAGGCTACGGCCGGGGAGGACGTATGTCTATAGAAAAAGACCGCATTAAAATCCTCTCCGGTGTTCGTTTTGGAAAAACAACGGGTAGCCCTCTGGCCCTGTTAATTGAAAACAAGGATTGGTTGAACTGGCAAAAGGTGATGTCACCAGACCCGCTGGATGAAACAGGTGAAAGAAAGGTGACTAGCCCTCGGCCGGGGCATGCGGACCTGGCCGGCGGGATAAAATATTTCCACCGCGATCTTCGTAATGTGCTGGAGCGCGCCAGCGCCAGGGAGACGGCTATGCGCGTGGCTGTCGGCAGTATCGCCTCTTTATTGCTGGCTCATTTTCATATTATAAGTGCCGGTTTTGTTGTTGCCGTGGGGGATGTCTCGGCTTCTCCACGAGGGTCGGAATTAAGGGCAAGTGTTATCAAAGAAAAGACGGCTAACTCTCTTTTCTACTGTCTTGACGGAGAAGCGGAGCAGTTGATGCGGGAAAAGATCGACCAGGCCAGGAAGAGGGGAGATACCCTGGGAGGGGTTTTTGAGGTCCTGGTTGAAGGGCTTCCTCCGGGGATCGGGAGCCACGTCCACTGGGACAGGCGCCTGGATGGACGGCTGGCCGGGGCGTTAATGAGTATTCCCGGCATAAAAGGCGTGGAGATAGGCTTGGGCTTTAGTGCTGCCGGAAGACCCGGATCACTGGTACACGATGCCATCGTATTAGATGATCATAACAAAATTTCCAGGTCTGCGAACCATGCCGGAGGGCTTGAAGGAGGTATAACCAACGGGCAGGCTGTTATTTTAAGAGCGGCCATGAAGCCCATACCTACCTTAAAGAAGGCCCTGCCCAGTATAGATCTGGCTACCGGGAAGATAAAGGACGCTGCTGTAGAACGCTCGGATATTTGTGCTGTTCCTGCCGCCTCAGTTGTCGGAGAAGCTGTAGTTGCCTGGGAGATAGCGAAGGCCTTTATGGAAAAATTTTCCGGAGACTCGATGGCCGAAGTGGAGATGGCTTGGCATAACTACATGGAGTTGGCTAAACGTTACCTGGGGGGAAATAAAGGTATACAAGATATAGGGGAAATGTAGATGTTCAAAATTAAAATAAAAACAGACCAAAAAGCCTATCCAGTCTATTTGGGCCGGGGTATGATCGATAGTATTGGTTCCGTTATCTCTGCGTATCTGCCAGCCTGCTCCATCCTGGTGGTAAGCGACAGGAATGTTTCGCTTTATTATGGCGAAAGATGCCTGGAGAGCCTGCGGCGTGCAGGTTTTAAACCTTACCTGGAAGTGCTGGAGGGGGGAGAGAAAGATAAATCTTTAACAGCAGCTTCAACCCTTTACACGCGGGCACTTGAAGCAGGCCTGGACAGACATGCAGCTATTGTAGCTCTGGGCGGGGGAGTGACAGGCGACCTGGCAGGATTTGTAGCCGCTACTTATTTAAGGGGTGTTCCCTATGTCCAGGTGCCTACAACGCTGCTGGCCATGGTGGACAGCAGTATTGGAGGCAAAGTAGCCGTAAACCACCCCCTGGGGAAAAACCTTATCGGTGCTTTTTACCAGCCGTCGCTGGTTATCAGCGATGTAGATACCCTTAACACTTTACCGGAGCGGGAATTTAACGCCGGGTTAGCCGAGCTGGTAAAATACGGGGTTATTTGGGATAAAAAGCTTTTTGAGCGGTTGGAATCCCTGAAATCCCTCAGCCGGAGGGCCTCTCCCCGGGGCCTGCTCCTCGAAATTGACAATCCCTGGCTTTTAAAGTTTATTGCCCGGGCTGTCCTCATTAAGGGGGAAATAGTCTGCCGGGATGAGAGGGAAAAAAACTTACGCCGCGTCTTAAATTTTGGACATACTTTTGGCCATGCCCTGGAAGCAGCAACCGGCTATGCCTACTACCTTCACGGAGAAGCGGTGGCATGCGGGATGGCCATGGCAGCCAGGCTGGCGGTATTGTTAAACATATTGGACCCGGCTTCTGAACGGAGGATTAAAACTCTCCTTAAGCAGCTGAAGACTCCTTTCCCCCCGCAGGGGTTGAACAAGGATACTGTCGCTGAAGCCTTATTCTATGATAAAAAGAAAGAGGGAGGGGAATTAGTTTTTGTACTTCCTACTGCTCCAGGCAGGGTACTGATGTATAAAGCACCCCCTTTCTCCCTTATGGAACAGGTTATTGAAGAATACCTGCGAGGGGATCTCTTATAAAGAAAGGTGTAAAAAAATTGTTTTCAGAGAACGGAAAGAGGATGGTTATTAACGGTGAAACAAAAGTGGTGGGTCTTTTCGGGGATCCCGTCAGTCACTCTTTTTCTCCTGCCATGCATAATGCCGCCTTCAGGGAAAGAGAGTTGAATTTTTGCTACCTGCCTTTCCGCGTGCGCAAAGATGATTTACCGGCTGCGGTCAGAGCCATAGCTTCCCTGGGGTTAAGGGGTGTGAACGTAACGGCCCCGCATAAGGAAGCTGTAGTCCCATATTTAGACGAGCTTTCTCCGGAGGCCGGATTTTTAAAGGCTGTCAATACCATTGAAAATGAGGAAGGCAAGCTGGTAGGTTATAACACCGATGTTGACGGCTTCCTTTACCTGCTGCAAAACAACCTTGGAAACGTCTTTCCGTTGGAGGATGCCTTCCTGCTGGGGGCAGGAGGGGCTGCCGGGGCTGTTTCCCTGGCCCTGGCCAAAGCAGGGGTTAAGTCTCTGGTTGTTGCCAACCGCACCATTGCCAGGGCTGAAGGACTGGCCTCTCTTTTAATCCGGGGTGGTATTTTTGAGGATGGGAAGGTAAGTATTGTAAAACTGGATAAAAACTCTCTGCGGGAGAGCATTGAAAGCTCAACTTTGATCATAAATGCCCTGAGCGAAGATCCGGTTGAACTCGGGTTTTTACCCCAGCAAAACTTGCGGGGATGTAAGGCGGCAATTGACCTGCGGTACAGCACCCCGCTGGCCCCATTTGGGAAATGGGCTGAGAATAACGGTATTCTGGCATTGAATGGGCTGGATATGCTTCTGGGGCAGGGGGTAAAAGCGTTTGAAATTTTTACCGGGGAAGAAGCGCCATTGCGCATCATGAAAGAAGCTCTCCAAAATGCTTTTAAAATAGGTTATAAACCGGTTGAAAAATTTTTTGCGGGGTAGCAATATGCAAGCTTCCGAAAACAATACAGGGTATGAAGAAGATAATCCGGCGTCATTTCGACTTAAGAGGAACATCTTACTGACGGGTTTCATGGGTTCGGGGAAGACCAGCGTGGGCAAAATCCTGGCCCGCTTGTTAAAGGTCAATTTTTTTGATTCCGACGAACTTATAACCGGTCTAGTGGGAATGAGCGTGAATGACATATTCAGGTGCTATGGCGAAGATTATTTCCGCAGCAGGGAAACTGAAGTGCTGGAGATCCTGGGCAAAAAATCACCGGGAAGCTGTGTGGTCTCTACTGGGGGCGGTGCTGTGCTGAGGCCCGGGAACCTCGATGCTTTGAGAAAAAATGGTATTATTGTCTACCTGGATGTATCAGCCGAGGAGGCCTACCGCAGAGTAAAGGAAATGAATGACAGGCCTCTTTTGCAAGTGGAGAATTCCCTTAAAAAAATCGAGGAATTGCTGCAAAAGAGAAAGCCTTTCTATCTTCAGGCAGATTTATGTATTAGCTCTACTGGAAGGACCATGCAGGAAATTGCTGAAGAGATAATTAATGCTATTAGGCCCTTGAAATTTTAATGAACTGCAGGAGGGGCATAATAGTAAATTTATAAAAAGGGGTGTCTGGATGGACAGTGGAAAGAAAAGCTTTTTGGTGCTTCATGGACCAAACCTCAACTTGCTGGGCAGCAGAGAGATAGAGATTTACGGTAATTTGAGCCTGGAAGAACTGAACGGTTTGCTCCATACGGAAGCAGAGAGGCTGGGGGTAAAATTGGAATGTTATCAATCTAACAGTGAAGGTGATTTGCTGGATCATATTCACGGGGCGGTTGGAAAAAATCAGGGAATTATTATTAATCCCGGGGCTTTTACCCATTATAGTATCGCCCTGCGGGATGCCCTGGCAGGGGTTAACATTCCTGCTGTGGAGGTACATCTTTCCAATATCTACGCCAGGGAGGAGTTTCGCCGCCGCTCTGTTATTGCCCCTGTTGTACGGGGCCAGATAAGCGGCTTCGGGCCGCAGAGCTATTTTTTGGCTTTACGAGCTCTTTGTGAGATAGATGAAGAGTAAAATAGATATCTGTCTTTTATTACATCATATTTGTGGCCAAAGAAAAACTTTTGTAATCGA
The DNA here is from genome assembly GCA_003605065.1 of Dethiobacter sp. Taxonomy (GTDB): domain Bacteria; phylum Bacillota; class Dethiobacteria; order DTU022; family UBA8154; genus UBA9862. The sequence goes on along the minus strand of QZJM01000049.1, from coordinate 11,250 downwards.
GGTGTGGTATAAAAGTGCCGAGTGTAAGTTTAAGGGGTATCAGAGGGGCTATCGATGTTTCTGCAAATGATGCTCATGAAATTTTGGAGGCAACAAAGGAACTCCTCCAGGAAATGCTGCAAAAAAATTCTATTGTGAAAGAAGAGATAGCGGCAATTATTTTTAGTATGACGGCAGACCTCAATGCTGTTTTCCCTGCCAAAGCTGCCCGCCAGATGGGATGGACTTATGTGCCGTTGTTCGATACCAGTGAAATTAATGTACCGGGATCCCTTTCTCGCTGTATTCGCGTTTTGATGCTGATTAATTCAACAAGGACGCCGGAAGAAATACGGCATGTTTACTTAAGAGGGGCTGTTGTTTTAAGGGAAGACCTGCAAACGGGAGATGAATACACCTATTGACAAACCCGTGAAAGTACGATATAAATGAGAACTAACATCATAATGTAAAAAATTATGAATGAGACTAGTAACTCTCGAGCGAAGGCCCAGAGAACCGGGAAAAGGTGTGAGCCCGGTCCAGGCGCAGAGAGCGAATGGACTCAAGAATTGCATGACGAACGGTTATTACCTAGTAGTTTTTGCCGGAGTGAGCACCGTTAGCAGAGTTCAGGGTATCGCCCACGCAATTTTGGGCCGTACCTGAGAAAGATGCTGGTTAATTATTTTTACCGGCAATTAAGGTGGCACCGCGAAAGCAAGCCTCTCGTCCTTATTTGGGCAAGAGGCTTTTTTAATTTATAAAGGAGGTATTGCGATGTTTTTATTTCTTAATAAATGGGCTTGGCCCGCAAGGGCCTGTAAAACTTTTTTTATTAAAAAAAGTAAAGAATTTTATTTTAACCTGAAACTGAGAAAGGAGTATCTGACTTATGAAAGAGATTTTACAAAAATTGTCCAGGGGACTAGAGCTGTACCAACATGAAATAGATGATCTGATCTTTGGTATTAAAGAAGATCGCTTTTCGGAAACACAAATAGCGGGATTCCTGATGGCCCTCCTTATGAAAGGTCCCACTACCGGTGAAATAGCGGCTATTGCCAGGGCAATGCGTAAAGCCTGTATTCCTATCAGGCCGCTGGTTAACGGTGAATTAACCGATACCTGTGGAACGGGTGGTGGGCTTACCACTTTCAATGTTAGCAGCGCCAATGCCCTGCTTTCTGCCGCAGCTGGCGTAAAGATTGCTAAGCACGGATCGCGTTCTATCTCTGCTTCTTCGGGAAGCGCCGATGTTTTGGAAGCTCTGGGAATAGAGGTTGAGCTTGAGCCCCGCCAGGCGGAGATGCTAATTGAAGAAGTGGGTTTTTCTTTCCTCTATGCTCCTCTTTTCCATCCGGTGATGATGAAAGTATTTACTCCAGAAAACGATCTTGGTATTAAAACTATTTTTTTTACCATCATCGGTCCTCTCATAAACCCTGCCAATGCCAAAAGACACGTTTTGGGAGTTTACCAGCCCCGGCTGATAGAACAGGTAGCGGAGGTAATAGCTGAGCTGGATTTTACCCATGCCATGGTTATTCACGGCCTTGATGGTATCGACGAAATTTCACTTCTTGGAGAGACCAGTATAGCGGAGATCAAAGAAGGAAAGATAGAAAATTATACCATTGTCCCGGAAGATTTTGGTATGAAGCGCTGTACTATCGATCAGATCCGGGGGGGTGATCCGCAGTTCAATGCCAGGATTATCCTGGATATTTTTAGCGGGAAGGAGACCGGCCCTAAACGTGATATGCTGCTGTTGAATGCAGCGGCCACACTGGTAGTGGCGGGTAAAGCTTCTTCCCTTTTTGAAGGGGTGGCACAGGCCCGGGAGATTTTGGACTCCGGCAATGCCATGGCTAAGATGTTGGAAATACGTAACAGGTCCCGGGAAGTAAAGGGGGTAGGCGAAGTTGAACCTGCTGGAATCAATCAGACTCACTCAAACCAGGGGAGTAATCCCCATTGTGGCTGAGATAAAAAGACTAATTCCCAAACTGGCAGCCGGGTGTGGCCGGCCCCGCGATGAGCGGGATGCCGGCCAACTGGCCGGGTTGTACCAGAAAGGCGGAGCCGCCGGGATCTCCCTTGTTACAGAGCGCCGGTATTTTGGTGGAGAGCCCGAAAAAGACATCCCTGCAGTTCTGCAGGCCACCTCTTTACCCCTGCTTGTTAAGGATTTTATCCTGGAGGGGAAGGAAGTAGACTTTTATGCGGGAATTACGGAAAGGTTGGAGCCCTCCTTTACTGGCCGGGTAACTTTACTTCTTCATGCACATCTGCTGGGTGAAAATCTTCCTGCTATGTTGGAGTACGTTTATTCCTGTGGCATGCATGCTCTGATTGAAACAAGAGGGGAGCAGGATCTGCATTACCTGAACACTCTTGGTGAAAAGGCACTTATGATCGGCATAAATAACAAAAATATTGACGAGCTGGAGATGGGGGAAGATTTGGTCCGAATCACCCCGGAGATTGTCGCCAGCTTCCGTGAGGTGGCAGGAGATGCTGTAATAATAAGCCAGAGTGCCCACCGGAGTGCAGCAGATATAAGATGTTCCATCGAGGCCGGAGCTGATGCCGTGCTGGTCGGTACTGCCTTGATGCTCTCCGGGGATCCTGCCGGGACGGTTTCCTTTCTTGTGCGGGCAGGAGGGAGTTAGAATGGCCAGGGTGATGCTTTGCGGCAGTAGGAATGCAGGAGATATCCAGCTGCTGGTGGAGGAGGGGGTTGATGCCATCGGTCTGATTACCGAGGTAAGGCAGGAAATTTTCTGCCGGCTTTCCCTTGAGGAGGCACGAGAACTCTCTGCCCTTATCCCTCCAATGGTATCCGGCATCCTTATCCTCACCGAGGAACGGGTTGAAGAGGTTTGCCGCATGGTAGAATACGTTTATCCCCATGCGGTGCAGCTGCATGGATTTAATACTCCGGAAGATGTTGTGTCTCTCAAGAAGAAACTTAACATTAAGATTATTAAAACCCTTCATTTCCAGGGAGGTTGTCTGGCAGGAGGGGATGGACCCGAACGCTGTGCCCTGGACTATATAAAAGCCGGGGCAGATGCAATTTTGCTGGACAGCTACGGTGAAGGAAAAGTCGGGTCCACCGGTAAAACCGTGGCATGGGATGTGGCCCGTCGCATCAAAGATGCTATCGGGCCCAAGCCCCTCATCCTTGCGGGTGGATTGCATGTACATAATGTAGCAGAGGCAGTTAGAAAGGTACAGCCATATGCAGTGGATGCCTTTTCCTCTGTTATTTCAGGAAAGCAGCTCGATAGAGCAAAGGTGCGGGAATTTATCAAAGCGGCGCGGCGATACCAGGTGTAGAGTTTGTCGTGCAGTAAAAGGGGGATTGAAATGGACATGATGCCGGATGAACGTGGTTATTATGGAGAATTTGGAGGGCGGTTTGTCCCCGAAGTGTTGATCCCTGCCCTGGAAGAGCTTACCGAAGCGTACTGCGGGGCCAGGGAGGATCCGGCCTTTCAGGAGGAATTTTACCATTTATCAAGGCACTGGTCTGGGCGTCCCACTCCTCTTTATGAAGCAAAGCGACTCAGCGAGCTACAGGGAGGTGCTTGCATTTACCTGAAACGGGAAGATCTTTTGCATACGGGAGCGCACAAGATCAACAACGCCTTGGGGCAGGGGCTGCTGGCCAAAAGGCTGGGAAAAAAACGCCTGGTTGCCGAAACAGGGGCGGGCCAGCACGGTGTTGCTGCTGCTGCCGTCTCTGCCTTACTGGGATTAGAGTGTGTTGTTTATATGGGAGAAGAGGATGTACACCGGCAGGCTCCCAACGTCTTTCGCATGAGGCTTTTGGGAGCGGAGGTAAAAGCGGTTACATGCGGGGCCAGGACCCTTAAAGATGCCGTTAATGAAGCTTTCCGTGACTGGGTGACCAATGTACAGAGCACTTACTACCTGCTGGGCTCAGTTGTGGGGCCGCATCCCTACCCCCTGATGGTCCGCGATTTCCAGGCAGTCATTGGGAGAGAGGCAAGGGAACAAATTCTGGGTGCGAGAGGTGCTTTGCCTGACTATGTATTGGCCTGCGTAGGAGGTGGATCTAACGCTATGGGTATCTTTTACCCTTTCCTAAACGATCCACAGGTAAAGCTCATCGGTGTGGAAGCAGGGGGGCAGGGTCTGGAGAGTAACAAACACGCCGCTTCTCTGACTGCAGGAAAAGTAGGGGTGCTGCAGGGGGCGAAATCTTTTTTGCTGCAGGATGAGGACGGCCAGATTTTATCCACTCACAGTATTTCGGCCGGTCTGGATTACCCCGGTGTGGGCCCGGAACACAGTTTTCTTAAAGATACCGGTCGTGCTCAATATGTGGCCGTGGAGGACCGTTATGCTCTGGAGGCTTTTCACTTGCTCAGCCGCACAGAGGGAATCATACCGGCCCTGGAACCTGCTCACGCCATCGCTCATGCCCTTAAGCTGGCCGGTTCCCTAAAACGGGAACAGGTTATTGTCGTTAACCTTTCCGGAAGAGGAGATAAAGATATGGACATTATTAGTAAAATGCCGGAGGTGGGGTCATGACACGCCTTGCTTCTGTTTTTGCCGGACGGGACCATGCTGCCCTTATTGCCTTTGTTACAGTAGGTTATCCTACCGTTGAGGCAACCCTGGAGGCAGTGCCTTTGCTGGAGAAATGCGGCGTAGACGTGGTTGAACTGGGCATTCCTTTCTCCGATCCGATGGCTGATGGGGTAACCATCCAGCAGGCCAGCTATAAGGCCCTGCAAAATGGTATAACTCCGGCTAAGTGCCTGGAGACTGCCCGCCTCATCAGGCAGAAAGTGGATATTCCACTACTTTTTATGACCTACTATAATCCCGTTTTTCGCTATGGTTTAGATCTTTTTTGCGCTGACTCTTCCTGTGCCGGTATCGATGGATTGATTATTCCGGATTTACCTTTAGATGAGGCCGGTCTTCTGGAAAAAGCCACCTTAGGGTACAACCTCGACTTAATTTTTCTTATTGCTCCTACCAGCCCTGAGCATCGCATTAAAGAGATAGCACAACGTTCACGGGGGTTTATCTATCTTGTTTCGGTTACAGGGATTACCGGCATGAGAAAAAACCTTCCCCTAGGATTAAACAGGTTAGTTTCCAAAGTCAGGAGATTATCAGCCAAACCATTATGTATGGGTTTTGGTATTTCTACCCCGGAGCAGGCGGCAGAGGTGGCAGTTAGTGTAGACGGCGTGATCATCGGCAGCAGTATTGTCCATTTAATGGGCAGCGAAAAGGACTGGAAACCGGCTGTTTTCGAATTTATTTGCTCTGTAAAAAAGGCGCTAGTGGAAACCGGAACCCTGCTGTGAACCATCTAACGGGAGGCGTTCTAATAATCGCAGGTGGATACCTTACCGGCCTTTCAGGGTAGGATTTCGCAATCACATAGGAAATACTATTTGTCACGGCATTCTTACTGGGTGTGCCCTTTTTCTCATAGTTCCGGCCCTATATTTCATGTGGGACGGCTGGCAAAACCTACGCCTTTTTTAAAAATGAGAAGTGAAAGAAAGAAGGTAAAGAAATGATTACTTCTTCCTTATTAAAGAAAATCCGTTGTATTAACAAAATTCTTCAGGAAGCAGCAGGACAGCATATCAGTTTTAAAGATATTGCCGGGGTCCTTAAAAATGTTATCCATGCCAGTGTTTATATTGCCGATCTTCAAGGATCAATTAAAGGGTATGCCCTTGTAGACAATTTTAAATGTAAAATTATGATAAACCTGGTACAAAAGGAGCGATTTCCGGAGGGATATAACAAGTATCTCCTAAAAAGCAATGAATTAAAAATTAACCTGCAGCAAAAACCTCAGGACTGTATTTTTCTTGAAGGGCAATCATGCCCTTATACTGATAAAATTGTTGCGGAAATTCCGATTATCGGCGGTGGTAAACGGCTGGGCACTGTAATTCTGGTACGCTTTGACGGGCTTTTCGGGGTTGAAGACGTAATTCTTGCTGAAAATGGGGCAGCTATTACCGGCATGGAGATGCTGCGCTTAAAAGTAGAGGAAACTGAAAAAGAGATGCGCTATAAAGAAGTTCTCAGACTGGCACTTGATACGCTTTCTTGTTCGGAGCGGGAGGCAGTGGAACATGTTTTTGAAAAACTTGGTAATAACGAAGGAATCCTCGTAACCAGAAAACTGGGTATAGCTGGTTCGGTAATAGCTAACGCGTTACGGAAGCTTGAATGCGCCGGAGTAATTGAATCTCGTTCGCTGGGGGGGAAGGGTACTTATCTTAAAGTGCTCAATCCCTATCTTTTTGAATTTCTTACAAAGAAGATAGTGTGGAACTCCGGGTTGCGGGTTTCTGACTTTTACTCCGGTGTGGGCTTTCTCCCATTGAATATCCAGTCTTAGCACCCGAAGTGGTTGTTTAATGGGGTAGATTTAATTTCCCCAATTTATTTTGCCTGGTTATTTAATTAAAATTATAGCTGGGAAAAGAGGTGCGGCGATTGATTAAACCGGATAGGGAAACATTTAATCGGCTGGGCAAAGATTATGATATCATACCTGTATTTAAAACAGTTCCGGCCGACCTGGAGACCCCTATTTCTCTCTATGTCAAGCTGGCTTCCTATTGCAGGGAGAGCTTTTTGCTGGAAAGCGGGGAACTGGGGGAAAAGTCCAGGTATTCATTTATCGGAAGCGAGCCCTTTTTAACCCTTTATACCCTGGGCAGTGACACGGTTGTTCAGGAAGAGAATGGAGAACGATGGCGTTCGGGAGATGACCCGCTGAACGTTTTAGAGAATATTTTTAAAAGCTTACATGTTTATCAACCAGAGGAGCTTTCCGTTTTCTGGGGTGGAGCCGTTGGCTATCTCTCTTATGATATGGTTAAGCGGTGGGAGAAAGTGCCAGGTATAGAGGAGGAAAGCAGGTGGCCTTCGTGCTATTTTTATTTCCCCCGCAAAGTTTTTATTTATGATCACAAGAAGCATCTCTTAACAGCTGTTTACGTGGCCTCCATAAATAACAACAGAGATAATCTGGAGAACATTTATGAGAAGGCCTCCAAGGAGCTGGAAAATATTTTAAATAATGTTAATCAAGGGCAAGGTTATCAATGTTGTATGGAGGGGGATGCGTTGGAGAAAGTTGCTTCTTGTAGTGACCTTTCCACCGATCTGGGGGTTAGACGGTCGTTTACCAAAGCTAGCTTTATAGCAGCGGTTAACAGGGCCAAGGAATATATAAGGGCAGGAGAGATATTCCAGGTTGTGCTCTCCAGGCAAGCGCAACAGGAAACGGCAGCCCTTCCGTTTAATATTTACCGCGCTCTGCGCAGCCTGAACCCTTCACCTTACCAGTTTTATCTTTTCTTTCCTCATTTTCAAATGATAGGTTCTTCACCGGAGATGCTGGTAAGGCTTGAGAAGGGCCTGGCTTATACTAAGCCTATCGCCGGGACCAGGCCGCGGGGTCAGGACGAAAAAAGAGATTTTTCCCTGGCTGCAGAGCTCAGTAAAGATGAAAAAGAGAGGGCTGAGCATATGATGCTGGTGGATCTGGGCAGAAATGACCTGGGGAGAGTCTGTTGTTACGGCAGCGTAGCAGTAATCAAGTTGCTGGAGATAGAATATTTTTCTCATGTTATGCACCTTGTTTCCGAAGTCAGGGGAAAAATCCGTCCGGAATACAATTTTACCCATCTTTTACGTGCTGTTTTTCCCGCGGGAACGGTCTCCGGTGCGCCCAAGGTAAGAGCTATGGAAATTATCGCTGAACTTGAACCGCTTCCCCGGGGGCCCTATGCCGGGGCCGTAGGTTATGTGGGCTTTAACGGGGATATGGATACCTGTATCACGATAAGGACTTTGTTGTTCGATCACGGCCAGGCTTTTATTCAGGCCGGGGCAGGAATTGTAGCTGATTCTGACCCCTGCAGGGAGTATGAAGAAACAGAACATAAAATGGCCAGTTCTTTACGGGCCATAAGCTTAGCCGAGGAGTGGGAAAATGATTTTAATTATCGATAATTACGATTCTTTTACTTTTAACCTGGCTCAAGAACTGGGTTCTATGGGGCTGGACGTGGATGTTCGCCGCAATGATGCTTTTAACCTGGAAGAGCTGGAAGAGATGCCTTTGCGGGCTGTTGTTATCTCGCCGGGACCGGGAGAGCCTTCCACCGCCGGGTTGAGCTTGAAAGCGGTGGGTTTTTTTAAAAACCGTCTTCCTATTTTGGGTATATGCCTGGGACACCAGGTTATCGGGGCTTACTTTGGCGCCAGGGTTGTGAGAGCTTCTCACCTTATGCATGGAAAAACTTCTCTTGTTTACCATCAGGGGGACAGCATTTTTAAAGGGGTAGATTCACCTTTCGAGGCCATGCGCTATCATTCTCTTATCCTGGCCGGGGGCTTGCCTTCCTCTCTGGAAGTTATCGCGGCCACGGAGGAGGAGGAAATTATGGCTATCCGGCATAAACTTTATCGCAATCTGATAGGGTTGCAGTTTCACCCCGAGTCCCTGTTTACTCCCCGGGGACGTATGATCCTGGCTAATTTTTGCCTGATTTCCGGCCTTATTACCACTGAAGAGAATTTAAAGATTAAAGGGGAAACCTTTAAACGTAATCATTCTGCAGGAGGTGAACACCCTGGAGTAATCCCGGGTTAAAAAATGATCAAAGATTTCCTGGAAAAGTTGATACATCACGAAAATCTAACTTGTGAAGAGGCCTACCAGGTCATGAGACAGGTAATGAAAGGTGAATTTAAAGAGGCTCAAGTTGCTGCTTATCTTGTCGCCCTTCGTTGCAAAGGTGAGGCCGTAGATGAAATACTGGGGAGCTGCCAGGCCATTCGCGAACATAGCATTAAAATTTCCGTTACCAGGACTCCTTTGGTGGATACCTGCGGTACAGGGGGAGACGGCAAGGGGAGCTTTAACATTTCTACGGTGAGCGCCTTTGTTACAGCCGGAGCCGGGATAACGGTGGCCAAGCACGGAAACAGGGCTGTGTCCGGGCAGTGCGGTAGTGCAGACCTCTGTGAAGCTTTAGGCATAAATTTGGAATTGTCTACTGGAGATCTAGAGCATTGTCTCAATGAAATCGGCCTGGGATTTTTGTACGCACCTTTATTACACCCGGCTATGGCCCATGCGCTCCCGGCAAGAAAAGCTCTGGGAGTGCGGACCATCTTTAATCTCCTGGGCCCCTTGAATAATCCGGCAGGAGCAAGAAGGCAGCTGCTGGGAATTTACGAGTCGGCGTTAACAGAAAAAATGGCTGCGGTACTGGCCTCTTCGGGCTCCGAACATGTCCTGGTGGTAGCCGGTGGGGATGGCTTGGACGAAATTACACTTACGGCAGAGACTAAAGTAACGGAAATGAAAAACGGGAACATACAAAGCTATATTATTACACCGGAAGATTTTGGTTTTTCCAGGGTTTCGATGAGGTCTCTGAAGGGTGGGGATACTGCAGCGGGTACTTATTCCTGTTTGGCGGTACTGAAAGGGGAAAAAGGGCCATACCGGGATGTTGTTTTACTAAATGCGGGAGCGGCTGTGTACGTTTCCGGCCTGGCCTCAAGTATCAGGGAAGGGATTGAGCTGGCAAAAAAATCTATTGATTCAGGAGCGGCTTATGAAAAACTTCAGGCCCTGGTGGAGTTTTCCTCGTACCGGCGGGAATCTGCCAGGAGGATAGAAGGGGGAAGAGCTCATGCTTAAAGAGATAGCTGCTCATAAATGGAGGGAAGTTATCAGGCAGAAAAAAGAATATCCCCTGGAGGAAATAATCAAGCAGCTGCCTTTAATCTCTCCGGCAAGAAACTTTAAAGAGGCAGTTCAAAAGCGTTTTCCGCAGCTAAGCATTATAGCGGAGATTAAAAAAGCCTCCCCCTCTTGCGGAGTAATTGAGTCTCATTTTGCACAGGTTAAAAGCCCGGCCGAAATCGCCCTTTTATACCAGGAAGCCGGCGCAGCGGCCATATCTGTGTTAACAGAGGCAAAATATTTTGCCGGCTGTCCTGCAGATCTAAAGAGCGCTAAGAGTGCTGTAAGCATACCTGTCCTTCGTAAGGATTTTATCGTGGATGAGTACCAGATTTATGAATCCAGGGCCATGGGAGCAGATGCTGTCCTGCTTATTGCCTCTCTACTGGCTTTTACGGAGTTAAAAAGATTTTTGCAGTTGCTCCACGAGCTGGGAATGGCTGCCATAGTAGAAGTAGGTAAAAAGGAAGAAATTCTTCGGGCGGTACAGGCGGGGGCGGAGATCATAGGTATCAATAACCGTAACCTCCATACTATGGAGATTGATCTTAGGAGGACTCTTGAATGGGGTCCCTATGTTCCCCGCGACAGGGTTTTGATTTCGGAGAGCGGTATTCACTGCCGGGAGCAGGTGAAGCAGTTGAAAGAGTTGGGAGTGAATGCTATTCTTGTTGGTAATAGCCTTATGAGCAGTAGCGATCCTGTTGCCAAAATAAAGGAGCTGCTGGGGGAAGATGTGTCCTGTACGCGTTAAGATCTGCGGTATTACTACTCCCCGGGAGGCTCTGGCAGCCGTGGAAGAAGGCGTTCATGCTCTGGGATTTGTCTTTGCTGCCAGTCCCCGCCGGATAAGTCCTGAAAAAGCGGCAGCTATTATCAAGGAACTGCCTCCTTTTATCGGGAAAGTGGGCGTTTTTGTCAACGAAGAAGACGAAAAAGTAAGAGAGATTGCTGCTTATTGCAGGCTGGATACCTTACAGTTTCACGGCGAGGAGACAGCGGAGTACTGCCGCCGGTTTCCCACATATAAAATTATCAAAACTTTTTTGGCATCGTCCTCTTTATCACTAGAAAGGTGCCGGGAATACCTTGTTAGCGCTATTCTACTGGATACTAAATATACAGATAAAAAGGGTGGAGGAGGTCAAACTTTCAATTGGCGACTGGCCAGGCCTTTTTATAAAAGGACTATCCCCCTTATTCTTGCGGGGGGGTTAAATCAGGAGAATATTATTACGGCACTGGATTTACTTGAACCTTATGGTGTTGATATAAGCAGTGGTGTGGAGAAGGATGGTCTTAAAGATAAACATATGATCAGAGCCTTTATGGAGCAAATCCGTAGATGGGAATATCAACAATTATCCCAGTAAACTTTGGTCTGATAATAAGTCAAACCCGTGTTACGGTCTACCGCCGGAGTTGCAACAGAATATTTCAGCCGGAATAAAGTATGGGATGTAGGCACCGCTTTTTTTATT
>QZJM01000004.1 GCA_003605065.1 Dethiobacter sp. | reverse complement strand
TGTTGTTTAAGGCTCAACTGTATGCTATATTAGTTACAAGTTGGGCTTTTTCGCGCGCAAAACTTCCGATTGAACCCTTCAAGAACCGTCCCCCTGTCTTGTTTATTCATGTGGTCGGGGCGGCCGGATTCGAACCGGCGGCCTCTTGGTCCCAAACCAAGCGCGCTGCCAAGCTGCGCCACGCCCCGAACGGAATCTTTATTGTCCCACTAATTTTAACACATAGCCAGGATAAATTCAATACTGGCTTAACAAGTCCCTGATTTTTTGCATAGCCTTCCCCCGGTGACTGATACGGCTTTTCGTCTCCAGATCCATCTCTCCGAAAGTTTTACCTTCTTCCTCATAGATAAAAAGGGGATCATAGCCAAAACCGCGATTGCCGCGAGGTGAGGTGGCCAGCAGGCCTTTACAGCTCCCTTCCACTGTCTTTGTCTTTTTCCCGGGAGCAGCCAGAGCCATAACACATACAAAACGTGCTTTCCTCTCAGACAGGGGAACATTTTCCATCAGCTTCAACAAAAGTGTGTTATTTTCTTCATCTGTAGCTCCCTCTCCGGCAAAGCGTGCCGAGCGAACCCCGGGTTTGCCGCCCAGGCACTCTACTTCCAGCCCGGAATCATCAGCCAGGACAGCTTCACCGGTTAAGCGGCTGATGGTTTCTGCTTTCAAAACAGCATTTTCTTTAAAGGTGGAGCCTGTTTCCTCCACTACAGGCAGCTGGGGAAAATCTCTGAGCGAATAAATTTCCAGGGGAAGGGATGAAAGCATTTTTTTAAGTTCCACAACTTTCCCTTCATTGTGCGTAGCTAAAAGCAATTTTTTGTCAAAGGAACCAATCCGCGCTGCAACTTCTCCCAGAGATTCACGCTGCCTGGAAATTAGCGTTTTAATACCCACAGCCCCCAGATCCAAAAACTTGTTTAACTCTTCCCTGGAAAAAGGCTTCTTTTCGGCGGTCCCCTGAACTTCCACCAGTTCTCCCTTTCCGGTCATAACAATATTCATATCCACATCTGCTTTACTGTCTTCCTCAAAGCAAAGATCCAGAAAGATTTCCTTTTCTATCTGACCTACGCTTATGGCTGCAATAAAATCATTTAAGGGGTACTTTTCCACTTTCCCTTCCCGGTAAAGGTATTCCAGGGCATCAGCCAGGGCTACAAACGCACCTGTAATGGCCGCCGTCCTGGTTCCTCCGTCAGCCTGCAGCACGTCACAATCCAGCCAGATAGTCCTTTCGCCGAGGGCCTCCAGGTCCACCACAGCACGAAGAGACCTCCCGATAAGCCTTTGAATCTCATATGTACGTCCGCTAAGCTTGCCCCGGACAGCCTCCCTGGTAATCCTGTTATGAGTTGAACGGGGAAGCAGGGAATATTCAGCGGTTATCCAACCGCGTGGTCCCCCTTTTTTCCAGAAAGGCACTCCCTCTTCCACCGAAGCAGCACATAGTACACTGGTATTCCCTACCTCTATCAGCGCGGACCCTTCCGCATACTTAAGAAAGTGCCTTGTAATTGTTACTTGTCTAAGCTCATCATTACTTCGACCATCAGAACGCACTGGCAATTACCCGCTTTCCTTTAATAATTTTTGAGTATAAGTACTCCTGGAAAAATCCCCATATATATTTTAACGCAAAACCTGTCATATTGCAGGGATTTATCGATAATTTGCAGAATTTATTTCTAAAATGAATTTAAGGGTGGAAACAAGATGAGCATGCGCCGTATTTTTGCTTTCCTGGTTGATGCCGTGGTCGCTTCCCTGCTGTCTCTGGTTCCCTTTATAGGCTGGCTAATTGGGTTTTTTTATATGCTCCTTCGGGACGGTTTAACAGAAAGCGGCAGCCCGGGCAAAAAACTTCTCAATCTTCACGTAACTACTAAATATGGCGAACAAATAACCTACATGGAGTCTTTCCGCCGCAATGTTATTTTCGCCTTTCCCGTCATACTGTCCATTATTCCCCTGATAGGCTGGATTATTAGTGGGCTGCTGTCCATAGTCATCTATGTCATTGAGCTGCTGGCCATGGCCAATGACCCACGCGGGAGGCGTAACGGTGACCGCTGGGCCGGTACCATCGTCAGGGAAGAATCTATTTATTATTAAAAAGAAAAAGGCGCTACAAAGCCCCTGAAGACTTCACCGCCATGGTAATACCAATACCGCTCCCACCCTTGGGATTTCTTTTATATTTTTTTATTTTTGAGCCTAAGGTCTAAAGCAGGGGGTTGATAAGCAGGGGACGTAACAATGGTTCCTGAAAGGATGTCCCATAGTTCAGAATTGTATTTTTTCCTTCTATCAGCAGCTGTACTTGCTCCACTCCGGGGATTTCTGTCAGCGTCAGGACAACCTGTGACAAAATATTTTTTTCCCCACTCAGCCCGCCTTTATAATTTAAAAGTTCACGGGAAAAGTTTACCAGCAAGGTGCCTTCCTTAAGTGTAAAATTGAGCAGCTTTGTACCTGCCGGCAGTTCATTGAACAGAAAGCCGCCTGGACGAGGACCTTTTAAAAGCTCCTCGATGGTAACTTTAAAAATATCCTCATTACCTGCAACAACCCGGGAAACAGGAACATAGAAAATATGGTTATCCCCTAAAACGGTACAAAAATACAGCGTTACCAGCTGGATATCCTCAAAATTACTGATGTCCTCGGTCACCTCCGGGTTTATTCCCCGTTCCCGGCTAAAAGCGCCTTTTCCCGGCGTGCCCCCGGGGAATACCTCCGGAGCTATACCTTCGACCAGTAGCTGTACATCTTTTACTGTAGGAAACTGTAAAAGTGTAAAAACAATGCTGTTCAAAACCGACCTTTCCTCCCCCGGATCATAACTCAAAAAAGACCCGCTCAAATCAAGTTTCGCCAGGCCGTCCCTGATCGTTATTCCCAGTACTTCTGTTGTAGGAGGTACTGGCGAACTAAGTCCGAAACGCATCTCCTGGGCTGGAGTCGGCCCTTCAATCAGTTTTTCCAGCGCTGCCCTGGCTACACCTTCCGTCCAGGGAAGGGCTATGGTTACCGGCAGCAGGTAATCGCCCCTCCCTTCCAGGAAATATACCTGAAGATAAAGCACCCCTTCGGGAAGCTTTTCCCTTTCTTTGTTAAATTGTTCCTGCCTTTCTTCTCCGGGAATAATTAATTCAGGTTCTTCCTTTTGCCGCAACTCGCGGGGTAAAAACTCCTGAAGGCATCCCCCAACCAGGAAAAAGCCTGCCAAACAAATCAGGAGAAGCAAATAAAGCAAATTTCTTCGTGCTTTCATGTTCAGCTTCACTTCCTTAACCTTTGTCCTGTTACTATATGTATAGCAACCGGAAGCTAATTATGAAAAAAAATAAGCAGCTTTTTAAAGCCACCTTAGCATTTGCTGCCCTAGGAAACCGAATAAATTTCTTAACAAAAAAACTGGAAATATTTAAAAACCTGTGCAGGTATGGAAAACAAAAGGGATGGCTGGAAATACCCCCTGTTTATAAAAACTGATTACCAGGGCAGAATCACCTGGTAAGCGTTAATATCTTTGCCCAGCAAGTTTACGGCCATATCTGTGAAGGGCTTAGCCGGCCCGCTGACAAAAAAACGATGGTGAGGTGTGGCCTCACCTTCCCGGCCTAACAAACTGTTTTCTTCCATAACTTGCCTGGCTTCCCTGGCCGTTTCTTCCGCAGAGCTGATAAGCTTTACTCCAGGGCCCATTACCTCCTGTATAACATCGCTCATCAAAGGATAGTGAGTGCATCCCAGGATCAGTGTATCTATGCCCATGTCTTTCAACGGCCCCAGGTACTCTTCCGCCACCCGCCTGGCCTCGGGGGAATCTACCAGGCCGTTTTCCACAATAAGGACAAATAATGGGCAGGGATGGCTAAATAACTGGACATCACCGCAGCTTAACCTGTTAAAAACTTCCCGGTAAGCGCCGCTCTGAATGGTACCGGTCGTCCCGATAACACCAACTTTGTTTGTCTTCGTATGCTTCAGCGCAGCCCTTACCCCCGGTTCGATTACCCCCAGAAGCGGCAAATGAACTTTTTTTTTATAGTATTCCAGGCCTGCCGCCGTAGCTGAATTGCAGGCTATAATAATCATTTTGATCTCCTGCGTCTGGAGAAAATCCATAATCTCATAAACAAAACTCCTAACCTGGGCATGAGGCCGGGGCCCGTAAGGCATATGAGCGGTATCACCAAAATAGACAATGTTTTCATGGGGCAGTTGTTTAAAAATTTCCTTAACAACGGTTAAACCTCCTACCCCGGAGTCCAGCAAAGCGATGGCCTTATAACAATCTATTTTAGCCCCCTCCTAACCAAATTAACATTGATTTAACGCTTCTTACTTTGACTTACGCGCCGGAAAAAAACCACCGATTATCTGGCGCGTATCAATAATGGAAACAAAAGCCTTCTGATCCTCAGAGCTTATCATTCTCATCAGCTTGGGCAAATCACGCCTTTTTAGCAGGACATGGAGAATTTGATGAACACCGTCTTTTCCACAGCCTTCCACGGTAGTGACACCGAAACCCGCCTCCCTTAATCTAGTTTGCAGGGTATCGTAACACTCTATGGAAATTATCTGTGCATTAACATATCCTAAAGCAATACGCTCCTCGATACGGCTTCCCACGTAATTACCCACGCCAAATCCCGCCGCAAAAAAGACCATGTTAAGAGGATTATCAAGACGCTTAAGGACTTCACCCAGGGCTACGATATAAAGTAATGATTCCACGAAACCGATCAGAGAAGCCGTAAGGCTGCGGCCTCTCATCAACATGAGAATCCTGAAGGTTGCCATAGACATATCAGCAACCCTGGCTAAAAAAATAAAAAGGCCGCTTAACACGAAAGGCATGCTAACCTTCCTCCTTTTGCTAATATAAATTACTATGCGAAAACCCGGACTTCTATGCAGGGGACAGCCGGCAAAACAATATATTATCCCCGGCAGACAGGGGAAATCCAAAAAGCCCCAAAGGCCGGGAAACAAATTACAAAAAAAATGATAAAAAAGGCCGGTATGTTTTTCCCCTTATTTAACTAACAGTGTAACAACTGCTTCCCCGGGTGTCAAGAGTTGGAGGTGTGATCTTGTGAGAGGAAATAAAACAATCTTATAGCTGCACGAGCATGGCATCTCGCGGCTATGGTGGTCTGGAAATTTTATGAACAATTTGAATATATAAATTTCCCTGGTGGGGCCAAGAATTTTAAAATTATTATAGAACAATTTGATACTCTGTGTTAAAATATATCTTAAAATGTTTATTTAGTAGTTTTTAAAAAAGTGCCATTATATCAAGGATTATGATTAATGGTATTTTTGTCAATAAAAGTTTCAGGTCCGGTAAAACGGGCCCTGAAGGGGAAGCAAAGACGCTTTTCCCGAATTTATATAAAGGTAATATTCAAATATTATACGGGAATAAGCAGTCTTGATTAAAAAGAGAACGTCCCCGGCACACAATATAAAATATGGTATTCTAACCAAGGAGGTGTTTTTGATGGTTAATGATGGCGTTTTAGAAATTCGCTGGCACGCCAGGGGAGGGCAGGGGGCAGTAACTGCCGCCAAGACCCTAGCCGAAATGTCCCTGACGAAAGACATGTTTTTCCAGGCCTTTCCTGAATACGGCCCTGAAAGAATGGGTGCACCAATTCAGTGTTTTAACCGTTTAAGCAAAAAGAAGATTTCCACTTACTGCGGTATAACCAACCCGCATATCGTTGTTGTCGTTGATCCCACGCTCCTGGACGTAGTAAACATTACGGCCGGGCTTGATGATGACGGTATTCTTATTATTAACACCACCGAAGACCCGAAAGACATCCGGGAAAAGCTCAGCGTTAATGGCAGAAAAATTTATACTGTAGATGCCACACATATTTCTTTAAATAAACTGGGGCGCTTTATGCCCAATATCCCCATGCTCGGAGCAGTTTTAAAAGCAACAGGCCTGCTGGAAAAAGAAGAGGCGAAAGAATTTTTAAGGAAATCCTTTGATAAAAAGTTTTCCACCAAAGTAGTGGAAAGCAATGTTAAAGCCCTGGAACAGGCCTTCGAGGAGGTGAAGGAAGAATGACCTGGGATATTAAAGATATTCAAAAATGGGGCTGGAGACAGCATCCCCTTGGTGGCGTCATTAAGGACCCGGGGAATTCCTGCCAGTTTAAAACAGGGGGCTGGCGCACCTTTCGACCTGTTCGTGACGAAGAAAAGTGCAACCAGTGCCTGATCTGTTATGTTTTCTGCCCCGACAGCGCTATACTTGCCAGGGATGGGAAAATAACCGGAATCGATTACGATTTTTGCAAAGGTTGCGGTATTTGCGCGGCAGAATGCCCAAAAGATGCGATCCAGATGATCGATGAGACAATGGCTAAAAAAGATAATGCCGGAAAATTCAGGTGAAAGGAGGCTGATTATGATTACAGGCAGTAAAGCAGGTACTAAAACAGTAGCTTTAATAGGGACTGATGCCATTGCAGAGGCCATGAGGCAAATAAATCCCGATGTGGTGGCAGCTTACCCTATAACCCCACAAACTGCCATCGTAGAAACTTATTCCCAGATGGTGGCAGATGGCCTGGTTAAAACAAACATGATTGCCGTAGAAAGCGAGCACAGCGCCATGAGTGCAGCCATCGGCGCCGCTGCCTCAGGGGCGCGGGTTATGACTGCTACCTCCGCACAAGGTCTGGGCTTGATGTGGGAGATGCTTTATATAGCTTCAGGCTTAAGGCTGCCCATTATAATGCCCAACGTTAACCGGGCGCTTTCTGCGCCTATCAATATCCACTGCGACCACGGTGACAGCATGGGAGCCAGGGATTCTGGATGGATCCAGCTATTTTCGGAAAACGCCCAGGAATCCTATGACAATACCATTCAGGCCATACGTATTGCCGAAAATCCTGCTGTCCTTTTACCGGTAATGGTTCTTCTGGACGGCTTTATCATTTCTCATTCCATAGACAGGGTTGAATTGCTGGACGATGAAGTGGTTTCCCATTTTGTCGGTGAGTTCAAGCCGGCATATTCCCTTCTGAATGCCAGAAATCCTGTCAGCGTGGGGAACTTTGACGGCCTGTATGGTTATTACTTTGAGTTTAAACGCCAGCAGGAAGAAGCCCTGCTGAATTCCTTCAGGGTTATCAACGAGGTAGGAGAAGAATTTGGGAAAATATCCGGCCGGCCGTACAGATTTTTTGAAACGATAGGGATGGAAGATGCGGAGTTTGCCATTATTGTCCTCGGTTCGGCCGCCGGAACGGTGCGCCAACAAGTAGAAGACATGCGCGCTAAAGGAATACCCATTGGCATGATTAAATTACGCGTCTTCAGGCCTTTCCCAGCCAGGGAGCTGGCAGAAGCCATATCCCGTATGAAGGCTGTGGCCGTTTTTGACCGTTCCAGCACTTTTGCAGGCAATATGGGCGGTCCTGTCTTTATCGAGCTCCGCTCTGCCTTATACGATCTGCAAAAGAGGCCTCTTCTGGTAAACTATGTTTACGGCCTGGGAGGCCGTGATCTCTCCGTGGATCTTGTCAATAAAGCTGCCGCCGAACTGGCAGAAGTTGCCTGCAGCGGCCAGGTCAAGCAGCCAGTTAATTACCTGGGATTACGGGAATAGGAGGCGAAGAGAATTGTCTACTAAATTAGCGGATCTGGTGCAAAAACCCCAGTACCTTTCGGGAGGGCATCGCTTATGTGCAGGTTGCGGGGCCTCCATCGCTGTCAGGCAAATTTTGATGGGAGTGCCGGACGATGTCAAGCTGGTCATAGCCAATCCAACGGGATGCCTGGAGGTTTCTACCAGTATTTATCCTTACACTGCATGGAATACCTCTTATATCCACAGTGCATTTGAAAATGCCGCCGCAACTTTAAGCGGAGCAGAAGCCGCTTACCAGACCCTGAAAAAGCAGGGCAAAATTAAGGAAGATTTTCGCTTTGTGGTTTTCGGGGGAGACGGTGGGACCTATGATATCGGGCTGCAGGCCCTTTCCGGAACGCTGGAGAGGGGACACCGCCTGGTTTACGTATGTTATAACAACGAAGCCTATATGAATACGGGAATTCAACGCTCCGGAGCAACCATTATGGGGAGCTGGACCACGACAAGCCCCTATGGCAGGTATAGCTCCGGCAAAAAAGAAAACCGTAAAGATATGACAGCTATTGCCGCTGCCCATAACATCCCCTACGTAGCCCAGGCCTCCATCAGCCACTGGAGAGACCTGGTGCGTAAAGCCCAAAAGGCCTTTGCCGCCGACGGCCCTGCTTTCATCAATGTCCTATCACCTTGCCACCGCGGCTGGCGGTATCCCATGGAAAAAACGGTGGAAATGGCAAAGATGGCTGTACAAGCCTGTATCTGGCCCCTTTACGAGGTGGAAAACGGCAAGTGGAATTTAACGGCAAAAGTGAAGAAACAACCCGTGGAAGGTTATCTGAAAACACAGGGCCGTTTTGCCCATCTCTTCCAGGAAGAAAATAAAGACATCCTGAAAGCTATCCAGGAAAATGTTGATGCCGAATGGGAAAAGCTGCTAAATTTATGTGAACAGAAATAAGTGTAAAACAAGCATAAAGGGATTGCTCCAAAAGTTAATTTAGAGCAATCCCTTTTTTATATCTGATCTTTCGCACCCTTTGCCACAAAGAATTTGAATTATTTCATCCATAATATGGCAGGTTTTGAAAATATTATACAATAAAACGCTTAATTTCCTGCCAGAGTTCTTCAGGGCGAAAAGGCTTGGTCATGTAGGAATCAGCCCCAGCCATCCTGGCTTTATCCCGGTCCTCTTCCCCAGTTTTGGCGGTCAAAACAACAATAGGGATATTCCTGGTGTCTTCCCGGGATTTAAGCTGCCGGCAAACTTCAAAACCGTCAATCTTGGGCAGCATCAGATCCAGCAGGATAAGATCAGGCTGCTCTTTAACGGCAGCTTCAATGGCTTTT
Organism: Dethiobacter sp.; assembly: GCA_003605065.1. Lineage (GTDB taxonomy): Bacteria > Bacillota > Dethiobacteria > DTU022 > UBA8154 > UBA9862. Next base: position 67,598 of record QZJM01000004.1, on the reverse strand, counting down.
TCTCCGTCCTGAACCACGACAGCTTTATAATTCGCTAATTCCAGGCAGGTTTTTACACCTAAAATAATATTTTTTTCATCTTCAACCAGCAGAACCTTTTTCATACCTTTCAAATTTTTTCCTCCTTTTATGACAAGAATATAGCTTATTAACTCCTGCTCACCGGAATAGAAAAAGTAAAAATTGATCCTTTACCGGGTTTACTTTTTACCCAGATCTCTCCACCGTGGGCCTCCACAATTTCCTTGCAAATGGTTAACCCTAACCCGGCTCCGCCGCTGGGAAAATCCTCATCCTTAATTTGGATGTATTTCTGAAAAATCCTTTCATGAAACTCCGCCGGAATTCCCTTCCCCGTATCAATAACAGAGCAAAAAAGCCTGGTTCCTTTTCGAATAGCCCTAACGGTAATGGAACCACCTTCGTTGGTATAACGCAAAGCGTTGCCCACCAGGTTGGTTAATACCCAGATGATTTTATTAATATCGGCCTTGACCAGCGGTAAATCCGGAGGCAGCTTGGTGTAGAGTTTTATGTTTCTTTTTTCAGCCTGCAGCTTTAACGTCCCCAGAGCAGCTTTGATCATTTTGTACACACTGGCGTCTTCCATTTCCATGGCTATAATTCCTGTCTCCAAACGGGAAAGATCCAGCAAATTATTGGACAGTTTCAAAAGCCGGGCACAATCTTCTTCAATTGCTTCCAGGATCTCTTTGCCCCGGGGTGAAAGTTCGCCCAGCTGGCCTGTCTTGATGATCCCTACTCCCATCAAAATGGAGGTTAAAGGGGTACGGAACTCGTGAGAAGCCGTGGCAAAAAAATCTGTCTTAATTTGTTCGATTTCTTTTAACATGGTAATGTCGGTTAACGTCGTAAGAACAAATTTTAGTTCATCGAAAAAGAATATGGGAACCATGGACAATTTAAAATATTTCTTCCTGTCCCTTATGGTCAACAAAATTGTCGAATTTTCGTAAGTAAGGTTGGGCGACCTGGAAAATAATAATGTTTCCTCGAGCAAGGAATATATCTGGGGAGAATTCACCAGTTCTAAAAACTTTATCCCCTGCGCATCTGCTTCTTTTACCCCCAGAATTTCCTCAGCTTTTTTATTTAAGGATACAATTCTATAAAGCTTGTCTGTAAGAATAACGGCCTCTGGAAGCTGGGTATAGATTGTTTCATAAAAAGACATTGCTCACCTTTCCCTTCGGGGAGGACTGTTGAGGAACGACAGGAGCTAATCTGAAATGTGTCATCGGGCGCTGGGATGCCGGTCCAATTCATGGAGGGAGTAAGTTCACCCTGAAATTTAGAATTTTTCCCAATATATTATACCATTAATTCCACATCATTTGCTACATATTTGATAAAGTGGTCCTGGCATCGTTTAGAGAACCAACGCGCTGGACAAGATAAAAACAGGGGACTTTCTGTAGTCCCCAATAAGATTACACAAAATTAAAAGCATAAAGCTGCCGTAACGGCAGCTTTATGCTTCTCAGTTACAAAAGCTTGTTTAAGTCAACAAATTTTGGTGGAGGTGGCGGGAATCGAACCCGCGTCCGAAGGCAAAGCCACAAGAGCATCTACGAGCGTAGCCCTGGGTTTAGTTTTCGCAGTACAGCCTCTCCGGAGCAAGATGCTGCACAAGCTATCTCCTTTAGTTTCCCCGGGTGAAGGAGGAGCGGCCTCCATCCGGATAGCCTGCTGCTATGACACCTGCTCTTTTCCTGCAGGCAGGGAGAAGGCAAGCGGCTGCTTAATTAAGCAGCGAGAGCTAGTCTATTGTTGGCAGTTATAGCCGTTCCATGTTTTAACCAGGCCATGGTCCTGGACCCGCTTCTCTTGCCTCTTCTACCCCCGTCGAACCCATTACACCCCCAAAATTGTTTTCTTCATAATTTTAATTATAATTTTTTTCCTTGAAATTTCTTTCCAATTCCCGCCTGGCATCTCTTTCGGCAATAGTGTGTCTCTTGTCAAATTCTTTCTTTCCCCTGGCCACAGCCAGCTCTATTTTTACCCTGCTGCCTGTCAGGTATATGCTCAGGGGAACCAGGGTATAACCTTTTCCCTGGACATAACCTGCCAGCCTGTTAATTTCCCGGCGGTGCATAAGAAGCTTGCGTAAACGCAAAGGATCATGATTAAAACGATTACCGAGATCATAAGGGCTGATATGCATATTATACAGAAAAAGCTCCCCGTTCTCAACCCGGGCATAGCTGTCTCTCAAGTTAACCCTTCCCTGGCGTACCGATTTAACTTCCGTTCCGTGAAGGGCAATACCAGCTTCCAGGGTTTCTTCTATAAAATACTGGTACCTGGCTTTGCGGTTTTGGGCCAGGATCTTGTTTCCAGGTTTGCCTGCTCTTCCTGTTATTTGCTTATCCCCTTTCCTTGATAATTGAACCCTACCGATGTTGGTCTCTTTAATAAACTGGTAGGGCTTTCAATTCTGTTACATATACAAAATTATTCTTTTGGCTCAAATGTCTGGTCTAATTATAACACATCATTCTACCCGTTTTCAAGGACATTATAGGGGGTTTCAACTTAAAACCCCGGGCTCAAAGGGGCAAAATAAAGAGTTCTGGTTTCCTTGTCTACTCTTTCCAGGCGGACCTTTATGAAATCCCCAAGGCGGTATGCCTTCCTGCTGCGCTCTCCTACCAGCGCATATCGCTTTTCATCAAAATGGTAGAAATCATCTTCCAGACGGGTAACGTGTATCAGGCCTTCCACGGTGTTATCCAGTTCCACGAAAAAGCCAAAAGAAGTTACCCCGCTGATAACAGCAGAATATTCGCTGCCTACCTTATCCTCCATGAATTCTACCTTCTTTAAATCCATGCTTTCCCTTTCCGCCTCCACGGCAATGCGCTCCTGCTCCGAGGAATGCTGCACCAGTTGGGGGAGATGGTTTGTCAGTCTGCGGGATTCTTCTGCAGACAGAGTTCCCCCCAGTGTATAGCGTAAAATACGATGTACCAGCAGATCAGGATAACGACGGATCGGGGAGGTAAAGTGCGTATAGTATTTTGTCGCCAGGCCAAAGTGGCCCAGGGAAGATACGCTGTACCGCGCCTGGGGTAACGAGCGTAACAAAACATAGTTTACAATTTTTTCCACAGGGGTATCTTTTACAGCCTCCATTGTTTTTTGAAAGTGCCGCGGAGAAATCCTGCTCAGATCTCCTTCCAGTTTAATATTAAACAGGCTTAAAAAGTCACGCAGGCCATAAAGTTTCTCCTCTTCAGGGCGTTCATGCACGCGGTAAACAAAGGGAACTTTTTGCCGGTGAAAATGAGCAGCGATAACTTCATTGCAGAGGAGCATAAATTCTTCAATAATCGATTCGGCACGCCCGCCCCTTCTCACCTTTATTTCCAGGGGTTTCCCCTGTTTATCAAGCTTAACTTTCGCTTCCGGAAAATTAAAATCCAGTGCACCCCGTTTGATCCTCTTCTCTTTCAATTTTTCGGCCAGTGCGGCCATATCTATAAAAGCCTGTACAAAGCCGCTGTATTTTTTTTCCAGGATGTCATCCCCCTCCAGGATGCGGTTTACATCGCTGTAGGCCATGCGCTCATCAATACAGATAACGCTGGGATAAAAAACGTACTTTTCCAGTTTCCCGTCCTGGTTCAAATCCATAAAAACGCTGATGGCCAGGCGGGGAATGCCCGGGTTTAAACTGCAGATCCCGTTGGAAAGCCGGGGAGGCAGCATGGGGATAACCCTGTCCGGGAAATATACACTGGTAGCCCTCCTGGCGGCTTCCCGGTCCAGGGCGCTTCCTTCTTTAACATAGTAACTCACGTCGGCAATATGTACCCCCAGCCTGTAACCGCTTTCCCTTCTTTCCAGGGAAACAGCATCATCCAGGTCTCTGGCATCTTCATCATCAATAGTTACCATAGCCAGCGAGCGCAAATCCTGGCGGTTTTCTTCTCTGGCAGCCTCCAGGATATGCTTTTCATCAAGGTGCTCAACCTCTTTCAGCACCTTGGCCGGAAAAGTGGAGGGCAGGCCGAATTTTAGCTGGATTGAAGTTATATCAACACCGGGCTCTCCTGTAGAACCGATCACCTCCACAATTTTACCCTCAGGTAGAGCATGAAAATTGTCCGGCCAGCGCGTAATATTTATGAGCACTTTGTCTCCGGGCCTGGCTTCACGGCTTCCCCGGGGAATGCTTATCTCGGAAAGGCGCCGGTCATCGGGCAGAGCAACGCCGCTGTGCCGGTTCCCACTGTATGTACCAACTAGATTGGGATTGCCGCGCTTAAGGATCCGGACAACCTCCCCTTCACGGCGACGCCGCCCATCGTGTGAATCTTTCTGCAGGCGTACCATAACCCGATCTTTATGCATGGCGCCCTTCAACTTTTCAGATGGTATAAACACATCCGGCTCACCGGGAGTTTCCGGAAGAAGGAAAGCATATCCCTGGGAATGCCCCTGTAATACTCCAACCAGCAGTCCCATTCCCCTTAACGGGATGTAGCGGCCCTGCCGGGTTTTAAATACGGAACCTTCTTTTTCCAGAGAAGACAGCAGCTGAAATAATTCCTGGATATCTTCCTCTTTATAAATATGAAGGGCCTTTTGTAGCCCCTCCAAGGTCAACGGTTTGTACTCTTCCTGAAAAAGATAGCTTAATACCTGTTTTTTCTTAATACTCATAATAAACTTCGTTTTAACTCCTTTAAATTTTTCCAAATGTTACCTTTATTATACCCAATATTATACGGAAATAAAAGAGAGCAAGATGAACTTACTCTCTTTAAAACTGCCACCTGATTTTAATTCTAGAAGAACAGCGGCGCAAAAACCAGGGCTACAATACTCATCAGCTTGATAAGAATATTGATGGAAGGACCGGCGGTATCTTTAAAGGGATCGCCTACCGTGTCACCCACTACGGCAGCCTTATGTGTTTCGCTTCCCTTACCGCCCAGCTGTCCTGTCTCGATCCACTTCTTGGCATTATCCCAGGCACCGCCGGAGTTAGCCATAAAGATAGCCATGAGAACCCCTGTGACCAGCGCACCGGCTAAAAGTCCCCCCAGGGCTTCTCTACCCAGGAAAGGAATTAAACCGACAGCTATGGGAACTATGACGGCAACAAGCCCGGGAACGATCATTTCTTTGAGGGCGGCGGCTGTGCTGATATCTACACAACGGGCATATTCAGGCCTGGCCGTTCCTTCCATGAGGCCCGGGATTTCCCGGAACTGGCGGCGAATCTCCTCAATAAGGTCAAAAGCGGCCCGTCCCACAGCCTTCATAGTTTGGGAGGACGTAAAGAAGATGATCATACCCCCGATAAAGAGTCCGGCAATTACCCTTGCTTCCGTTATGTTAATAATATCAATCTGGGCTGCCTGTGTATAAGCCGTAAAGAGAGCCAGTGCTGTTAAAGCAGCTGAACCGATGGCAAATCCTTTGCCGATAGCTGCTGTGGTGTTGCCCACGGCATCCAGCTCATCTGTAATCTCCCTGACGTGGGGATCCAGTTTTGACATTTCGGCAATACCACCGGCGTTATCGGCTACAGGGCCATAGGCGTCAACGGAAACTGTAGTCCCTACGGTGGAAAGCATCCCCACGGCTGCTATGGCAATGCCATAAACACCCGCCGCTAAGTAAGCAACAATTATGGCCACAACTATCGTAAAGAGGGGAAGGGTGGTACTGCCCATACCCAGGGCCAGCCCGCTGATAATGTTGGTGGCGCTGCCTGTCTGGGAAGCTCTGGCCAGTTCCTGAACGGGCTTAAAGTGGTAAGAGGTATAGTAATCTGTCAGCTTGCCGATAAGAACCCCCGCCAGGAGTCCGGCAATAATGGCGATGAAAGGCCCGATTTGATTTAAAACATTCATGGAAAGGAAATATGAAGCAATGATCACGATTACCGCCGCCACCAAAGTGGAACGCTCCAAGGCGGCGCCAAGGCGCACTCCTTCTTTGGCGCGCACAAAGAAAAAGCCTATGATAGAAGCGATAATTCCTACCGAGGCAACCAGGAGAGGCAGTAATACTCCGGCTAATCCGAAAACGAGGACACCCACGGTCATAGTGGCGATCATGGATCCCACATAAGATTCGAAAAGGTCTGCTCCCATGCCGGCCACATCACCCACGTTGTCCCCGACGTTATCGGCAATAACTCCGGCATTGCGGGGATCATCTTCCGGAATTCCCGCTTCTACCTTGCCCACAAGGTCTGAGCCAACATCGGCAGCCTTGGTATAGATGCCGCCACCAACACGGGCAAACAATGCAATGGAGCTGGCTCCCAGAGCATAACCATTCACGATGGTGGGATCGCGGAAAATGAAATAAAGGATACCGAGGCCTAAAAGCCCGATTCCTGCTACCATCATTCCCATAACGGAGCCGCTGGAAAAAGCCACATTGAGAGCTTCATTGACCCCCTTGCGGGCGGAGCTGGCAGTACGCACATTAGCGATGGTGGCTATATTCATCCCTGCATAACCTGCGGTACCGGAAAAAAGTGCGCCCACAATGAAACAAATAGCCGTACTCCAATTAATAAAAAACCCCAACACGAAAAAAAGGACAACAGCAAAAATACCCAGGGTACGGTATTCCCTGTTGAGAAAAGCCATGGCCCCTTCATGAATGGCAGCGGCGATTTCCTGCATCCGCTCGTTTCCGGGATCTACTTTAGCTACGCGAACCCAGAGGATAATTGCAAAAATAATACCGATAACACCAGCGATGGGTACTAAAGAAAATAACTCCACTCTTTACCTCCTCCTTTTTTTAAACCTGAGCAAGAAGTCTAAGTAAGATTCTAAGAAATATTCTAAAAATATAATACTCCTGTTTACCCCCTCCCTTCTTCCGGTATTTAATCCTTGTCTGTTTAAATTAACTGGCCAAGATGGTTAGGACAATGGCCAGGATCATAAATCCGACAGCAAGACCGGTGGAAATACGACCCAGTAAATCATCCATGCCCTTTTTCTTACCAAAAAGTGACTGGGCCCCTCCGGTTATGGCACCGGAAAGCCCCGCACTCCGTCCGGATTGGAGCAAAACGGTAGCGATTAAAGAAAGACAGACCACAACATAAATAATAATCAGCGCTAACCTCAAAATACCCACCTTCTCTTAAATAAATTCTCTGCAAAACACCACGGTTATTTTACCATAATAAAATGGTGCTGACAAGTAATCCTTACTTTAATGCTGTTCCTTCAGGAAACCTGGCAGCTTTACCCAGGGTATCCTCAATGCGCAGCAGGCGGTTATATTTAGCTACTCTTTCCGTCCTGGCCGGAGCACCGGTCTTTACAAACCCGGCATTAACAGCAACGGCCAGATCTGCCAGGGCCGTATCCTCTGTTTCACCGGAACGATGAGAAATAACACAGGTATAACCTCTTTGCATGGCCAGCTGCATAGTTTGCAGGGTTTCTGAAACCGTACCGATTTGATTCATTTTAATAAGGATGGCGTTGGCGATACCCTCATTTATGCCCCGGCCCAGGCGTAAAGGGTTCGTTACGAAGATGTCATCACCGACGAGCATTAATTTATGACCCAGGGCGGAAGTGAGCTCTTTCCAGCCCTCCCAGTCTTCTTCCGCCAGGCCGTCCTCAATACTCACAATGGGGTATTTATCCAGCAGGTTGCTGTAATATTCAATCATGCCCCTGGAGGTCATCCCCAGGCCCTCGCCCCTTAAGTGATATTTACCTTCTTCATAAAGCTCCGTGGCAGCTACATCCAGGGCCAGAAAAATATCGCTGCCGGGTTCATACCCTGCGGCCTCAATTGCTTTGATGATCAATTTCAGGGAATCTTCATTGGAAGTGAGGTTGGGTGCAAATCCGCCTTCATCACCTACACCCGTGCTTAAACCCATCTCCTGCAGCACTTTTTTAAGATGGTGATAAACTTCCGCTCCCATCCGCAGGGACTCGCGAAAATTTTTGGCCCCCACCGGTAAAATCATGAACTCCTGGACATCCACATTATTGTCAGCATGCTTACCCCCGTTAAGAATATTCATCATGGGAACGGGCAGGAGGTTCCCGTTTACTCCTCCTAAATAACGATAAAGGGGCAGGCCGAGCGCATTGGAAGCAGCACGGGCTGCGGCGAGAGAAACGCCCAGAATAGCATTAGCGCCAAGCTTACCCTTATTTTCTGTTCCATCCAGTTCAATTAAGATCCTGTCCACTTCTCCCTGGTCCAGGGCATCTTTCCCTTTTAAAGCAGGAGCTATCTTTTCCCTGATGTTTTGTAGAGCCGTTAGAACTCCTTTTCCCTGGTATCGTTTCTTGTCCTTATCCCTGAGTTCAACGGCCTCAAAAGTACCCGTAGAGGCACCGGAGGGAACCGACGCATTTCCCATAGAACCACAATCAAGCATTACATCAACTTCCACTGTGGGATTACCCCTGGAATCCAGCACCTCCCGGGCGTGGATAGATTGTATTAAAGTCAACATAAAAAATCCACCTCACTCTGGTAAAAGTTAATTAAAAAATTGTTTTTCTCCAGGGCGAAATATTTCGCCTCTCAGATCAAGGATAAGCCGCTCATCTCCAAAGAAACAGGCAGTGAAAGTAATTTTAAAATAGTCGGGGCCACATCAGCTAGCTTTCCCCGCAGGGGCAGGCTGTATTCTGTTTGTGACGATACCAGGATAAAAGGGGTGTCATTGCTGGTATGGGCCGTATGATATTTTTCCTCCTCGTCCAGCATTTTTTCTGCATTACCGTGATCTGAGGTTACGATGGCCATACCCCCTTTTTGTAACACCCTGGAAATTACCCTGCCTATCTCCCTGTCAACCGCCTCCACTGCTCTTATGGCCGCCTCCAGCTTACCCGTATGCCCGACCATATCAGCATTGGCATAATTAACAACAATAAGCATATATTTATCCGTACCCAGCGCTTTTAAAACTTCATCGGTAACTTCCGGGGCGCTCATCTCCGGTTTAAAATCGTAAGTAGGAACACGGGGAGAAGGAACCATAATCCTGTCTTCCCCCGGATAGGCTTCTTCCCTGCCCCCGTTAAAAAAATATGTCACATGAGCATATTTCTCCGTTTCGGCAACCCTGAGCTGTTTGAATCCTGCCCTGGAAATAACCTCTCCCAGAGTACCCGACAGGTATTCGGAAGGAAAGGCCACCGGTACTTTTAAACGGGGATCATATTCCGTAAAACACACATAATAGGGGAAAGTGGGGCTTGCACCCCGGGCAAAATCCTGAAAATCCTTGTCCACTAAAGTCCTGCTTATCTGCCGTGCCCGATCAGAACGAAAGTTGAAAAATATTAACCCATCCCCGTTATTGATTAATGAAGAGGGGTGGCCGTATTCGTTTAAGATAACCGTGGGGGAAACAAACTCGTCTGTTTCTGCTCTCTGGTAAGCTGCTCCCAGGGCTGCCAGGCTGCTGCCCGCCCTTTCTCCTTCGCCATAAACATAAGCCCGATAGGCCTTTTCGGTCCGGTCCCAGCGCCGGTCACGATCCATGCTGTAATAACGCCCCGCTATACTGGCCACCTGTCCTGTTCCCAGGCTGGCAATTTCCCGTTCCAGTTCTTCCAGGTATTTTGCCGCGCTCATGGGAGGCGTATCTCTTCCATCCAGGATAGCATGTACACTAACTTTTGACAGTCCGGCAATTTTAGCAAGATTTAGAAGGGCGTAGAGGTGGGTATTGTGGCTGTGTACCCCACCGTCAGACAATAACCCCATGAGATGAAGCGTGGAATTGTTTTCCTTAACTTTTTGCAGTACAGTTAAAAAAACTTCGTTCCTATAAAAACTGCCATCTTCAATGGAGTTGCTGATACGAAGCATATCCTGAAAAACGATGCGGCCCGCACCAAGGTTTAAATGTCCAACTTCTGAATTTCCCATCTGGTTTTCCGGTAAGCCTACCGCTTCACCACTGGAAGCCAGACGTGTCCAGGGAAATTTTCGACAAAGCTCGTTCACGTTAGGAGTATGCGCCAGGGAAATAGCGTTTCCACTTTCACTCTCTTTCAAACCCCACCCGTCCATAATAATAAGCACCAGAAAACGGCCTTCATCCTTTGGCAAATCAAGCTCTCCTCTCGTTAAAAACAGCCTTGAGCAATCCGGCGAAGGTTTCTACATTCAAACTGCTGCCGCCCACCAAAGCACCGTCCAGATCCTCTTTACCGGTAAATTCCGTAATATTGTCCGCATTTACACTGCCACCGTAAAGAATACGCACTTTTTCGGAAATTCCTCCCCATTTTTCCTGCAGCAGGGAGCGCATAAAGCCCGCTACGGCATTAGCTTCCTCCCCACGGGCGGCAGTCCCCGTACCGATAGCCCAAACCGGTTCATAAGCCAGGACCATTTTGGTCATGAACTCATTTTCCAAGGTAAACCCTTCCAGGGCACTAAACAACTGTTCCTTAATAACCTTTTCTGTCTCCTGGGAACTATGCTGCTCCCAATTTTCACCCACACAAAGAATGGGAATAAGCCCAAAATTAAAGGCAGAAGCCACCTTCCTTTTAATAAGCAAATTGCTTTCATTAAAATGCAGGCGTCTTTCGGAGTGGCCGATAATAACATATTTTATCCCTAAGTCCCTTAACATTAAAGGGGAGATTTCCCCGGTGAAAGCTCCCTCTTTTTGCCAGTGCATATTTTGTGCCCCCAGTAACAGGGTGGTCCTTTCCATTAAAACAGAAAGCCGTGCCAGGGAAATAAAGGGGGCGCAAATTACCGTTTCGATACCGCTAACCCCCGCTATTTCACCGGTAAAACGCTCCATAAATTCTTCTGCTTCTGCCAGGGTCTTATACATTTTCCAGTTAGCGACAATTAATGTTTGTCTCATTACCCTGTTCACCCTCATCTACGCATTTTAAATTCCAGTTAAGCTGTGCTCCTGTAAAACTGTCAGTCCGGGAAGTTCCTTCCCTTCCCAGAACTCCAGGACGGCCCCTCCTCCGGTGGAAAGATGCGTAATTTGATCAGAGAGACCCAATTCTTCCAGGGCAGCGACAATATCGCCTCCTCCTACAATAGATTCGGCCTTTGCTGCTGCTATGGACCTGGCGACCATTTCTGTCCCTTTATGGAAAGGAGGAAACTCATAAGCACCTAGAGGGCCGTTCCAGATAATCATTTTAGCACCATGAATAGCCTTTTGGAAGGTATCCACAGTTTCCGGCCCGATATCTACGGCACTCCACCCCTCCGGTATATTCTCCGCTTTTACAACTTTAAAGGGGCTCCGGGCACGAAGTTCCTCTACGATGACTACATCTGAAGGCAGATAAATCCTGGCCTGATTTTTGGGGGCCTCCTCCAGGATTTCCCTAGCAAGGTCAAGTTTATCTTCTTCATAAAAAGAGCTGCCCATAACATAGCCCCTGGCTTTCAGGAACGTGTTGGCCATTGCTCCTCCTAAAAGCAAACTATCAGCATGGCCCATAAAATGCCGTATAACTCCGATTTTATCTGCAACCTTTTTCCCGCCCAGGATGGCCACAAGGGGCGAAGGAGGATTTTCCCTGCTTTTATACAGGTATACAATTTCTTTCTCCATAAGCAGCCCGGCTACTGCCGGCAGGAAACGGGAGATGCCGTTAGTAGAAGCATGGGCCCGGTGCGCGGTACCAAAAGCGTCATTAACATAAAAATCGGCCAGCCGGGCTAAAGCAGCGGCAAACTGGGGGTCATTTTTCTCTTCTCCGGCCTCAAACCTTATATTCTCCAGCAGGAGAATATCACCGGGTTTTAAGGCTTCCACAGCCCTTACTACTTCCTCTCCTACTACGGTATTACTTTTTAATACCTCCCGGCCCAGGAGCCGTGACAGCCGCTCTGCAACCGGATCCATACGCAGAGCCTCCACTACCTTCCCTTTAGGGCGTCCCAGATGGGAGGCCAGGATTAGCCTGCTCCCTTTTTCCAGGAGATACCTGATGGTAGGAAGAGAGGCGCGAATTTTGGTATCATCCAGGACCCTCCCCTCCGGTGACAGGGGAACATTAAAATCAACCCGCACAAAAACTCTTTTTCCCTCTGCGGGAATATCCTTAACAGTTAATTTGGACAAGGTTTAATAGCACCCCCGGATTAGTTTTTACAGGCCCCTGGCGGCAACATAGGCAGCCAGATCGAGGACCCGCTGGGAATACCCCCATTCATTATCGTACCAGGCCATAACCTTAACCATTTTTTCTCCCACAACCATAGTCGAAAGAGCATCCACAACGGCGGAATATGTACTTTGCTTATAATCAATGGAAACCAGAGGTTCAAAGGAAACATCGAGAAACCCCTTCATTTTAGCACGGGAAGCTTCCAGAAAAGCCTCATTAACCTCGTCGGCAGTTACATCTACTTCCAGTTCAGCTACCAGGTCAACCAGGGATACAGTAAATGTAGGCACCCTGATGGCTACTCCGTTTATTTTCCCCTGTAATTCGGGCAGCACCAGGCTGATATTGCGGGCGGCTCCTGTGGATGTGGGTATCATGGAAACCCCTGCGGCCCTGGCCCGGCGATAATCATTGTGAGTGATATCCAGGATACGCTGGTCATTGGTATAAGCATGGATCGTGGTCATAGAGGCACGCTTTATACCCATCTTTTCCTGTAAAACCCTGACAACGACCGCCAGGCAGTTGGTCGTACAGGAGGCATTGGAGATAACCTGATGCTCCCCGGGATTGTAATCCTCTTCGTTTACGCCCATAACTACCGTTACATCCACTTGTTTGCCGGGTGCTGTAATGATCACTTTTTTAGCCCCGCCTTTAAAGTGCCCCGCAGCAGCTTCCCGCTTGTTAAAAGCCCCGGTGGCCTCCAGCACTATCTCGGCCCCTGTTTCACCCCAGGCCAAAAGGGACGGATCCCTGTGTGCCAGGATTTGGACCCGCTGCCCGTTCACAAGTAAACTCTGACCCTGTGCTTCTACGTGGGCATCAAAAATGCCGTAAACTGAATCATATGTTAGCAAGTGGGCCAGGAGTTTAGGATCACGTACACTGTTTACAGCGACAACATCCACATCGGGGTGAGCAAAAGAAGCACGCAGGCAAGATTTGGCCACTCTTCCAAACCCGTTAATCCCGACTTTCACAGTCATAAAACTCTGCCTCCTTTAATATAAGCATCAAAATTATTTTTTATCCGGTTTTGCAGATCTTAATTAACCTAACCTGGACATAGCCAGAACCATAAAGTTGAATATTTAAATGACCCCTTCTAAACATCGAAAATATCGGTGTTCACACGATCGCCTGAAAAAGTTTTGCCGCTCCAGAACTTGAGAATTAAGGGCCTAAAAGCCCCTGTTAAAAGGATGATAAATTGTTTACCGCATTCCATCGGGGACATTCCATCGGGGACATTCCATGGGGACATTCCTCTGAAGGAGGTGTGTCCCCTTTCCTTAAAAAAGAGGTGTGTCCCCTTTCCTTAAAAAAGAGGTGTGTCCCCTTTCCTTGAATACAGCTCTAAAATCCTCTTTGCCGCTCCCTCGTCCAAAACTAAAAAATCCCGGGGGTGGTTTCCCACTACGGCGACAATGGCTTTGGCCTTCCTGCGCCCCCCGGCCACTACAATTACATTTTCCACCCTGTTGCCCAAATCCTCCAGATAAAGACCAAGACTGGGGATATGTTCAACGATCTCACCCCTGCTGTTGTAAAAAAACCCGAAAACTTCCCCTACAGCACCTTGTTCACGCAACCTTTCCATTTCCTCGGGGGCAGCACCCCTGCGCCGTGCCATTTCTTCAGCCGTTCCAATCCCATGAATTAAAATGCTGGCCGAATTGATCAGATCCAGTATCTCTTTAATTTTTTTCTCACGGAGCAGCATTTGCAGTGCTTCCTGGCTTAAGGAATCAGGAAGATGAAGCAGCCTGTAATTAGTTCTCAACTTTTGTGCCACCCTGGCGGCAATGGTATTAGCCTGGTAATCAACTACTTCTCCAAGACCGCCTCTGGCCGGAACTACTGTAATCCCCGAAGGCGCCGGGGCTTCAGGGAGCATATCGGCAACAGCAGCACAGGAAGTTCCCCCGGAAACGGCCAGGACAATACCAGGCTTCAAACATTCCCTTAATATCCTGGTAGCAGCACGGCCCATTTCCAAAAGGACAACTTCATCACTTTCCAAATCCCCCGGTACAACAGTTACATCTTTTACTTTTAATAATTTAACAAGTTTCTCCTCCAGTAACGTCAACCCCAGGAAAGACTTAAGGGAAGGGGTAATGGACGTTACCAGGGATTCACCGGCCGAAGTAAGAGTAATGCCCCTGGACTCAACAGCTATTAAACCCTGATCCCGTAAAATTTCTATCTCCCTGCGCAATACTCTCTCTCCTACCTGGAAATAGGCAGCCAGAGAGCGACGACCAAGGGGAGCAGAATAATAAATTTTACGTAAAAGACGGTAGCGACGCACGAGAATTTCGGGGAGCTCCGGAGCTATGAGGTATAAATTTTCCTGGTCAGGGGTCAGGGTCATTAACATTCCTCCTTTCCAGTACATTATACTATAAAAAATGGGTCAAAAAAAGACCCGCCCGGGATTTTTTTGACCCATTTTTTATTATTTTATTTTTTTTAATAAACTAGATGCGGCGGCGCTGCGAGGAAGCAGGAATCCCCATTTCCTTACGGTATTTGGTTATTGTTCTCCTGGAAAGCTGTATGCCCCGTTTCTCCAGCAGTTCTTTTATTTGCTGGTCACTATAAGGAGAATTATGTTTTTCTTCCTCAATTAATTCTTTCAGATGGGCTTTAATACTCAAAGCGGAGTATACCTCACCCTTTAAGCCGCCAATACTGCTGGAAAAAAAGAATTTTAAAGAATAAAGTCCCCTGGGAGTCTGCACATACTTGTTGGTTGTAGCACGACTGACAGTGGACTCGTGAATACCGATCTTATCAGCCACATCTTTTAAGGTTAAAGGTTTAAGGAAGTAAATCCCTTTTTCCAAAAAAGGTTTTTGTATTTTTATGATCTGTTCCGTAACCTTATAGAGGGTCAGGCGCCTCTGCTCAATGCTCCTGAGCAGCCACAGGGCACTATCCAGCCGTTTTTTAATAAAACTGTTCACACTCTCCTCACAGCCGCAGCGCACAAGGTTCTGGTAAAAGGGATTAATGAAAAGATGAGGAATATTATCATTTATAATAATGACATATTCACCTTCGACTTTTTCTACAATCACATCGGGAATGATATATCTTACGTCCCCGGCCCCGCTTAAATAGGCCCCGGGTTTAGGATTAAGTGTTCGGATAAAGTCAACGGCTTCCTGTAGTTCTTTCATGGAGATCCCCAGCTTATGGGCAATTTCCCGGTATCTGCCCCGGGCCAGCTCCGGCAAATATCCCTCAATAACCGCCTTCGCAAAGGAATGAACATCCTTGTGCTCACGAAGCTGGAGCAGCAGGCATTCCTGCAAAGTTCTGGCCCCCACCCCGCAGGGCTCGAAAGTCTGGATCAGTTCCAGGGCTTTCAGGATTTCAGCATCATCCACTCCCAGAAAACGGGCATGTTCAGTAACTTCGCCCTGCAAGTAGCCATTGGAATCCAAATTTCCGATGAGGTATTCCCCAATAAGATACTTCTTACCGCTTACCAGAGACATTTTGAGTTGAAAAGTAAGGTGTTCCTGAAGGTTCTTTTCCTGGCAGGCAAAGTAATCAAGGGAAGAAGCGGCTGTACTTTTATGGAATTCTATTTTATCCCTGCTATAAAAAGGCTCAAATTCGTTAAAGTACTCCTCCCATTCGAAAGAACCGTTTTCCGGAGGATTGGATGGATTATTATCACTTGTTTTTTCTGTTTCAAAATCATTTTCTTCCTTTTCCTGAATCTCCAGTACCGGGTTATTTATAACTTCTTCCTGAATATAATCCAACAATTCCAGCGCCGACAATTGCAATAGGGCAATGGCCTGCTGCAATTCCAAAGTCATAACAATTTTTTGGGACTGTTCGATTTTTAATTCAAAATTCATAACCATATGAATAACCTGCCAAATTGTTTTAAGTTTAAGTTAAAACCGTTTCCTGTTAAAATATTTTTATTCGACATATTGTTGAAAAAACCCTGCTTTTTAAAAAAACTATTGTTCCGGACCGGGTTTTTCTTTAAGGCCGCTGTTCTCTTTAATTTTTCGTGCCAGGGCATTAATCCGCCGCAGGCGGTGGTTAATGCTGGATTTGCTTAAAGGCGGGGCAGCCATTTCTCCTAATTCCTGAAAAGTTGCTTCGGGAAAGCGAAGGCGCAGCAGGGCAACCTGACCCAGGGAAGGAGGGATGTTTTTTAACCCCATTGCTTCTTCAATAAGCCTTATATTGCTTATCTGCTCCTGGGAGGCAAAAACTGTTTTAGTCAGGTTGGCTGTTTCACAGTTTACCAGGCGATTAATCCTGTTTCTTACGCCCTTTACAATCCTGATATTTTCGAAATTCAGCAAGGCATTATGTGCAGATACAATTCTTAAAAATTCCCCTATTTCTTCCGCACCTTTCAAATAGATAACAAAGTCGTCTTTTCTCTGAAAATAACGTGCTTCAAGATTAAAGGAGGCCAGGATATTTTTTATCAGTTGTGCGTAACTGTGATAAGGAGCAACAATCTCCAAATGATAGGGCGTACTGGGGTTATTTAACGAACCGCTGGCCAGAAAACTTCCCCTTAAATATGCCCGCCGGCAGCATTTTTCTTTTAGGCCGCTTTCTGTAAGCCGGTTCTGTAAAAGAAATTTTACAACCGGTTTATGGTTTTCAGTGTTCGCTGTAAAAAAACCCAGTTCCTGGAGAACCTTAAAGGAGTCGTTTTTTTCCGGTACTCTTAAAACAAAAGTGCTGTTTTTTTGCAGCTGTTTTCTCCGGCAGAAAAGAATTTCCGGTGAGACCTCGAAACAAAATTTAAAAAGTAAAAACAGGCGCCGTGCTATAGAAGCACTCTGGGTTTGCATTGCTATCGACACCGTTTTTTGGCTGATGGTCAATTTTCCGTTCATTTGCATGAAAGCTCTCAGTTCGGCAAGGGCACAGCAACGCCTTGTAAAAGGATATCTTACCAGCTCATTCTTTACCTGGCGGGAGAAAGAGGTCATTTATTATTCACTCCCTGTAAATTTAAACCTTGCGAAAAGTACTTTGAAAAAAACGCTGCAGTTTTTTATGGGAGAAAGGAAAGGGACTGCAGGTATAATCACCCATCTCTTTTTTGGCACGACGGAAATTTCCGTTCAAGCTGATAAAGGTATAGGCCCAGAGCCCTTCCAGGCCCGTTTCCCGCTCCACCAGTTTGTTTATGATCAGAGCAGCCAGCTTTTTACTATCATGGCGTGCAAGCTCGCTGCCATTAAGCAAGGGCGCTTCAATTATTTGTATATTCAACCGTGTAAGGACCGGGTAGTCTATTGCTACCACTTCAGCACCTTCCCTTTGATATTTTTGCACCAGCGAGGAGGGAAAATCGTGCGCACTGTTTACAATAATGCCATCAATTATTTCCAAGCAGCCGTGTTTGCGGAGAACATCCAGGTGGCGGGAGGCACTAAAGCCTTCTGTTTCACCGGGTTGGGTCATGATGTTGCATACATAAAGACAGAGAGCACCGGATGCTCTGATCGCTTCTATAACACCTGGCACGAGAAGATTAGGAAGGACACTGGTGTACAGGCTTCCCGGACCCAGGATGACCGCATCTGCTTCTTTAATGGCGCTGATAACCTCCGCAAGGGGAGTGCAGTCCGGGGGGTTTAGAGAAATATTTTCAATAGCTTTCCCCTGCTTAACTATATTGGTCTCGCCCTCCATGTTGCTGCCATCAGCAAATCTTGCTTTAAGGGTAACTTGTTCCAGTGTAACAGGTAATACTGTTCCCCTTATGGCCAGTACTTTGCTGAATTCCCGGATAGCCCGGTTAAAACCCATCATCTCCGTCATAGCGGCAATAAATAAATTACCGAAGCTGTGGCCTTCCAGGCCTTCGCACCCTTTAAACCGGTACTGGAAAAGTTGTTCCAGGAGAGGCTCTGTATCCGCCAGGGCCAAAAAACAGTTACGCATGTCTCCGGGAGGTAGTATACCCATTTCGTCCCTGAGCCGCCCGGAACTGCCTCCATCATCGGTAACGGTTACAACGGCTGTTATATTAGATGTATATTCCTTTAAGCCCCTGATCAACACAGAGAGCCCCGTACCACCCCCAAGGGCCACAATTTTAGGACCTTTTTCCAGATAGCGCCTGGAATATAATTTTTCTACCAGCCGCCTGCCGTGATGAGGCAGCAGGATGCTGGCAATGGCATTTCCCATTTGCTGCAATCCCCAGAAGAGCAATAATATACCTGACACCAGCAGCAGGAAACTCCAAACGGGATGAGGAGAAATGCTGGATAAAAATTCCAGCATCAGCCTGACTTTATTTTGGTAGATAATCCCCTGCGTCCAAAAGAAAAATAGACCGCTCATAAAAACAAGCAACCCCGCCAGCACAACCAGCAGCCAGCGTTTTACTCCCAGGCCAGGGTAGAGCCATTTTGCCGCTTCACGAAACCTTTCCAACCAGGAGATGCGCAAAATCGATCACCTATTCCTACATAAAGGATTTTCTCATACTTTATTAATATCCCGGTGTTCTGTTCTCACCCGGTAACTTTCCCCGGCAAGCAGGCGGGCCAGTTCATTGGCCAGGGATACAGAGCGATGCTTACCCCCTGTGCAGCCTATGGCAATTAATAATTGGGGTTTGCCTTCCTTGATATAACAAGGTATTAAAAACCCTACCATGTCTTTTAGCTTCTGGAAAAAGCGATGCGTAATGGCCCATTTCCAGATATATTTATGAACAGTCTGCTGATTTCCGTCCAGGTTTCGCAGTGAATCCACGTAATGAGGATTCGGTAAAAAACGGACGTCAAAGATCAGGTCGGCATCCAGGGGAAGCCCGTATTTATAGCCAAAAGAAATCACCGTAATAAGGATATTCTTTTCCCATTGTTCCGGTGCATAAATCCGGTAAATTTTTTCCTTAAGATCAGCGAGAGCCAGATCGGAAGTATCGATGATAGCATCCGCCTTCCCCCTGATATCCTCCAACAGCGACCTTTCTTCCCTGATAGCCTCCATAATGGAACCCTTTTCCGCCAGGGGGTGGCGGCGCCTTGTTTCCTTAAAACGCCGGATTAAAACCTCCTCAGCAGCCTCCAAAAAAAGGATTTCGTAATCGAAACCCATTTCTTCCAACCTGTCCAGAGCTTCAAACAAGCCGCTAAAAAGCTCTCCCCCCCTGATATCGCATACGAGGGCAACACGATTAATTTTCCCACCGGATTGTATGCAAAGTTCGGCAAACTTGGGGATTAATGCCGGGGGCAGGTTGTCCATACAAAAAAAACCAAGATCTTCAAAACTATGCAGCGCCCCACTTTTACCTGCCCCGGAAAAACCTGTTATTAAAACAAATCTTCCCTTAAACAATTAAGCACCTCTTTTCAAATCAACCTCCACCCGAATATCCTGTCGTTAAATTGAACAACTTTTCTAAAACCCAAACTGTGAACAGACGTGTTGGTTGTCCCGTTCATACCAGCGCTACTCTTTAAAATGGTTATACCCTTCCGGGAGTAAAGGCTCTATTTCTCCATCAGGCCGTACCATCTCTACGGTTCCGGATAGAGGCAGAATCCTACCGATGAAATTAAGGGGTGTGCCCGTTGCTTTGGCCAGAGTTCGGCCCAGTTTCCTGGCTTTTAAAGGCGACCCCTTCTCGCCGGAAATAGTTAAAAGGAGCTCGTAATCTTCCCCTCCGTAAAGAGCCCAGTCCAGGGGGTTTACGCCCGTATGGGCAGCCATAAGGGCCGTGGCCTGGCTGATGGGAAGGCGCTCGGTCCAGATACGGGCGCCACAGCCGCTGGCCTGGACAATCTCATGCAGTTCCGAGGCCAGGCCATCACTAATATCATTCATGGCACCAACCATGCCGCTGTGTATCAAAATTGCCGCTTCTTTAACGCGGGGCACCGGTTTAAGATGAGCCTGCCGCAGTTCTTCAGCTCCATCAATAGCTGCTTTTCCACCTTCACGGAGGTAAGCCAGGCCTGCTGCCGCTGCCCCCAGCTTTCCCGTTACCAGGATTAAATCTCCTTCGTGTGCCCCTGAACGATAGGCCACTTCGGCTCTGTAGGCTTCACCCAGTATACAAATATCAATTACCAGGCGCTCCGGCGAAGAACAGGTGTCACCACCAACGATGGTAACACCGAATTTTCCTGCCAGCTCGGCAATACCGGCATATATTTCCTCCACAAAACTTACCTTCATTTCCGGTTTGAGTCCCAGGGAAACCAGTGCCCAGCGTGGTCTTCCACCCATTGCCGCAATATCGCTGAGATTAGCAACCAGAGCTTTCCATCCCAGCTGACGCGGAGTAAAGTAGGAAAGATCGAAGTGTATCCCCTCTACCAGCATATCACAGGAAGCCAGAAGCCTTGTACCCGGGTTATTCTGCAGCACGGCGGCATCGTCACCAATACCCCGGATAACGCCCTGTCCTGCACCCCGTCCTGCCGGGCCCAGAACTTCCACCAGGCGTTCAATCAAGGCAAATTCTCCAATATCTTTAATGCGCAGGTTGTTTCCTTTCATGATCAGGGGCCTCCATTTTTTTGACGGGTAAAAGGAGTTACGCAGTCATTTCGCTTTTAAAAAAGGTGTAAAGTATGCCCGTATAATCTACCAAAAGCATTTTTACTGCCTGGTAGTTATATTCTTCATAAATACCCCAAAAACCTTTATGCTTTTAAACCTTGTGAATATTCCCCTGTTATTATAAAATAGTAAGATCTGTATGTTCAGATATCGGAGCACTTTCCCGGCATTTCTCCTGGATTGCCCAGTACTATGAAATGCGCGGGAAAAATCCAGGCGCTTTCGTTTGGGTGGATGAACCGGGGCTGGAAATGGTTTTTAAGGGCTTTATTGGATATCCCGATATGTTCCGCACACGCAGCGTTATTTTCATACTAGAAAGCGTTTTTTCCCTCTTTTTTTTAAAAAGTCCTTGAGCAGCCGCAGATCGCTGTTGATAATCTGACGGGGGCTGATTCCCGATTCCACAGCCAGCCCCAGGGCTTTTTCGCTGCTGCCCACATCCCTGGCCATATGGGCGTCGCTGTTTAAAGCCACCAGGGCATGATAATGAGAAATCAACCGGGCAATTTCCTGGCAGCCTGTTTTACTGCCGCGGCGAACGATGAAGGAACTGTTATTAATCTCCAGAAGCTTGCCTTTTTCCACTGCTGCCTGAATAACGGCAATTTCATCGATAGGAAAATCGGGATTCCCGGGATGAACAATTCCGTCCACATAGGGATTGTCCAGGGCGTTAAGCAGCGCTTTAGTATTTATACTTCTCGTAGCGGGCTGAAAACAGGGAATATGGAGCCCTGCCCATACAATATCCAGGAGCTTGAGATAATACTCCGGTAGATCAATGGTACCGTCTTTGTCAATAATATTTGCTTCCACCCCGCGTAAAA
This sequence comes from Dethiobacter sp., assembly GCA_003605065.1. Lineage (GTDB taxonomy): Bacteria > Bacillota > Dethiobacteria > DTU022 > UBA8154 > UBA9862. The sequence goes on along the minus strand of QZJM01000004.1, from coordinate 46,018 downwards.
TCTCCACATTTTTCTCTTTTTCCGGAAGGACATAAAGATTGCCAAAATGATAACGATGCGGCCCCCCCCCCCGGCATAGCCGGACCGTGATCCGTAAGGGCAACTGCTTCCAACCCTTTCTGTGCCGCAGCTTCGATAATTTCCGCAACCGTACTGTACGCGTGACCGCTGGAAATAGTATGAACATGCAGATCTGCAACAAGTTTTATCTTATTCATAATCGACCCTCCCGGAAATATTAATACTGAGCAAAACCGTTGGCAGATCTCAGCTTCCTGCTTACTTTCATACCAGCAAGTACTCTTCCAAAAAGGCAGCCACCCCGTCTTCGGTACTGGCCCGGGTAATCACATCGGCAGCATTTTTGACCTCTTGAGGAGCATTGGCCATAGCCACACCAATCCCGGCAAACTGTAACATATCGATATCATTGTAGCTGTCTCCCATCGCCACAATTTCTTCACGTAAAATTCCTTCCTTTTTTGCTAAAAAGTTTAGAGCCTGCCCCTTGGTTGCCTCCTTGTGCGTTATCTCCAGAAAATTAGGACGGGATTGTAAAATGGAAAGCTGCGAAGGATATTTTCCCCGGAGCATATGTTGAAGTTCCTCTAAACGCCCGTCCAGGTCGATTACAGTTAATTTAGTTGGTTCTATTTTCTCTTTTAAAAGAAACCGGGAAAGATCACCCACCGTCTCTACAGGAATACTGGCAATTGTTTGATAATAGCGTGTATTTTCGTTCTCCTCTTTTATAAACAGCCTGTCGTTAAGATAAAGATTTAGGTGAAAATCTTTCTCTTCTCCCAGGTTTAATATTTCCAGTGCCATATCGTAGGGAACGGGGCAGTGCCTTAACACCTCTCCGCTGCCGGCTTTTTTAATCAGCGCGCCGTGGTATGTTATAAGGGGCAAATCAACCTTCAGTTCCCGGGCATAAGGCAGGGCGGAACGAAACATACGCCCGGTGGCAATGGTGACCATTACTCCTTTTAATACAATTTTTTGGATGGCTGCTATGTTCCGGGAAGAAATTTTAAATTGTTCATTTAAAAGAGTGTCATCCAGGTCGAGAGCCAGTAATTTATATTTCATAACTTTTCACCTTTACGCACAAAATAGATTAGAGGATTATTTTTGGTAAATGTGGCCTGGCACTGTTTTTAAGGATAAAAATTACCCCTACTGGAAGCGCAGCGCTTATGACCTAATATTAGCTTACAGAGAAAAAAGTCTATTGTCAATAAACCAATCCCGCCCCATAAGATATACCAAGGAAAACAAATGCACTTATCATACTGAGGAGGCCCGAAAAATGCCTGTCTCCATCAAAAGAAAGATTGAAATATCTGAACCGGTGCAAATGGCTGTCGACCTGATCGAAGGCATGCTTGCCATCAGCTGATGGGGCAGACCTCCAGTCTGCTGCAAAAATCCTTTGCCCCTTCTTCCCTTTTCAGGCCCGCAACGATTTGAAAACATGGATCACAATGTTATAACGGGGAAGAAGAGCATCGGTAAGCTCCACTTCCCGGATGAGCTTTTCCTGAGAAAAAAGACTGTGATCATACCATGCTTCCAAAAAATCATAAGTCGCCTTACGTTCGGGGTGAGAGATGATAATTTTTCCGGCCGGTTTTAAGTTGTTAATAAAAATTTCTCCCAGAAAGGGATTGAGCTGGGGATGATATAAAATGTCTGATGCCAGGATATAATCATATTTTTCCCTGCAGGCAAAGGTCCTCCAGTCTTCCTCTAAAAGCGTTACATTAAGCCCGTTTTGCCGGGCATTTTCCCCGGCCATCTCCAGGGCCAGGGGGTTAAAATCCGACAGGGTAAGGTCGGCCCTTTTGAGGCCGCAGACTATTCCCGGCAGGCCCATACCCGCACCCAATTCTAAAACACTCTCCCCCGGCCTAAAATCTATATTTTCCCAGATAAAGTAAGCCAGCCCGTAGGCCGCAGGCCACACGTCAGCCCAGCAGGGGACTTTATCCTCATCATTTACATCGGTAATCAGCGCTTCAATATCTGCGGCAACATGGAGTTTCAGTTCCCGGCCTGGCAAAAGAACAGTTAACTCCTTTTTCTCGATCATATCTTCCTCCTGCAAAAAGGTTTCCTCCTCCACCCTATTTTTTAGGGGTGAAGCTCCCCGTACAGCCTTTCGGCACTGGCACTGTCCATGGCCCGGACTGACCTGATCTCCTGCAGGGAGGCTTTCGTTAATGCTTCCATGCCCGCAAAATGCTCCAGCAGCGCCTTTCTTCGCACCGGGCCTATTCCAGGAACGCTTTCCAGAAAAGAAGAAAGGCTGCTCTTTTTAACAAGTTTCCTGCTCAGGGAAAGGGCAAACCGGTGAGCCTCATCACGTACCTGCTGCAGCAGTTTCAGGGCCGGGTGAGAATCCGGCAGGTTAAGGGGAGCCCTTTGATACGGTAAAAAAATTTGCTCCCTTTCCTTGGCCAGAGCAGCAAGGGGCAGATGGTTTAAGCCTTTTTCCTTTAAGACCTTCAGGGCCGAAGAAAGCTGGCCCTGCCCGCCGTCCAAAAGGATCAGGGAAGGGAAAGGAAGCCTGCTGTTTTTAAAACGGCGCTGCAATACTTCGGTCAGAGCGGCATAATCATCGGCAGGGCCGGCGGACCGGATCTTAAAACGCCGGTATCCCTCTTTCCAGGGCTCTCCCTGGAGAAAAACAACCATGGAACCCACAGTCTCCTTCCCGGCAAGGTGGGAGATATCGTAGCCCTCAATTCTCTGGGGCGGCTCCGGCAGCCCCAGCAATTTCCTTAGTTCCTCCAGGAAAAGCTCCTGCTTCCGGGAATGCTCTCCCTCGTGTTGTGCATGTAAGAGGGTATTCTTTTTTACAAGCTCTAAAAGGGCTTTTTTCTCTCCTCTTACCGGAACTTTTATCCTGACCTTCTTATTTTCTCTCTTTTTTTGTAACCATTTTTCCAGAAGTTCCTTTTCAGCCGGCATGTGGGACAACAGCAATTCTCCGGGGATAGAAGCAGCCGTATCGTAATAATGGCGTAAAAACTCTTTCATGATCTCCCCGGCCTCCGCCCCTTCCGTCCCCCTGGGAGTAAAATTTTCCGCCCCCAGCAGTTTACCCCCTCGTACACGGAAGAGGCCCACCGAAAACCCCTGGGGAATTTCTAGCAGGGCGATTACATCCCTGTCCTTAAGATCTGCAGTTACCACTTTCTGCCGTTCCATGAGCCTCTGGAGGGAATAACACTGATCTCTCAGCCGGGCCGCTTTTTCAAATTCCAGCGCTTTGGCTGCGGCGGCCATGTCTTTCTCCATTTTTTTCAGGAGATATGACTGCCGGCCTTCTAAAAAAAGGATGACCTGTTCCAGCACCAGGGCGTATTCATGCTGCGTTAAACTCCCGCTGCAGGGCGCCAGGCAGCGCTTAATTTGGTGATTGAGACAGGGTCGCCCTTTGACCTCTCCCTCCTTGAGCTGCTGGCGGCAGCTTCGCAGGGGGAAAAGCTTCTTAATCAGCTTCATTGTTTCCCGCATGGCGCCTGCCTTGCTGTACGGGCCAAAATACCTATAACCCTTTCCTTCAAGCCTGCGGGCTACCTCCAGCCAGGGGAAGGGCTCCTCCATGTTCAGGCGCAGGTAAGGGTAGTGCTTGTCATCCTTAAACTGCACGTTGTAACGGGGGGAATACTCTTTGATCAGGTTAGACTCGAGCACAAAAGCCTCGGCTTCTGAATCTGTAACGATATAAGAAAAGGTGGAAATATTCTCTACCAGGGCTTTTAAACGGGGAGAGTGAAGGGCAGTTTTTTGAAAATAGGAGCGAACCCGCTGGCGCAAATCCAGGGCCTTGCCCACATAAATAACCCTGCCCTGTTCATCTTTGAAAAGATAAACCCCGGGGCTGTGGGGTAATTGTCCAACTTGTGAGGACAGCGATCCCCTGGTATCTTGATTCAAGCCATTCCCCCCGCTCTAGACCGGTATTTTTAAGATATTTTTAAGAAACTTTCCTGTATGAGAGGCTTCTACTGAAGATATCTCTTCGGGCGTCCCCTGCGCCACGATTTCCCCGCCCCGCTCGCCGCCTTCGGGCCCAAGATCGATGATATAATCGGCTCTTTTGATAACCTCAAGGTTATGTTCGATCACCACAACCGTATCACCGTTATCGGCCAGCCTTTCCAGGATGCCGAGGAGTTTTTTGATGTCATCGACATGCAACCCCGTGGTAGGCTCATCGAGGACATACAGGGTTTTCCCGTTGCTGCGCCGTGAAAGCTCGCTGGCCAGTTTTACCCTCTGGGCCTCGCCGCCGGACAGGGTGGTGGCCGGTTGTCCCAGGCGGATGTAGCCCAGCCCCACATCCACAAGGGTCTGCAGGCGCCTCTGCAGGCGCGGAATAAATGTAAAAAACTCCAGGGCCTCCTGGACGCTCATATCCAGAACCTGGCTGATATTTTTACCTTTATAGGTTACCTCCAGGGTTTCCCTGTTGTAACGCTTGCCTTTACAGACTTCACAGGGCACATAAACATCGGGCAGGAAATGCATTTCAATTCGCAGGATGCCGTCCCCGCGGCAGGCTTCACAGCGGCCGCCTTTTACATTGAAGCTGAAGCGGCCCGGTTTGTAACCCCGCATCTTTGCTTCCGGTGTCTGGGAAAAAAGCTCCCTGATCCCGTCAAATACACCGGTATAAGTAGCGGGATTGGAACGGGGAGTCCTGCCGATAGGTGATTGATCTATTTCGATAACTTTATCCAGGTTCTGCACCCCGTTTATTTCCCGGTATTCTCCGGGCCGCTCCCTGGTCCGGTGCAGTTTTTGAGCCAATGCTTTGGCCAGGACCTCATTAACCAGGGTGCTTTTACCCGAACCGGACACCCCGGTAACACAGGTAAATATCCCCAGGGGGAACTTTACATCGATGTTTTTCAGGTTGTTGGCTTTAACCCCCCTGATCTCCAGCCAGCGTTCCTGCGGAACCCGCCTGCCGGAAGGCAGGGCAATAGAACGCCTTCCGGCCAGATAGTCTCCTGTTATGGAAGCAGGCTCTTCCACTATTGTTTCCAGGGGGCCGGCGGCAACAATATACCCGCCTGTTTCCCCGGCTCCCGGCCCCATGTCCACAATATAATCGGCACTGCGGATCGTATCCTCGTCATGTTCTACAATAATAACGGTGTTCCCCAGATCCCGCAGCCTCAGGAGAGTTTGCAGCAGGCGGGCATTATCACGCTGGTGCAGCCCGATACTGGGTTCATCCAGGATATAGATTACTCCTGTCAACCCGGAGCCTATTTGGGTGGCCAGACGGATACGCTGGGCTTCCCCACCGGATAAAGTAGCTGCACTGCGATCCAGGGTTAGATATCCCAGCCCCACGTCCAGAAGAAAACCCAGCCGGGTGGAAATTTCCTTTAATACCTGCCGGGCAATATGTGTTTCCTTTTCGGTCAGCGGCAGCCCGGAAAGGAAATCCTGCGCTTCCTCCACTGTCATACCCGTTAAAAGGGCGATATTTTTTTCCCCCACGGTTACAGCCAGGCTGGCTTCTTTCAAGCGGGCGCCCCCACAGGCCGGGCACGGTTTACTGCTCATATAACGGGCCAGCTCCGTTCTGATTTCATCACTTTCCGATTCCTGGTATCTTTTTTCCAGGAGTTTAAGCACCCCGGAAAAAGGTCTCTTATGGTACCTCGTCCTGCCCCTGAAAGAGCTTGCATAGCGAAAGGCAACGGCCTCCGGGGAACCATAGAAAACAAGTTCTTTCTCCTTATCCGTAAACAAAGCAAAGGGTTTGCGCAGATCCAGGTTAAACTGCAGGGCAAAACCCTCCAGAAATTGTTTGTAATAGCCCTGGCTGCCTCCCCAGGGATGAATAGCCCCCTCGGCAATGGAAAGCTCAGGATTGGGAATAACAAGCTCCGGATCAAATTCCATGGTTATCCCCAGGCCGCTGCACTGGGGGCAGGCACCGTACGGGCTGTTAAAAGAAAACATGCGGGGGGACATCTCTTCAAAGCTAAAACCGCAGTCAATACAGGCGAAGCTGCTGCTGAAAAGCCTTTCTTCACCTTCACCCTGAATAACTACCAGGCCGTCTCCCAGTTCCAAAGCCGTCTCCAGCGAATCTGACAGGCGGGATTCCACGCCCTCCCGCACAGCAAGGCGGTCCACGATTACTTCAATATTATGTTTCTTGGATTTATCCAGGGAAATATCTTCATCGAGCATACGTATCTCTCCATCAACGCGCACTCTCACATATCCCTTTTTACGCAGCTCCTCAAACAGAGCCCCGTATTCCCCTTTCCGCCCCCGTACCAGCGGGGACATAACCTGCAAGCGAGTTCCTTCCGGCGACGCCAGAAGCTGGTCTACAATTTGCTGGATGGTCTGGCCGGAGATGGGTTTCCTGCAGTAAGGACAATGGGGCCGGCCTACACGGGCGTATAAAAGACGGAGGTAATCGTATATTTCCGTTACAGTGCCTACCGTGGAACGAGGGTTTTTGGAGGTGCTCTTTTGATCGATAGACACTGCCGGTGAAAGGCCTTCAATAAAATCCACATCGGGTTTGTCCATCTGACCCAGGAACTGCCGGGCATAGGCGGAAAGGGACTCCACGTAGCGCCTCTGACCTTCGGCATAGATTGTATCAAAGGCCAGGGAAGACTTTCCGGATCCGCTCAAGCCGGTAAATACCACCAGCTTGTCGCGGGGAATCTCCAGGTTGATATTTTTAAGATTGTGCTCCCTTGCTCCTTTAATGACTATCTTCTCCATTTTTCTCTCCTATAAAGCTGTTATTTCGTAAACGCAGCGTTTTGCTGTTGGCGGAGTGACTTGTGAAGCGAGGAAACAAGTTCACTACGAAACGAGAGCTGGAGACGACCCAGCTGACAGGATGTCAGCTGCCGGTGATGACCATGGACGGAAATTCCGCCGGGGAGGTCGTCGGAAGCTCGAGGTGAGTAGTAGAACTTGCCGAGCGAACTCGGAACTACGCCACCAGCAAACGCTACGCTTTTTTTATTGAAGGAACTAGCCGGCTATTTCCCGGCTGCGGGCCTGGGCCCACTTTTTGCCCATGGAACGGATCTCCAAGATGATATCCCTTAACTCCGCCGCCCTTTCGAAATTAAGCTGCCGGGAGGCCTCTTTCATTTCCTTTTCCAGCTCACGGCACAGCTTTTCCCGCTCTTTTTGACCCAGGGCCCTGACCCTCTCTGAAGATAAATAGATGGGACTGTCTTCCATTACTTTGGTAGCTTCAATAGGTGCCCTTATCCCTTTTTGGATAGATCTGGGAATAATGTTGTGTTCCCGGTTAAATGCCATCTGCTTTTCCCTGCGCCTCTCCGTCACCGAAATGGCCTGTTTCATGGAGGGTGTGACCCCGCTGGCATACATAAGCACCTGTCCATTAATATTGCGGGCAGCCCGGCCCGTGGTCTGGATCAGCGACCGCTCGGAGCGCAGGAAGCCTTCTTTATCAGCATCAAGAATAGCCACAAGGGAAACCTCCGGAAGGTCCAACCCTTCTCTTAAGAGGTTGATCCCGATAAGAACATCAAATTCACCGGTTCGTAGGCCCCGAATAATTTCCAGACGCTCCAGGGCATCTATATCCGAATGCATATATCTCACCTTGAGCCCCATCTCCTGGTAATAGTCTGTCAGGTCCTCGGACATTCGTTTGGTAAGGGTTGTAACCAGGACCCGCTCATTTCGCGAAACTCTTTTCTTTATCTCCCCGTAAAGATCTTCTACCTGTCCCTCCACGGGGCGGACAATAATTTCCGGGTCAACCAGGCCCGTAGGCCTGATAATCTGCTCCACTACCCCGGTGCTTATTTCCATTTCAAAAGGACCGGGAGTAGCCGAAACATACACAACCTGGTTTACAAGGTTCATGAATTCGTCGAACTTCAGGGGCCTGTTATCCAGAGCTGAAGGCAGGCGGAAACCATGCTCCACCAGGGTCTTTTTGCGCGAATAATCCCCGGCGTACATACCCCGGATCTGCGGGACGCTCACATGGGATTCATCGATAAAAAGAAGGAAATCCCGGGGAAAGTAATCGATAAGCGTATAAGGCCTGCTGCCCGGGGGACGCCTGTCCAGGTGGCGGGAATAATTTTCAATGCCGCTGCAAAACCCTACTTCCTGGATCATTTCCAGATCGTAGTTAGTGCGCTGCTCCAGGCGCTGGGCCTCCAGTAATCTGCCTTCTGACCTCATTTTTTTCAGCTGCTGCTGCAGTTCTGCTTCGATATCTTTTATGGCTTCCCGTAAACGCTCCTGCCCCGTTACATAATGGGAGGCAGGGAAAATAGCCACATGATCCCGTTCCCCCCGCACTGCACCCGTTAAAACGTCGATTTCCCGCAACCTCTCTATTTCATCACCAAAAAGCTCCACACGAATAGCGGCATCAGCAAAAGAAGCGGGAATAATCTCAATAACGTCCCCCCGTACACGAAAAGTACCTCTTTTGAAATCATAATCATTGCGTTCGTATTGGATGGCCACAAGTTTGCGTAGGATCTCTTCCCTGTTTTTTTGCATGCCTGCTCTCAGGGAAAGCACCTGTTCTCCGTATTCCAACGGTGAACCCAACCCGTAAATGCAGGATACACTGGCTACGATAATAACATCCTGGCGCTCAAAAAGGGCGCTGGTGGCAGAATGCCTCAATTTATCAATCTCCTCGTTAATGGAGGAATCTTTTTCAATATAGGTGTCTGATTGGGGAATATAGGCCTCGGGCTGGTAATAATCATAGTAACTGATAAAATACTCCACGGCGTTGTGGGGGAAAAACTCCCTGAACTCACTGCAGAGCTGCGCAGCCAGAGTTTTATTGGGTGCCATGACCAGCACAGGTTTTTGTTCTTTCTCGATGATATTGGCCATGGTAAAAGTCTTGCCGGAACCGGTAACACCCAGCAAAACCTGGTGCTGCATTCCTTCCTTCAGCCCGCAGGTTATCTTTTCAATAGCCTGGGGCTGGTCTCCCTGGGGAGAAAACTCCGAAACCAGCTTTAAAATACCCATAGTTTATCAGACCCGCCTTGTTTTGTATTAACTCCCATCAGAATATTATACCACAAAAAAGAGCCGGGAGACAAAGTAATACGGTTGAAAAACTTCGGGCCGCGGTTTTTTAAGTCGCGGCCCGAAGAAAGAACTCTTTATTAATGGAAGCCCGTAACTAATTACAATTTTATTTCTCCACGAGCAGATTTTGCTGGGACCTTTCTTCCAGGGATGCTTTGATCTCTTCCACTTTTTTTTCATCCTGTTCAATTTCAGGAGAAACGTATCGCCCTATATCCTGGATCGATTTCCCCATCAGCTGGATCTTCTGCTGTAATTGAAAACTCATCTCCCTGAGTTTTTGTAAATTTTGTTCCAGCGCTACCCTTTTCTGCATAATTTCATTTTTTAAGAGAGGGTTTCCATGGAAAAGCCCCTGGAGCCCCTGGCTTGCCCCTGCTTTTTCTTCAAACTGGGAAAGGCTTCCCGAAATAATTCCCTGCAGGGTTAATTGTTCTTCCATAATCTTTTGCAGGCTATCCATGACCGTCTGTTGTTGTACCTGCATAGTCATCAATAATTGCTCCAGCTTAAAGCGGTTCTGGCGTAAATTGTTTACAATTTTATCCAGCTTGACATTGAATTCCCCAGTCACTGACATAAGCACAAACTCCTTGTCTTACTATTTCCTGACGCTATTTTAACCAGAGAAATATTTTACTATACGGGGTTTTACTAAGAACCGCCCGGAGAAAAACGACGGCAAATATGGTTAACCCTGAAGATTTGCCTTTCAGGAAACACCTCACCATCTCCTTGTATACTTACGAACTGTTATTGCGGTTCCTTCCCCGACCCTGGAATGAATCTGCATCTCGTCCATCAAACGCTTGGCTCCGGGCAGTCCCAAACCCAGCCCCCCAGCGGTGGAAAAACGGAAGGGGCTTCCTGATTCACGCGAATTCCAAAAATTGAATTAACCCTCTTTTATTTCCTAACAGAGAAAAGGGGGATTATAAATAATCACCGTATAGGTTTTAGAAATTTAAAAACCAGGTGGGGATCAAACTGGATTCCGGCATATCGTTTAAGTTCTTCAACCGCTTCAAGGTGAGAAAGAGCTTTTCGGTAAGGACGATCGTTGGTCATGGCGTCGTAAGCGTCAGCGATGGCAAGTATGCGGCACTCAACAGGGATATCTTCACCTTTAAGGCCCAGAGGGTAGCCTTTTCCATTCCACCACTCATGGTGTTTGAGAATCCAGTCCGCAATAGGAGCCAGGTCAGGAGAAGACATTGCAATTCGGAAGCCGATCTCGCAATGTTTCTGCATCTCCAAAGCTTCCTCAGGAGTAAGAGGCCCGGACTTAAAAAGTATACGGTCCGGTATTCCTACTTTACCAATGTCATGAAACTGGGCAAAAAGTTGCAGATCCTTAGCCCGGGAATCCGAATAAGGGCTCATCTTTAGTACCAGTTCCTGCAAACGATCAACATGGCCCTCCGTGATAAAATCCCTCGCCTCCAAAGCCTTCATGAGTATTTTTACAATACCACTGGAACTGCTCGACTTGCAGTGTAACTTTTCACGCCGCATGTTATTATCGGCTTCTGTAAAAAGATCTTTTATACTGGTTGACGTCATGTCTTTTACTGCCGTTCCAAAACACATGTTCAGCGGAACCTGCGGGCCTGTTTTGTTATACGCCTCTATGCACTCCCTGATTCTCCGGCAGATAGCTTCCAAAACTGAAGCGCTGGCGTTCAGGAGCATTATTGCGAATTCATCGCCTCCGACGCGGGCTACCACATCTTCTTTACGGAAACATTTCTTTAAAATACCTGCAGCGGATTTTAAAAGATGATCCCCGATGCTGTGGCCCAGGGTGTCATTGACTATTTTAAGGCCGTTGACATCGCAAATGATAAGCCCTACCGAATTCTTCTGGCTGCTTTCCAGGCGGCACATCACCTCTTCAAAATAGACCCTGTTGTACAAGCCCGTCAATAAATCATGCCTGGTAAAATATTCAAGGGCGACTTCTGTTTTTTGGCCTTCGGAAATGTCCCGGGCGATCATGGAAGCCCCAATAATTTCACCCTTTTTATTCTTAATAGGAGATAAAGTTACTGAAACATAAATTAATGCTCTATCCTTCCGCATATGAACGGTCTTATAATGCGGGAGGCGTTCTTCCCTTTTGATCTTCCCGAGGTTAGCTGTTATCTCATCAGGCTGGTTGAAAGGAATTAATCTAGATATAGAAAAGCCTTTGGCTTCTTCTGTTGAGTAGGCATACAGTCTTTCTGCTGCAGCATTCCAGCTGCAAATAATGCCGTCCAAAGTCATCCCGATAATGGCATCCTCTGAAAATTCTACAATAGAAGCTAAATCAAAATAAAATTCCATCTTCTACCATCCTTCAATAACCAACAGTATCCGGTACGTTATTGTAATAATCTATACCTCTCTAATGGTTCCATCCCTGAACAGTAACTTTTCAAAGTGCGTTACCAGCAGGGGATCAAATTGTGTGCCGGCGCATCTTTTTAGTTCAAGAAGGGCATCCTCAGGGGGTATCACAGTGTTACGATAGGGTTGTCATTACAGCATATTGCATGACAACAAAACCTAAAAACCCCCTTGCCAATCTGGCAAGGGGCCTGGAAAAATTCCATAGAACCTTGAACCAGTAGCTGGCTGGCATTACGGTTTAACCGCTTAGCCCCTGTAGCTTTGCGCCATTACTTTTCAGTAATTATGCCTTTTAGTTCAGGAAGCAATAAATTTTTTTCAAAAAAGTAATAAAAAATAGAGTATTTGTCAAAACTTGGAGGAAAATATTACTTATAAAAATAATTATACCATATTTTACTTAAAAAATGAAAGAAAGGGATTTCCCTTAATTGACGGCGGAAAACGGGGGAGAGAACGGGGCAAAACCGTAGTCAACTACCTGAAATCGAGAAATATTTTACTTTACAGGCTTTACCTTAAGAACCACCCGGAGAAAAACGACGGCGAATATTTTTCAACAGGGAACTGTGTTTCATCTCCACATATACATTAGCCAACCTGCCCGGGGCAAAAATAATTCCCAGCTGGTTTACCGGCCAGGGATAAATTTGCACGGGAAGTTTAATTTCTTTTTCACTCCTTTTGATTTTAAAAAGGACCCGGTAGTAATTAACACGTAAGATATTCCAGAAATCAATCTCTGAATCGATGCGTTGATTGTTAACTTCCATCAGCCAGTCTCCGCCCTGTAAACCGGCCTTCTCAGCCGGGGAATCAGGTATAACGGCTATAATTGTTAAACCATGACTATTGTTGGCATTAAAAAGCGGCGGCCTGGAAAATTCCTCTTTATTGCCTTTTCTGATCAAAAATTCATGTCCGAGAGGTGCCAGTAAAGCAGCCGGGATAATCATCAAAGGGATAAATACTGCGGAAATAGCCAGGAGAGATAAAAGCACGCTGTACAAAGCCAGGTTGCCCGCAGTTTTGATGCGTTTATCACGAGGATAACTGGATAGAGCAAGATCGCTGTAGCCCAACCCCGCTACCAGGGGAACCATAAGGTAAATAAGCTTCTCTGCTCCAACAGGATTCATCACGGAGCCAAGCAGAGGCCACCACTCCGGCATCAGAACCCCGCCTACAAATATCTCCGAGGATTCCGCAACTACTAGCCCCCAAAGCCCCATCAAAGGCAGGGGCCAAAAACGCTGCATGCTGTAACCGCCGAGAAGCTCTCCGGAAGGAGCCTTGAGATAGATGGGGCTGGCACCGCGATGCCCGCTGATAAAAATTAAGAAAGATTCCGTCAGGTGCAAAATGCCGATTAAAGCCAGGAGACTGGGAAGGTGAATGTCCATTAATCCTTTTAAAAGGGCAATATCGCCAAGATTAGGCCAAAAGGGCAATAAAAACCTGATTAAAAGGGAAACAGCGGAAATAATCCCGCCGGCGTAGGCAAAACAAAGGAAACGGGGATTTAACAGCAGTAAAAGTATGGCTACAGGCCAGAGATAGGCAATACCGATGCAATCCAGCGATATACCCAGTAATAAAAGGAATATACTGCCAAAAATACCTCCCATTATGCCAAAGATAACCGAATAAATTGTTTGCTTCCAGATGTTGTTAATTGATTGGCCAAAAAGTTTTTTCTCCATGAACACAATGCGCCTGTATTGTAATAAAACTATAAATACAACCAGCCAGAAAAAAGGATTTAAAAGGGCCAGCGACATGGTTTTGATCATCAACAGGGAAATACTAAACCAAAAATCCAACTGTTCGGGCTCCTTTCTGCTCAGACATAAGCAAAATATTTTAACTTAGCCTTTCAGAATGTCAACAGCAAACTTCAGCTGCTCATCTACCTTACCGGCTTTTTCTGACAATGCAGAGCGCAGGTGTTCCCTGGTAGAAATGTCCAGTGTCCCTGTAGGTAATAAATCGTGATTTCGTTGAAATTCTTTTAAATAATCGCCGCTAGTTGTATCAAATACACCGGTAATCTCCACAGGATACCCGAGAAAACTAAGCATATTTTGTAAAAGAATAACTCTCTCTCCTGAATCACCCTGTTCCAGGTTTCGGGGAACGGTACGGTACTGGAGATAATATTCGGGAGGAAGATTCACTTCAAAGTCGGGCTGCAGGCCATGCTTGTGCAAATCATGACCACCGGGAGTTAAATATTTGGCAATAGTGTAACGCAGCCCGCCCCCGTCGCTGAGAAACTGTAAATACTGGACAGTGGCTTTACCAAATGTGGGCATGCCCACGAGAAGAGCTTTTCCGCTGTCCTGTAAGGCCCCGGCAATAATCTCCGCGGCGCTGGCCGTATATTCATTGATCAGTACGACAATCTTATAATCTTTTGGTTTGGCCTGGGAAAAGTAGCGCTCCTGCACGTTTCCTTCACGGTCCACAACCCTGGTAATTTCCCCGGAGGGGACAATAACCTCTCCGACTGCAACAGCTTCATCCAGAAGCCCTCCGGCATTGTCCCGCAGGTCCAGGACCAACCCTTTCAAACCCTGCTTTTCCAGAAAAGTAAGTGACTCGCTAAAGTCCTTTCCTGTACCCTGATCAAAATTGGTAATTCTAATATAACCGACACCTTTTTCCAGGACCTGAGCAAAAACAGTACCCATTTCTATTTTGGCCCGTGTTATGGTAAGCTGCAAAGGATCCTCTTCCCCGGCCCGCCGGACAACTATTTTCACCGTTGTTCCGCTCGGTCCCCTTAGAAGACGGGCGGCTTCATCCAGTTTAACACCATCCATGCTCTTTCCTTTCACTTCTACAATACAATCTCCACGTATTAATCCGACCTGCTGGGCAGGAGAATTCTCAATAACCCTTAAGATGAGTATTTCTCCTTCATCTTCGACTATTTCTACTCCGATGCCGCTTAGAGAACCCGTTGTATGGATAAGCATATCCTCCATGGATTCAGGAGAAAGGTACGACGTATGGGGATCATCCAGGGACTGGAGCATGCCTTTTATAGCTCCCTGAATCATTCTTTCCTCTTCTACGGGCTGGAAATACTTTTTCTCCAGGATATCCCATACCTCCCAGAAGAGCCCTGCTTCGTCTCTCTCCCTGGATACTTCCAATGCCGGTGAAGAAAAGAAAAAACGGGTAAAACGATATGTTGCTATGTTACTTAAAATAAGCATACACAGCAACACAACCACAAGTTCCCGTCGTTTCATGAAAACACCATCTTTCTGAAAAAGCAACGTTTCATCTCCGAGGGTTACTAATTTATTTTATATTATACCTTTTTATTCGGAAAAATACCATAATCATAATTATATTACGGCTGAGGTTTTAATCTAGAATACTAGCTCTTCCTGGCCAGTTTGAAAAAAATAATATGGACGGGAAGTAAAACGATAAAAGAAAAACCGTGCCGCATTATGTTCCTCAAATTAAAAGCTTTTGTTCTTTCTTTCTCCGCCCGGTATCTTTCTTCTGAAAGTGCTTCCACTTCTTCCCTGGTAAAAGCTGCCGCTTTTTCTCTATGCTCCTGCCTGCTAAAATCGGGGTATTGGCCATATCTTTGCAAAAACAACTCGTTTCTAGCTGTTGGGTGGTCCATTATCCAACCAGGGAGAGGAGCAATGTACTCAGGAATCGCCCTGACGAGCTCGACAAAGTTAAAAAGCAATACACTAAAGGTTATTAGGGCAACAAGGTAAAGGTAGACCTTCGAAACGGCCCAGTTATTCATATTATCTTTCATTACTCTTCTTGTGCCTCCTGTACCATTATTGTGCTGGCAACAGCCATCATTAAATTTAGCCGGTTTATATTTTTATGCTCTTTCAAGCACAAAAAGACACGGTACTTTGTAAAAGACTGCAAGCATGTAAAAGAAGTTACAATTTATGCTCGAAAATAAAACCAGTTATTGCTACAGCGTTCGTTACGCTTTTCTTTCTAGAAATATCCCATGGGGCTCTGCCTTTCACCGTTTATCCTGACCTCAAAATGTAAATGAGGACCTGTGCTGGAACCGGTTGAACCTACAATGGCTATATGCTGACCGCGGGCAACTTCCTGGCCGGGAGCTACAAGAATAGTATGACAGTGGGCATAAACAGTGGCTAAACCTTTCCCGTGATCGACTATCACCACTCTGCCATAACCGTAAGTAAGGCTCCCGCTGATGCCGGCGTAGATAACAATACCGTTATCCGCTGCCCTGATGTAAACAGGGTTACCGTTGTAACTGGATGATCCAGGCCAGCGAGTACGCGGAATACCTATATCAATACCACCGTGAAACTCTCCCGGGCGTTTCGTTATAGGGTGGACACGGGGGCCGTATCCCGAAGTTATCCAGGAGGTCCCGTATTCAGCCAGGGGCCATAATAACTTCCCGGAAGGTGTAAAGCGTTCCGTCTGGCGGCGCATTTCCTCCTGTAGTTGCTTGATGATTGTTTCAATCTTTTGGGCTTCCTGTTCCAATTCGCGTACGGCTTTTTCCTGGGCCTCGATGTTTTTCTGAACAGTATCAAGCAGTGCTTCCCTTTCAGCCTGCTGTTTGTTTAATTCTTCACGTCGATTCAGCCTTTCTACTTTAAGGTTTAATAAACGCTCTTTTTCCTCCTCCAGCTTGTCCTTCTTTTCCTGGATAGCAGCTCTTTCAGCAAAAGACTCCTCTAAAAGCTTTAAGTCGTTCTCGGCAATTAACTTTAGATCATTTAACCTGGTAAGAAACTCTGCAAAGCTGTAAGCATCAAAAAGAACATCCAGATACCCGGTCTCACCCTTTTCATAGATAGCTCTAAGCCGTTTTCTCAGTAAATTATCCCTCAGTTCTACCTGTTCTTCAGCATCAGCAAGCTGTTGTTCTGTAATCTCAATATTTTGTTCAGTTTCCTTAATAGTCTTTTCCAGCTCGTTTAAATCACGCCTGAGGAGTGATAAACTGCGCTCCAGCTTCATTAAATCCCCTTCAAGTCTTTTTTCTTCATTCTGGGACTCTGCCAGCTGCTTACCTCTGTCCTCCAATCTTTTTTGAATACTGGAAAGTTCCTGCTGTGTTTGACGGATCTTTTGCTCCAGAGGAGAAGCATAACCGGGCAAAATGAAGGCGGAAACAAGAAACAATATTGTTAATAAAGTTAAAATATTGCGTGATTTTGGGGAAAGCACACGCTTGGCCTCCTTTCGGTGATCAGTTTTCCTTATGTTAAACTTTTAAAAACCGCCTCACAGAAATGCTGCTTCCCAGAACCCCCAGGACAACCCCCAGGGGAATAATAGCTTTTACTATTTCTTCCATGATCCTTTCCGGAGGGATCAGCGGAATAAAATAAATATTGGCCTGCATCCAGAGAACAGCGGCCTGATAGCTGTAATAAATGACAATTACCGGTATTATGGCTCCGATAAAACCGAGAATCAGGCCTTCGAAAATAAATGGCCAGCGAATAAACCAGTCCGTCGCTCCCACATACTTCATAATCATTATTTCCTTACGCCTGACATATACCGTCAGGCGGATGGTATGAGCTATAAGAAAAATAGCCGTGACAGCAAGTCCTGCCATAAACGCGAGGCCAATCCAGCGCACCAATCCCGTAAACTGGAAAAGAGGCTCTACCACACCACTGCCGTAATCTACGTAGCCTACTCCGGGATAATCTGCTATTTCTTTTGCTACGATAGGGATATCTTCAGGGATCTTAGTACGCACCTGGTAGGAATCCCGTAACGGGTTTTCTTCCGCATTGTATCCATCCAGCAGGTAAGCACGATCACCCAATTGCTGCTTTAAGCGCTCCATAGCTTCTTCTTTGGATACATAGCGCACTTCTTCCAACTGGAAATGGGATGCCAGCATTCTCTGTAATTCCAGTTTAGTCTCCTGATCACTTGTTTCGTCAAGATAAAGAACGATTTGTACCTGTTCCTTAATATCCTGGGTAAAGAGGGCCACGTTAAAACTTAAAACCATGAAACTGCCCAGGATCAGAAGGGTAATGGAAACAACCCCAATAGAAGCTATGCTCATCCACCCGTTACGAACTATACTCTTAAGCGCCTCTCCTAAAAAATACAAGAGGCTCCTAATGTGCATTAAAATAAACCCCTCTCTCCTGGTCGCTCACCAATTGATTGTTTTCCAAAACCACGACCCGCTTTTGAAAATGATCCACAGCATCCTTGTCATGAGTAGCTACGATTACCGTCGTCCCCCTGATGTTAATATCCTGGATTAGTGTCATAATCTCCATGGAAGTAGCCGGATCAAGGTTTCCGGTAGGCTCGTCCGCAAGAAGTACGCTGGGTCGGTTGACTATGGCTCTGGCCACGCAAACCCTTTGCTGTTCTCCCCCGGAAAGCTCGTTTGGATTTTTAAAAGCTTTATCTTTTAATCCAACAAGCTCCAAAACAAGGGGCACTCTTTTGCGAATTTCCCTGGACGAAGTCCCGATAATTCTCAGGGAAAAGGCTACATTTTCAAATACGTTGCGGTCACTCAGCAGGCGAAAGTCCTGAAAAACCATACCGATATTCCGCCTTAAAAAGGGTATCTCCCGGTTTTTCAACTGGGTTAGATCCCTTCCAAAAATCTTTATACTTCCCCTCGTTGGCAGAGTTTCTCTTAACAGGAGCTTTAAGAGGGTAGATTTGCCCGCTCCGCTTGGACCTACGATAAAAATAAATTCACCGCGGTCAATAATCAAATTAATATCTTTTAAAGCATAAAACTCGTTATGCACATATTGTTTGTAAAGATGACAAATTTCGATCATAATACAGCCCTGCTTAAATTATTTTTAAATAATTAAATAATTAAATAATTAAATGACGTAAAATGTAAAATATGTAAGTATTTTATTCGACAACAGTTTACTAAAATCCTCTTTTATTTCCGGCCATATTATGGAATTTTTGAACATTTCTTACTGAAGAGCAAGGAATCTTATTTTTTCTCCAGCCAGGGCATCATGGAGCGAAGCTCTTTTCCAACTTTCTCCACAAGGTGTTGTTCGTCTTTTCTCCTCATAGCAGTCAGGCGGGGACGATTCATGCGAAATTCAGTAATACATTCCTGGGCAAAAACACCTTCCTGGATATCCTGGAGCATTTTTTTCATTTCCCCACGCACTCTCTCATCGATAACTCTGGGCCCCCTGGTAAAATCACCGTATTCGGCAACATCGCTGACAGAATAGCGCATCCAGGACAGTCCACCTTCATAGATCAAATCTACAATCAACTTGAGTTCATGCAGGCATTCAAAGTAGGCTATTTCCGGCTGGTAACCTGCTTCCACCAGGGTATCAAAAGATGCTTTAATTAAAGCCGATACTCCACCGCAAAGGACAGCCTGCTCACCAAACAGGTCCGTTTCTGTCTCTTCCTGGAATGTTGTTTCAATAACCCCGGCCCGGGTCCCGCCCAGTCCTTTAGCATAAGCCAGGGCTCTCTGCAGGCACTTTCCCGTATAATCCTGGTGCACGGCTACCAGTGCAGGTACACCGTTCCCCTGCTGGTACATGCGCCTGACCAGGTGTCCGGGGCTCTTGGGGGCTACCATGAACACATCCACATGGGAGGGAGGAATAACCTGGTTATAAAGAATGTTAAAGCCGTGAGCCACAGCCAGAGCCTTGCCTTCCTTAAGATGAGGAAGAACCTCTTTCTGAAATACCGGCGGCTGGTCGTTATCACCGAGCAGCATCATAATAACCTGGGCATCTTCAACCGCCCCGGCTACAGTCTTAATCTCCATGCCATCCTTTTCCGCCTGAATCCAGTTGGAGCTGCCGGGAAGATCGGCGACAACAACACTCAGGCCGCTATCCCGCAGGTTTTGGGCGTGGGCATGCCCCTGGCTGCCGTAGCCCAGAATGGCAATTTTTTCTCCTTTCAGATAAGAAAGATCCGCATCCTTGTCATAATAAATAACCGCCATTTTTTTCGCCTGGTCCAATAAATTCAGCATTTAAAAACCTGGGTTTATTGTTCAGGCTTTTACACCTCCTGCTATTTTAATATTATATTTTCCTGAGGTTATTAACCCCAGTTAGACAAAAAATTTTTATATTTAACTTAGTTTTCCCCAAGAAAAGATTATACCCTATAAAAACCTGCATAATCCAGGAAAAATTTTAAAAATAATATTTAAAAACCACTGATAAAGAATTTATGTACCAAATATACCTGTTCTGGGGATCAATCTAAATTGGATGAGGCTTATTATTCGACAGGCGGTTTGGCAATCCCTGCTTTAGAAACCTTTTTTGCATTAAATTTTTACAAATTTTTTCTTTCTGGTAAAAAAATAGCTCCTCCCCAAGGGGAGGAGCTATTAAAAAGCTCTCTTTAAAAAAATAAAATCATCGTATCTTACGGTAACTGCAATCCATATTTAATATCACCACCGGTCCTGTAAGACAAGAGAAGAACGACCCCTTGTTCTCCTTAAGTTATCTTTTTTTCTCCATTGCCGTCTGGCCGGCTTTTATTAAGTTTTCCACGGTAAAGCCGTATTTTATTAATAAAGCCTCTGGTGATCCGGACTCTCCAAAGGTGTCATTAATACCCACTCTTATTACGGGAATAGGATAATTCCCGGAGATTAACTCCGCTATGGCACTTCCCAGGCCTCCAATGACACTGTGTTCTTCCACCGTAACAAATGCTCCCGTTTTAGCGGCCATATGCAGCAAAAGGTCCTTATCCAGGGGTTTTATGGTATGTATATTGACAACTGCTGCATTAATTCCCTGCCTTTCCAGTAATTGAGAAGCCTCCAGAGACAGTCCCACTGTTATACCTGTCGCTAAAAAAGCAAAGTCCTTACCCTCTCTTAAAAGCTGACCCCTCCCCAGCTCAAAAGGCAGACCTTCGGGTATTACCTGGGGAACCTTAGGCCTTCCCAACCTGAGGTAGACAGGACCCTCACATCCGGCAATAGCTTCGACAGCCTGGTAAGTTTGCCTTCCATCAGCGGGGACAACAACCGTCATGTGCGGCAGGACACGCATTAGGGCAATATCCTCCAGAGCCTGATGGGAAGCGCCATCTTCTCCCACGGTAATACCTGTATGGGTGGCAGCGATTTTTACGTTTAATCTCGTATAAGCGATAGAATTTCGTATCTGGTCAAAAACCCTGCCTGTGGCGAATACACCAAAAGTGCTGACAAAGGGAATATAGCCGGAAGCTGCAAGCCCTGCGGCGGTTCCCATCATGTCCGCTTCAGAAATTCCCATATTAAAAAAACGCAGGGGAAATTCTTCTGCAAACAGTGCTGTTTTGGTTGACTTGGAAAGATCCGCATCGAGGACCACAATTTTGTCCATACGGCGCCCTAACTCTACCAGAGCCTTACCATAAGCATCCCTGGTAGCTATTTTTTCTGTCAAGTTATCCCCTCCATCTCATTTTTGTAATTCAGCGAGGGCTTGTTCATATTCCTCTTTATTGGGAGCCCGTCCATGCCAGTCTATTTGATTCTCCATAAAGGATACACCTTTTCCCTTAACGGTATGAGCAATGATGATCGTAGGAGCGCCTTTATTGGTATGGGCTCTTCCTATTGCTTTCAGCAAAGAAGCATAATCGTGGCCCTCCACTTCCAGGACATGCCAACCAAAAGCCCGCCATTTCTCGGCTACAGGTTCCGGAGATTTAACATCCCGGATCCAACCATCTATTTGCAGGCCGTTATAATCCAAAAAGGCCGTAAGATTATCCAGCCGGTAATGAGCAGCAGTCATCGCTGCTTCCCATACCTGGCCTTCCTGGATTTCCCCGTCTCCCAAAACAACATAAACCCGGCGCCTGGAATTATCAAGGCGGGCCGCCAGGGCCATACCGTTAGCCGCAGAAAGCCCCTGTCCCAGTGATCCGGTAGACATCTCCACCCCGGGAGTTTTGCGCATATCCGGATGTCCTTGAAGAGGTGAATCAATTTTGCGCAAAACTGACAAATAACTGGAAGGGAAAAAACCCCGGTCCGCCAGTACGGCATAAAGTGCAGGACATGCATGTCCTTTGCTTAAAACCAGTCTGTCTCTCTGGGGATCCAGGTAATTACCGGGATCTATTTTCATAACTTTGTAATACAAAACAACCAGTATATCAAGGACTGACAGTGCTCCACCCGGATGACCGGAAGCAGCCTCGTAGATCATGGTAATAATATCCTGGCGTAACTTTCTTGCTTTCAGTCTCAATTCTTCCACAGCAGCAGCCGAAATTACAGGCATTTTTTTCCCCCTTCTATATTTTTATTCTGCGCCATCTCCAGTTATATGGGGCCAAAACCTTCGCCCAGAACCTCTCCTACATTACTGACAATGACAAAAGCGGTGGGATCTATCTCCCTGACAATGTTTTTAAGTCGCGTTACCTGAGACTGGTGGACAACACAAAGGATTATACCCTTTTTCTCCCCGGAATAAGCGCCATAGCCATTTAAAAACGTAGCACCGCGACCCAGTTCACGCAAAATTTTTTCAGAAATATCGTCCCTTTTTTTATCGGTGATAATTAGTGCTGCTTTGGAAAAAGAGAAGCCTTCCTGGATAAAATCTACGGCTTTACTGCTCACAAAAAGAGATAACAGGGCAAAAAGAGCTACTTCGGGGCCAAAAATGAAACCGGCAACCACAATTATGGCAAAATCGGCGCCAATAAGACCATGGCCGCTGGTTATTCCCCAGAAATTGTGGAAAAGCAGTGCCAGCACTGAAGTTCCTCCCGTTGACCCCCGGGAGCGGAAAACAATGCCCAGTCCAAAACCAACCCCGATACCTCCGTAAACAGAAGCCAGCAGCAAATCAGTGGTAACAAGAGGTAGAAACGCGAAAAACTCCAGCATAAACGGCAGGAGAATCGTGCCTGTCAAACTATGGGCCACAAATTTCCACCCCATATATCTCCAGACCAGGATAAACAAGGGGATATTGGCAACAAGAACTGTAAACCCCACAGGAATCCGGTAAAGATGAAACAGGATGATACCCAGACCGCTGATGCCGCCGGCTGCGAGTTTATTGGGAATAAGAAACATATTAAAAGACACAGCCATCAAAGCTGTTCCTATCGTAATGCCGACTAATTCCCAAAAATATTTCTTCCACGTGCTTTTACGATTGTAAACGTGCATTATAGCGCAAAAAAGCCTCCAGAAAAAGATCTATTTCCCCGTCCATAACTGCCTGGACATCCCCAATCTCCACACCTGTCCGGTGATCCTTCACCAGTGAATAAGGGTGAAAAACATAGGAGCGGATTTGACTTCCCCAGGCAATCTCTTTCTGTTCCCCCCGTAAGGATTGGAGCTTCTCTTTTTGCTCGCGCTGCGCCAAATCCGCCAGTTTTGCCAGAAGTATGCGCATAGCCCTTTCTTTATTGCTATGTTGAGAACGCTCATTCTGACACTGTACAACCAGTCCTGTAGGAATATGGGTAATTCTTACTGCTGAATCAGTGGTATTAACATGCTGGCCTCCGGCCCCACGGGAACGAAAAGTGTCAATTCTTAAATCATCGGGGTCAACCTCCAGATCAACACCCTCCTTCACTTCAGGCAAAACATCCACCGAGGCAAAAGAGGTGTGTCTCCTGCCCCCGGCATCAAACGGCGAAATGCGTACCAGGCGGTGGACCCCCCTCTCCGCCTGCAGGTAACCATAGGCCTTTTCTCCTTTGACAAGAAAGGCCACACTTTTAAGACCTGCTTCCTCACCAGGCAAAAGATCGAGAATTTCTACGCTATAGCCTCTCTTCTCAGCCCAGCGCGTATACATGCGCAGCAGCATTTCAGCCCAATCCTGGGCTTCAAGTCCTCCGGCACCGGGGTGAAGGGCAATAATAGTATTTTTTTCATCATAGCGTCCCTTAAAAAGGAGACGTAGTTCTTCCTTGTCCAACAGGGAGGCAGCCTTCAGACTCAGTTCCTCTGCCTCCTTTAAAAGCTCTGGAGCATCCTCCTCCTTTTCCAGCTCCCTGTACATTTGAAGCAGGACATTCCATTCTTCCATCAAGCTCTCCAACTGGTCATAAATCCGCAGCTTATCTTTTAACTGCCCCAATTCCTGCATTATCCTGGCGGCATCTTCCGGGATATTCCAGAATTCGGGATGGCCTGCTTCCTTTTCCAGCAGGCCCGCTCTTTTCCTTTTTTCCTCCAGGTCAAAGAGACTTCCCCCATTCTTCCAGCCTCTTTTTTTGCTTTAACCATTGTTCCTTCAGTTCAAATAACAATAACAAGGCCTCCTTTCCAAAAAACACGCTGATCCCCGGGAGAAAATTCCCCAAAAAGCTGCAGCGGAACCTTTTTTAACCTTCAGGTACAAGAGAGTATCTATAACCCTAGGCCCCGCAGCATTTTTTATATTTTTTACCGCTTCCGCAGGGGCAGGGCTCATTTCTGCCCACTTTGTCCACAGTTACAGGACTGTGCTTGCCGGAAGAAGTGCTCCCCGTGTTCCTGGCTTCGTCCATGGCCCCTTTACCCTCCGATTTAATTGTTAACAACGGTGTGGATACACGCTGTCGTTCCGGAGCCTGGTTAACTTTAAGATAGTAGAGGAGACGAACCACATCTTCCTGGATAGAGCGGATCATTTCCTGGAACATTTCGTAAGCTTCATATTTATATTCGATCAGGGGGTCCTGCTGCCCAAAGGCCCGCAGCCATACTCCCTGTCGAAGTTCATGCATGGCATCAATATGATCCATCCACTTGCTGTCCACAGTACGCAAAAGAACAACTCTCTCCAGTTCCCGCATAACCTCGGAGCCTATTTCTCTTTCCCGTTGATCATAAAAGCTACCGGCAGCCTCAACTAGTTTATCCCTTATTTCCTCCCGGGAAAGAGCTCTTAACCCCTCTATACCGAAATGCTCTCCGGGAAGAAATAATCTTTCCGCATAACTTAACAGCCCCTGCAAATCCCAATCTTCTTCATGCAGCTTTTCATCCGCATAGAGGGAAAGGGCCTGATCCACAACATCTGAAATCATCTGCATGATGTTGTCGCGTAAATTCTCACCCTCCAGAACCTGGCGGCGCTGCTTATAGATGACTTCCCGCTGCTGGTTAAGGACATCGTCGTACTCCAGAATGTGCTTGCGGATTTCGAAGTTACGACCTTCCACCTTTTTCTGGGCATTTTCTATGGCCCTGCTGATAATAGGATGCTCTATGGGAACATCTTCCTCTATACCCAGCCTTTCCATGATAGATTTCACATTATCCGAACCAAAAAGCCGCATCAGATCATCTTCCAGGGAAACATAAAACACGGAAGATCCGGGATCCCCCTGGCGGCCGGCACGCCCCCGCAGCTGGTTATCTATGCGCCGGGATTCATGCCTTTCGGTACCGATGATATGCAGGCCGCCGAGCTGCACCACTTCGTCATGCTGACCTTTCCAAAGACCCCGGATTTGTTGTACCTTAGCTTTTTTCTGTTCCTCAGTCAAATTTTCTTCTGCCAGGACGGTTTTTACCTGCGGCTCAAAATTGCCGCCCAGGACAATGTCGGTGCCGCGTCCGGCCATATTGGTGGCAATAGTAACTGCTCCCTTTTGGCCTGCCTGAGCAATTATTTCCGCCTCTTTTTCATGATATTTGGCGTTGAGAACATGATGGGGCACACCCCTTTTGGAAAGCATCCGGCTTAACTCTTCAGATTTTTCAATGGAAATGGTACCTACCAGAACCGGCTGCCCGTTGCGGTGCCGCATCGTTATTTCCTCTACCACCGCGCCGAACTTTCCCTTTTCGGAACGGTAAACCAGATCGGGAAGATCTTTCCTGATCATAGCTTCGTTGGTAGGTACGACCACAACATCCATACCATAAATTTTCCTGAACTCCTCCTCCTCCGTAGCGGCGGTACCTGTCATACCGGACAGCTTGTCATACAAACGGAAATAATTCTGAAAGGTTATGGAGGCCAGGGTTCGACTTTCCCGGGCCACTTTCACTTTTTCTTTGGCTTCGATGGCCTGGTGCAAACCATCGCTGTAGCGACGGCCGAACATAAGCCGCCCGGTAAATTCGTCTACGATGATAACTTCCCCGTCTTTAACTACATAATCCCTGTCCCTCTTCATGAGGACATGTGCTTTTAAGGCCTGGTTGATATGATGAGAAATTGCCATATTTTTCTCATCAGCAAGGTTATCGATATTTAGGGCTTTTTCGGTACGGGCGACCCCATCCTCCGTTAAAACCACGGTATGGGCCTTTTCGTCTACAGTGTAATCTTCTTCCCTTCGCAGGCGGGGAACAAAAGCAGCAAATTTTTCATACAGTTCGGTGGCCTTTTCCGCGGCTCCGGAGATAATCAGCGGCGTCCTGGCCTCGTCGACGAGAATGCTGTCCACTTCGTCGACGATGGCATAATTGAGGGACCTCTGCACGAGGTGATCCTTGTAAAGGACCATATTATCGCGCAGGTAATCAAAACCAAACTCATTGTTTGTACCGTAAGTTATATCGGCATTGTAGGACTCCCTGCGCTGCTGGGGATTTTGCCCGTGGACAATAGTCCCCACGCTTAATCCGAGAAGTTCATAAACAGGGCCCATCCAATCCCTGTCACGCCTGGCCAGGTAATCGTTAACGGTAACGATATGAACCCCCTTACCGGACAGGGCGTTAAGGTAAGCAGGCATGGTCGCCACCAGGGTTTTCCCCTCACCGGTTTTCATTTCCGCAATACGGCCCTGGTGCAAAACAATGCCTCCTAAGACCTGGACATCAAAAGGTCTCATGCCCAGAACCCGACGTGCAGCCTCGCGTGCCAGGGCAAAAGCTTCCGGTAAGATATCATCAAGGGTTTCCCCCTGTGCCGGCTTTTCTTTTAAAGAAGCCGTATATTCCGGCATCTGGCTGTCCTTAAGCGCTTTCATACGCTCCTCGTAAGAATTAACCTCTTCCACATAACGCCAGAGTTTTTTTACTTCCCTTACATTGGGATCTCCAAATAATTTTTTTAATAGACCCATAAAAATCCTCCGTTTATAAAACACCTTAAATTTCCAGGACAAAATCTTCACGCAAAAACATTCTACTAGAAACACAATCAAATTACAAGCCGCTGAAGTTCCCTGAAAAAAGCCTGTAAAAAAATATAACCAGGACAGCCAAAAGCTTCCAGGCTTTTCCTGGTATTTACACGCTTCCGGCTTCGGATATAACCTGCAAATTTTGCCTGGCAAGATATTTTTTTCTCATAGCAGGAAAGTCCAGTATTAAAAAAGAACTAAATGTTTTATTATTATATAATGGTTATTATTTTATAAGGAAAGGTGGCAACGCTATGCAAAAAACCAAACTTTTTTTAAAAATTCTTTTATCAGTTGCCTTTGCTGCTGCACTGATAACAACGGTTGTAACTACTTTTCTGGTTGGTGTGGTAACTTCAGAAAGCCTGAGTGCCATTATTACCGGTGCGACAGGCCATCCGCCGGAAATTGCCATACTCCTGGCCAACATTGAAGCCAATATCGTCAGAAATATTTTCTGGGTTTCCCTTTCCGGCCTAGGGTTTTGCCTTATTGCCCTGTATTATCTCTACGGGAACTTCCAAATTTTCCTGCCGGTATCTATTCTTACCTTGATTTCCTTTGCGCTTATCCAGATAACTCTGAGCATTCTGCCGGATTATATGTCGGCAGGTTTAGCAAGCTCCGTGGGACCGGCATTGTTACAGGGCCTGGAGAGGACACAATTTGTCAACTATCTTATTCTCATTTTCGGTCTGGGATTATTACTGGCCTCCCTGCGCCTAAAACCCAGAACTTAAAGCCGAATCCATTACTTTTAGCTGTGCCCTGCCTTATTGTTTAGAGGCAGGGCCATTAATTTCGGCAATATAGTGCGGAATGTAGGTAATATCCGGCAGCACAAACCTGGCGCCTTCCTTATCAAAAAGACTTTTGCTGTCCGCACCGCTGTGACCGGATAAAACACCGATAAAAAACGCACCCATTTCCCTTGCTGCCATGAGATCCGCCAGAGAATCCCCAACTATCCAGCACTTACCCGGCTGCGGTCTCGAAAATGTAGAAAGAACAAGCTCTCTTTCCTTAAACCTTTCTCCCCAGTAGGCTTTCAGAAAAGAAAAAGGATGAGGCTTTCCCAGGGAAAACTTTTGGTGTTCTGCTTTTAGAGATTGTTCCGCCTTTTGAACATCATCAAAAGTTACAATCGAACCGGGGTCAAACAATTCCCAGATTCCCATGGATTTTAAGGGCGAATGGAGCTCATTTAGGGGTCTTCCCGTTGCGATACCCAGCGTCCAGCCTTTTTTTAGGAGCTGTCCCAGGGTATCTTTAATTTTTTCTACCGGCAATAGCGGTTTTTCGTCATAAATAAGCCCTCTTTTGCCTGGAGCAGCCGGTTCCCTGTGGTAAATTGCCCTGTATTTCTCTTCTCCGAAATACCATTCCTGAAAAATGTCCTGGGCCAGTTTCCATAAGGGAGAAAAAGAATTAAAAACAGTTTCCGCCAACTCCCTGTACCTGCCGGGCAGCTGGGCAGAAAGCTTCTGCATCAATTCCGCCCCCCGGGCCTCGCCCGTCCAATTGCCCAAGATAGCCTCAAAAGAGGGGCGCCATGGTGTATCCGATGACGACAAAAGGCTGGAAAGGGTGCGAAGATGCTCCCGGTCAAAACCCTTTTTCCCCTTAACCCATGCTGTATTTTCCAGGCCCTTACCGCTGAGCACTCTCCATAACAACATTAGCTGATAGCCAAAAATTAAAAAGGCCAGGTCCCAGTTGGAATTAACAGCACGTTTTTTTATAAATGCAATAACCTTATCTTCCTGGAAAACAACCTTTCTGATGGAAGCGATCTCCCCGGGAGTTACAGCTGCCTTAAATTCCGGAAGGCCGGCTTCCGGTTCCAGTCCCAGGTAGCGCTTGCTGTAAAGCAATTCCCACACAACCAGGGAAGCGGTATTCCAGTAGCATTCTTCCCCTGTGATAACGCCATCCATATCAAAGATAATTTTCCCCTGGTTGCCTGCTTTTTTCAACAAAATTATTTCCTCCGCATACCGAAAAATAATTTTAAAACTTACTTTTTGGAAAAATTATTTACCTGTATAGGACCCGCAACCCCCGAAGTAATACCCTTTCTCCACTCCCTTAGCGCCAGAGCCCGAAAAAGAGTTTCTCCAAAAGAGCGAAATACTGCTTCCCAAATATGGTGACCGTTCTCTCCCTTTAAGACATCCAGGTGCAGCGTACAGCAGGCTCCCTGGACAA
This sequence comes from Dethiobacter sp., assembly GCA_003605065.1. Taxonomy (GTDB): domain Bacteria; phylum Bacillota; class Dethiobacteria; order DTU022; family UBA8154; genus UBA9862. Next base: position 17,194 of record QZJM01000004.1, on the reverse strand, counting down.
ACCCTTCAAAAAAAGTCTTAAGGTCCTCTGAATTTGTATTCTCGGTTTGTGCAGGAATTATTATCCCGCGGTGGGAAAAATCTAAAAAAGCCCTGTTTTCAAAACTGATTACGGCCTGGGCCAGGGCTTCATCAATGGCAGCCAGGGCAAAACCATAACCTGCCAGGCCTTCTTCAAGCCTTAACTCCACATATTCTTTAACAGCTTTTCCCATAGTTATGCCTATATCTTCGCAAATAACATGAGAGAGGTAAAAATCCTTTAATTCCACGCTTACTTCCAGGTTGAACTCCCCTCGCCCGATAACATGTTCAAGCATGTGATTCAAAAAAGGCATTGTTGTTCTTAAACCTTTTTTGGGGTTGGCATAGCGGGGGCCAAAATCAAGTTTCACGACAATTTCCGATTCTGCAGTTTTCCTTTCAGATATTACCTGCACATTTTCCCGGTAAAAGCCAGGAACGGCCTTCCCCGGATACCTCCTTCCGGTATGAAGTGGGGTGGCAAAGGTTGGTGCTCGCTTAAGGGTTCGCTTGAGACAGGTTTTAGGAGCAGCGTTTGCTGAAGCGGAGCTACGAGTTCCGCTCTGAAAGCTCTACGTTTCATCTCAGAACAAAGATCATTTTCATCCATCTTTGTTTTGACCCGAAGGGTCGTGGGCATTAGTATGAAAATAATGCTGCCCTCTCCCTCACTGCCATGGCATGAGCCCAGAAACCCTCAACCTCCGCAAAATGTATGGCCTCTTTCTTAACTCTGGCAAAGCCTTCCGGTGTAACATACCCAAAAGAAGAACGCTTTAAAAAATCATGAACGGAAACACCGGAATAAGTCTTGGCAAAGGAGCCCGTAGGCAGGATAGCGTTGGGGCCAAGCAAGAAATTACAGAGGGTTACGGGAGTAAAAGGACCCAGCAGGATTTCTCCTGCGTTTTTAATGCGGGGAAGAAGTGAAAACGGGTCAGAAGTTAAAATTTCCAGGTGTTCGGGGGCATAATCATTGACAAAACGAATTGATTCTTCCAGCTTTGCAGTTAAAACAATACCTCCGTAATTGTTAAAGACTTTTTCCACAAAACGGCGTTTCTCCAGGGGCAATTTTTGGATCAGCTCAGGAATAAGCCTGGTAACCTTTTGGGCCAGTTCCTCAGAATGTGTAACCAGTAAAGACGCGGAATCGGGCCCATGTTCCGCTTCAATCAGTAAATCGAGGGAGACAAGATGCGGATCGGCAAGCTTGTCGGCAAGAATGATAGCCTCACTGGGGCCTGCCGGCAGGCCGACATCCAGCACCCCGTACAGCAGCCTTTTGGCAGCATTAACATATGCATTTCCCGGCCCAATAACTTTACGGCAGCGGGGAATGGTTTCCGTTCCGAAAGCAACGGCAGCAATGGCCTGCATTCCCCCAATCCTGTAAATTTCCCTAATCCCTACAATATGTGCTGCCGCCAGGGTTGCCGTATCTATTCCACCATCCTCTGCCGGGGGAGTACAAACAACAATCCGGGGAACTCCTGATATTACGGCGGGTATTCCCAGCATCAGCATGACAGAAGGAAAACTTCCCTTGCCCCTGGGAACGTACAGGCAAACATCGGAAATAGGAGTTACCTTTTCTCCGGCCAGCAAGCCGTCATCTATTTCCTTTACCCACATTTCTGTTGGAAGCTGCTGCTGGTGAAACTTTCTAATATTCGCCGCAGCATATTGCAGGGTATCCCCGGTAAGGTTGTCCAGCTCCTCATAAGCTTTTTCAATTTCTTTTTCCGTAACCTGCAGCCCTTTTTCTTCCAGGGAAACACCGTCGAACCGCAGGGTATAATCCAGCACAGCTTTATCGCCTTCTTCCCGGACACGTTTAATTACTTCCATAGCCAGGGGAAAATGTTCTGTAATATCCGTCTCCGATCGGCGAAGCAAATTTCTGTACTCTTGTTCTGTAAGAGCGGCCAGATTATATAATTTCATATATAAACCTCCTTGTCCATGATATTGTTTTTTACCAGTAGTTGTGTGTAGGCCCTATTTCATCCACCAGGGCCCATAAACCGCCGAGAACCAGGGAGTGCGCACCACAGACAACCGGTATCTTAGACTCTACTGCAGCCCTGGTAAATTCTCTTATAACGGGATTCTTGATCTCCTGCCAGCAACCCAGGTCAGAGAGAAAACGCTCTTCAGCCGAAAGCTTTTGCTTTAAATGCACCATGAGAACTCTCGTATCCAAAAAGGCACACTGAGCAACCTTCTCCAGGTAGTCTATAAACTTCCGGGCACCAACCTCCTCCAGGAAAAAACCCATAAGCGAAATTGCTTCACCCCGCCCTTCACGTCCCAGAGCTTTCATGCCCCGCTCTTCGGAAAAAATGCGCAAGCGGACTTTCAGGTTTTGATTAAGATGCGCTATTACCGGTGCCCCCACCCTTCCCAGGAGCACTACTTCTTCATAATCCCCACGAAGAACTTCCTTGGCTCTTTTCAGGCGGGAAAGATCCAAGTTTAAACTGTTCATCACCTGGCGTGTATGTGGTCCCGCCAGGGGACTACCGGCCAGGACAAGTAAATCAGCCGGTGTATCCAAATCAAACAGCAACCCCGAAGTATTTCGAAAAAGTTTCTGCTCCACACCTGTGCCGTCCCTCAAGGAGAAACCCAGCATATTATCCATCATGGGTGGTTCTATTTTATTAATAAGCCTACCGGGAGTAAAGGCAATAATATCAGCAGACTGAGCATTATTAGCATATATTATAGCCGGAGAGTTCAACAAAAGAGCACAGATCTCCTCTAATTCCTGAACTGTTACCAGGGGAATACTTGCCCCCCCCATATAAAAAACATTTTCCAGCTTCTCCTTGTTAATAAGGTCAGAAAACACTTTACCAAAATGAAATTGTTTTTCAGAAAGCTGGTTTTCCAAGACTTTGACCCCTAAAAGCTCAGCTTCTCCAACCAACCGGGGATAATTGGTCAAAAGGTAAATTGAACCTATCTGGTCCACCTGCTTCATCTTATTAATATTATCCAGCAGGACGGCATGGCGTACATCTACCATCATCTTTTCGATCTCACCGGAAGGTTCTCCTCCTTCAAAAATAACCACGCTTACTGCATCATCCATAAGTGCTCACTTCCCTTCAACAGTGGAAAACCGGCTTTCGCCGGTTTACAGGGCTTTTAAAATTGTAAGCAACCGGGATAGCCCGGAAATAACTTTAAAATCATCCCGCTTATTCCATGGGTTCAATAAGTCCGTAATTACCATCCTTGCGTTTGTATAGAACATTAATTTCTTCGGTTTCTGCATTGGTAAAAACAAAAAAGTCGTGGCCAAGAAGGTTTAACTGCAAAACAGCTTCTTCCAGTGGCATGGGTTTCATAACAAAACGTTTCGTTTTCACGACACGTGGTTCTATTTCTTCATCCCGCGCCAGCGCCTGGCTGACATATTTTTCATTTAATTCTCTGAGTCCTTTTTGCCGCAGTTTGCGGTTAATCTTCGTTTTATATTTGTGCATCTGGCGTTCAAGCTTGTCAACAACCAGATCAATAGAAGCATACATGTCCTGAGTTGATTCTTCTCCTCTTAACAGTAAACCACCAATGGAAATAATAACATCTACAATATGGTTTTCCCTTACCACACTCAAGGTGGCCTGAACATCAGCTTCAGGGTTAAGAAATTTATCCAGCTTGCTTAATCTTTTTTCAGCATATTCCTGCAGCGCAGGAGTGATCTCCATGTTTTTGCCCCGGATATTAATCAGCATTAAAAATTGCTCCTTTCCACTTCTTATCTATACCGCTTAACATTATAATATTCCCTATTGAATAGGAAAATCCTTCATATCAACAAAATTAGTATTTTTAAAAATAAAAGGGGGACATATAATTGTCCCCCTTACTACCCGAGGTTAGGTACTACTCAGTTTATTTTTCCAATGTATCCCGCACCTCGCAACTACACCTTGACAACATTAGCTGCCTGAGGTCCCCTGCTTCCTTCTACAATATCAAACTCTACTTCTTCCCCTTCAGCCAGACTCTTAAAACCTTCTTCCTGAATGGCAGAGTAGTGGACGAAGACATCATCTCCATCCGCTCTTTCAATGAATCCATAACCTTTTTCCTTATTAAACCACTTTACTTTACCCAACATAAAATCGCATACCTCCTAAAAATTAAATCTGTGAGGTTGGGACTCACAGAAGGTACTGTATCACAAGAAAAAGGGCTTGTCAATTAAAAACCATATCAATAGCAGAGATAATTCATGAACCCATTTTCTTCCAAATCGTGGTCCCATTCGCAGTAATCCATTTTCACTGTAACGTGTAATTTTGCCTCTGGGAGTGTGAGGCTTCTGCGTCAAGACTACGCTCCCCTTAACACACTGGACCGTGGTGCATTGCTACTCTGGCATGACAAAATAAGCATATCGTTTTCGAGATTGCTCTTAGAACGATGGGCTATTTTATCTGAAGCGAACCCTCTCTATGTATACGGAGTTTCTCCCCTATTCAGGGTAGAAATACTTTAGCATTCTTTGAAATTTAAATTAATCAAAACATCCCGATACTCGGGATCCGTTGCCGCTATCCGCTTGTTTGGTTTGCTCATTTTTGGCTGGATTTTCTTTTCGTTTTTAAGAGTGTTGAAAACCAGTCGTTTTACAATCGCCATATTGTGGGCCGACACCGATTCCCTAGCCTGATTTCGGTCATCCCCAAACGTGACGTCCAGACTCCAATGCATGCTCTCCACGCCCCAATGATGCCGGGCTGCGGTAGCAAAATCGTTGACGTTGTTCACGCTGCCGATAAGTTGTTCTTCTGGTTGGCTCTGCGATATATTCCACTTCCCGGACGACCTTTCCGATTCCCGTGAGCTTTTCCCAATCGCGTTTGGCATCCATCATCCAATCAAGGTCTGTGGAGTAAAAATAGGTTCGTTTTTCGATTCGTCCATGGCCTTTTTCAAGAGTTTGATGAACCCCTAGATCCTCGCCGGCCTTGGCTACTTCTGCATTTTCAGGTGAGGTCTGTTTGTGGATGTTTTCCCATTCTTTGCTTTGCTCCAACTCCTCAAAATAGTCTTTTACCTCATTTTGAGTATATATTCAGTGAACCAGGTATTTAATTCAATCTGAGCAGTCTTCCGGTTCTTTTAAAAGCAGTTCTCTAAAATCTTTTTGTAATGGGTAAAGAAAGACCCGGCAAAAGGCGATAGTAAGGCCCGGGACCATGCTGACCAGCTTCTTGTACGCACCGTAGCGGTCAGCGGTTAAAACCCCCTTTGCCAGATGGCCCAAGTGAGCTAAAGGGACACTGCTGGAACGGGAAGGGTCCCAGATATACAAAATGACCTTTTGGGAGACGAAGACCCACATCCAGGTAAGATAGTTCTTTTTGCCGGGGAGCTGGATAAAGCTCATCCAGCTTGTTTCATCGCGTTCCAGCGCTTTTCACGCCTGCTTTCTTCGGCCAGCGCCTGGTAAAGCGGCTCGAAAAGCTCCAGACATTTTCGAAAAGCGCCGCTTACAGAGCCGGCAGAGATGGTCTCGCCCTGCAGACCTAAAAGGTCCAAAATCCGGTTTACGGGGACCGGGAACATAAATTTAAGGACGATAAACAGGGCTAAAAGGTTGTGGCTGAACTTGCTTTTGGGTATGGCCTTAGGCGGCTTTGGCGCCGTTATAAACCGGGGTCCGGCCTCTTCACAGTCACAGGTGCGTTTTACCCGCTGGCGGACAGTTACTACCTGGCACATTTTTATCTCAACATCAATTTCGCTGGAGTTTTCCGTAAGGGGTACCACCTCACATTCCTGGCCGCAGATGGAACAAAAACGGTTCTCTTCCGGGACCTCTATGGTCCGGTATACTACCGGCAGGTTCTCAGGTATTTTGCGCCCGTGGCCTTTGTGCCCCGGCTTAGCACCGCGCTTGCGGCCGGTTTTGGGAGTAGTGTCTGTATCGGCAGCACCGGTTTCCGTTTTTTCCGGAACAGCTTCTTCAGGGCTGCTTTTCTCCGGGGACCGGCCAAACAGCATATGCTGGTAGGTATTAGCAGCGCCTTTTGTACGACGATATTTCTTCTTAAGCTTTTCATGCTCCAAGGCAAGAAAGGCATATTTCTCCTTATACTGTTCAAGCTCAGCATACACTCTCTCAAATTCGGCGTCTTTTTCGGCTAATAAAGGACAGCTCTTGGAGCAAGGAAGATTCCTGGTCTCCCCATTCTTTTGGAAAACTGCCCCCCATCTGCAGCATAACTACATATGGGAAAATGCTATTGTACAATGCCCCGCATAAACCTCCGGTTTTGTGCATACTTAATTCGACCTGGTCCCCTACACTATGCCCGGCGCTGCATGAGCCTTTTATTTCTTTTACAGTTCCAATGACTTTATAACCTACTCTTTTCATTTCTGCCATATAGGTCACCCCAAACTGCCTTTCTGCAAATAATAGGATCTAAATTCATTAGGATTCTGAAGCGGCTTTCTTTTCTCCTTAGGCTGTATCCTGTTTTGCCCGCTCCTCATCTCTTACTTTTCTCCTCAGAATTTTCCCTACAGCTGATTTGGGTAAAGTATCGCGAAATTCTATCAGAACGGGAACTTCATACGAAGAAAGACTTTCACGGCACCAGTTTATCAGTTCCTCATCTGTAACGTTTTCTTCGCCTTTTTTTAAGACAACAAATCCTTTGATTGTTTCACCAAATTTGGAGTCGGGAACTCCTACTACACAGCATTCAACTACGGCTTTATGCTTGTAGAGTACTGATTCAACTTTAGTGGCGGCTACTCTGTAACCTTTATGCTTGATCAGATCTACGGAACGGTCGACGAAGAAGACCCAGCCTTCTTCGTCTATGCGCACTATATCGCCGGTTTTATACCAGAGCCTGTCATCAAGTGTTACAAAATGCAAGGCAGTTTCTTCAGGCTTGTTCCAGTAACCGGTAACCATGTTTTCAGAAAAAACCAGAAGTTCTCCCGGCTCATTGGCTGAAACAGGCTCAAGAGTATCCGGATTAATTAGCTTTATTTTTTTAGTGTATACTACTTTTCCGGCAGTACCTTCAGGAAATGGAACGCCCACAGGTATTCCTGTAATACCCCCACATGTTTCAGTACTTCCATATCCATTATAAATCGGCTTTTTAAAGAATTCGACCCATTTTCTGGCGACTTCTTTAGGCAAAGCTTCGCCAGCGGTAAAGACATAACCTAAAGAGCTGAAATCATAATTTCCCAAATTTTCATGCTCTAATATCATTCTGCAGAGTGTAGGCGTCCCGTAGAAAGTGGTTACTCTGTACTTTTCGATATGAGCAAATAAATCATCGAGATCCAATTTGGCCAACAGGATTAAGGTATCCCCTGAAAGAAGAGCGCCAACCCCCACTTCCTGACCGAGGATATGATTAAGGGGCGCCCCCTGGATAGCAACTCCCTCACCTGCAGGGGTCAGAGAAACATATTCTGTTCTTTTTACATCCATTGCCGTTAATAAAAGAATGTTAGAGAGTGGAACTCCCTTCGGAAAACCTGTAGTTCCTCCCGTATAAAGTATCTCCGCTATTTCCTTCTCTTCAATCTGTATTGGGGGTAGTGAAGGGGTTTTTTCATTGATCATGCCAGTAAATGATATTATTTCTGTGGTATTTTTATCGATGTTCTGCACTGACTCCGGTGTAAAGTTTTCTCCCACAACAATTATCCTTTTTAAGGGATTATCGGCAGCAGCTTTAATGACCTGCTCAAGGTTTGCGTCTGTACAAAATACGGTCCCAGCCCCGCTGTCTTTTGCTATATAGGCAAGTTCTTCGTGCCCATAAAAATGAGTTACCGGAATAGCTACCGCACCAATACGCTGCATGGCCAACCAGATCGCAAGCCACTGCGGCATGTGGGGCAGATAAATAATAGCCCTTTCTTGTTTTTTTAGTCCTTTGCTGAAAAGATACTCGGCAGTTTTTTCCACCATTATATCCAGTTCAGAAAAGGTGGTTTTCTCTCCTCTAAATACTAAAGCTGTTTTTTCCGGTTGTTGATCCACTACCTGTCGAAATGCTGCATCAATTGTGCTGGAACGAATTGTCTCCATAAACATAAACCTCCTTTGTTGTTGGTTCGATGTCTTATGATAATAGTTATCTTCCTTCAGACTTTTGGTTTTCCTGTTTTTCCTTTAATGCTTTTAGCACTTTTTCCGGAGTAATGGGCAGATCCGTAAACCTCACCCCGATGGCATCGTAGATAGCGTTAGTTATCGCAGGAATAGTCGGCTGCACGGGGCCTTCGCCCGATTCCTTAACACCAAAAGGAGCTGTGGGATCGTAACTATCTACTATGGTAGTATCTATTTCCGGAAGCTCCATGGCAGTAGGTACCTTGTAATCATGAAGTGATGCGTTGATAATCTTTCCATCAGGGGCCACCTTCATTTCTTCATAAAGTGCCTGCCCCATAGCAAAAAGAATGGAACCTTCCACCTGTCCGTCCACACTCATGGGGTTGACGGCCTGACCACAGTCCCCGGCTTCGGTTACCTTATCTACCCGGATTTTACCGGTTTCCAGATCAACATCTACTTCCCATATTTGACAGCTAAAGCCAAATGTTGGAGAATGACCGATATTCGCCCCCTGCACTCTCTTGCCGCGGGTGAGATCAATTCCTTTGAGTCGTGGAGGAGAGAAGTGACCGAGACCAGTCAGTGTCCCAACAGAATTGGTATATACATCAACTACTTTTGCCCATTCAATGGTTTTTTTCGGTTCAAACTTGGAATAGAAGCGGCAATCTTTTACTTCTAACTGGTCGGCCCGACAGCCCACCATACCTGCGGCAACTTCGAAAAGCTTGTCATTTATCTGCTTTGCTGCATCCTTGATTGCCACCCCGGAGGCGTATGTTAACCGGCTGGCAAAACTACCCAAATCAAAAGTTCCCAGTTCCGTATCACCCGATACAACATGCACATCTTCATACCTGATTCCCAACGCCTCGGCAGCCATCTGGGCCATGACAGTATTGCACCCCTGGCCGATATCGGCAGCGGCGCAGTGAACGGTCGCCCCTCCTTCCGTATCCACCCGGATCAGTACCGTGGTATGCGGCTTATAAGACTGGTAAAGGGTATAGGCTGTGCCGGAAATATAATAACCGCCTGCCAATCCGATGCCTTTGCCGAAAGGCAGCTTACCGTGTTTTTCAAGGTAACCGGATCTTTCAGCTGCAGTCTGCAGACATTTCCTGTACTCGGTATGCGGAACGTGGAGATTGCTCACGCTGCGATAACCTGATTCTACAGCGTTTTTCATTTTGAGTTCGTAAGGGCTGATACCGATCATTTCGGCCATCTCGTCCAGCATGCACTCCATGGCATACCTGGGCTGGACCCCGCCTAGGCCGCGCATGGCACCGCAGGTGGGCTTGTTAGTATAAACGCGTCTTACATTGGCGCGGGCGTTAGGAACCTTGTAGGGCAGGTGAATCATGGAAGCTGTGTAAAACATTACCACGATCCCCCAGCCTGCATAAGCGCCACCATCCAAAGTATTGTCAAAATCTACAGCTTGAATATAACCATCCTTGTCGAGGCCGATTTTCATTTTCATGTGGCAAGGGTGCCGGCCCTTATTCGTTGCAAATACTTCACTGCGCTCAAAAGCTACTCTGACCGGCCTGCCAATTTTCCTGGAGAGCAGGGCTGCGCAAAAATCAGCCGGGCTGGCCTCACCCTTGCCGCCGAAACCGCCTCCTACTGCCGGAACAGTAACACGGATCTTGCTCATAGGCATTTCTAAAACGATGGAGAGCTGGGTGTGCAGGTAGTGGGGCACCTGAGTGCTCGACCACAACTGAAGTTGACCGCTTTGTGTATCGTAACTGGCCAGAGAGGTATGCGGCTCCAAAAAAGCGTGGTTTACGTATGAAGTATGGAATTCTCTTTCTAATACGTAAGTACACTCGGCAAAGGCCTTGTCCGGGTCTCCGAACAGCTGATCACCTGCATGCAGTATATTATCCGGAGCATCTTCATGTATACAAACTTCATTTGCCCGCTTCATGGATTCAAACGGGTCAGTTAACACCGGCAGGGGCTCGTATTCCACTTCAATCAAGTCAAGGGCAGCCTCGGCAGTTTCTTCATCAATGGCGGCAACAGCGGCCACCCCTTCATTGTAAAAGCGAACTTTGCCCACAGCCAGGGCCACCTCGTTAGCTGTCTGAGGTACAATTCCCCATTTTTTTGGAGCTTCATCTCCGGTGACCACTGCCAGTACCCCCGGCATCTCCAGAGCCTTGCTGTAATCAATCTTTTTAATGATGGCGTGGGCGTACGGACTACGCTTGATCTTTCCGTACGCCATGCGCGGCAGTACCATATCACCGGTATAAATAGCTTCACCTTTGACCTTTAAAGGGCCGTCTTTACGGGGCACACTTCTTCCTACCTGGGTAAAATCTTTATTCATCTACTTCACCCCCTCTGTGGAAATTGTTTCGCCAGCAGCAAAAATTGCTTCAACGATTTTCTTATAACCGGTGCAGCGGCAAATGTTACCCGAGATACCGCGCTTAATTTCTTCCTCACTGGGTTTGGGATTTCTGTCCAGCAGTGCTTTGGATGTAAGGATCATTCCCGGAGTGCAAAAACCGCACTGTACAGCTCCATGATCCACATAAGCCTGTTGAATTGGATGAAGCTGACCATCTTCAGCTACGAGACCCTCAATAGTGGTAATTTTTCTGCCCTGGCAGGCAATGGCCAAAGTTAAACAGGAGAGTACCGGATTACCATCAATTAACACGGTACAGGCGCCACAGTCTCCCTGTCCACAGCCCTTCTTTGTTCCGGTAAGCCCAACTTTATCCCTGATAACGTCAGCAAGCAAATCTTTTGGGCTGACAGGCACTTCATAGACGCGGTTATTTATGGTTAATTCAATAAGTTGTTTCATCAATTACACCTCCCTCGCGGCGTCAAACGCCTGTTGAAGCAGTCTGCGGGCTAGCACTGCTGTAACTTCACGACGATATTCAGCCGAGGCCCGTATATCAGAAATGGGTTTGGCTTCGCCTGCTGCTGCCTGTGCCGCTTTCTCTACCAATTCACTGTTAAACTCTTTTCCCACCAGGATGCCAGGGACTTCTACCGATACCAAGGGCCTTGGAGAAACAGATCCCATCACGAGCCTGAGATCTTTAACCGTCCGGCCATCATTCTCCAGCACCATGTTGACAGCCATATTCACCGCATCAATTTCCATGGCGTCCCTGAGGCCGATGTACCAATAACGACTGGCGGATTTTGGAGCAGGTTCCGGCAGGATAAATTGTGTAAGTAATTCGCCTTCCGCAAGGGCGTTTTTCCGGTTACCCAAAATGAATTCTTCCAGCGGCAGTTCCCTGTCCCCCGAAACGCTGCTGATTACAATCTTTGCACCGAAGGCAACCAGGGGTGTGGGAGTCTCAGCGGCCGGTGAAGCATGGCAGCTGTTGCCCCCAATAGTGGCCATCGCTCTTACCTGAGCTGAGCCCAACTCTCCCGCCGCCTGATGAAGAGCAAAATACTTATCCCGAATTACTGGAGAATGCTCAACCTCGGAAATTTTTGTGGCAGCACCGATGACGGCCCCTTTACCTGGCTCATAGGAAATACCTTTAAATTCTTTTACATTATTTATGTCGATCAAATATTCCGGCTGGATCATTTTTTCTTTCATCATAATCAATAAGTCTGTTCCACCGGCCAGCACTTTGGCCTTATTCCCCATGCGGGCAACCAAATCCAGTGCTTCACCAGGCGTTTCCGGAGCAAAATATTCAAAATTATTCAAATACACCTTAAGCCACCTCCTTTGTATCCTTCAATCAAAATGATAATTACACAATTCAAATTCTCAATACCGTTATCAAGCCAGTATCTGAGCGGCAATTACAATTCGTTGAATCTGATTGCTGCCTTCAAATATCTGCATTATTTTAGCATCTCTCATATATTTTTCTACCAGGAACTCCCTGGTGTATCCATAGCCCCCGAATATTTGTACTGCATCGGTTGTTACTTTCATGGCCACATCGCTTGCAAATACTTTTGCAAAGGCTGCCTTCTTGGTAAAGGGGGTCCCATCTTTATAAAACTTATCTTTAAGCCAGGATGCCTGGTAAACGAGGAGTCTGGCCGCTTCTATTTGAGTAGCCATATCTGCCAGCATAAACTGTATGCCCTGGTTTTTGCAGATGGGGCGGCCAAACTGAACGCGGGTCTTGGAATAAGCAACAGCCGCTTCAAATGCTGCCTGCGCGATTCCCAGAGATATGGCACCCACGCTTGGCCGGGCCATATCCAGCGTCTTCATCGCCAGCCTGATACCCTCTCCTTCTTTTCCAATTAAATTATCTTCCGGGACCCTGACATCTTCAAAGAACAGCTCGGCAGTGTCTGAACAGCGCAGTCCCATTTTTTTCTCTTTTTTTCCCACGGTCACTCCCGGCATATCTGACTCCAACATAAAAACAGACGGTTTCTTCGATCCACTGCCGTCTATAACATTGGCAAACACCATGTGGTAATGGGAATAACTGGCATTGGTGATGAAACACTTTGCACCATTAATAATGTAATGTTTACCGTCTTTGCGGGCTGTTGTTGTTATGGCGGCGGCATCAGAGCCGGCATTGGGCTCGGTCAGGCTGAAAGTAACCAGCTTTCCTTCTTTGCAGATTGTTGGAAGAAACCTTTGCTTTTGCTCTTTTGTTCCCCCAATAAGCAGGGGGTAAAGAGCAAGAGAGTTTCCATTGGCACTGGAAGTTACCGTGACCCCGGCACAACCCCGGGCAATCTGCTCAATGATGAGCGAGTAGGAAAGACTGTCGATCCCGGGACCGCCGTACTCTTCCGGCACCGCCAGGTCGTGAAGGCCTACGGAGTGCAGTTTCTTCAGTATCTCCCAGGGAAATTCCTCCTTTTCGTCCAATTCCCTGGAATAGGGGGTAATCTCCTTGTCCGCAAATTCCCGCGCCATTTTCTGAATAGTTTCCTGTTCACTGTTAAGTTTAAATTCCACTGAAAAAGGCCCTCCTTCTTTAATAAAAGTATTAATCGAGTTTATGAATAGTTTTACTCATTTTGTTTTCACGCAAATAATGTGCCAAAACGGCGTTTTAAGCTCGAAAGTATAAGAAACAGGCAGTTATTAGCACTCTTTTTGAAAAAAAATATTTGATTCAAGTGAATAAAAATGTCTAAATAATAGACATTTTTTTCACGACAAGAATAATTAGTTAAATTTTTAATAGCCAAACATTGATTGACAATTATCTTCATCATCAAACTGGATTCATTAATAAGGACAATAAATTGTTTAATCAAGAATAATGTAAATTGGCCCTTCGAAGTTTTTTTCTTCTTCAAAAAGGCGCTCAAGAAAATCGATCATGTGTTCCTTCCTGAAGTATTCTACCTTTTGGTGGACCAAGTTGTCGCTTCCGATTTTCACAGTGCCAACAATACTTACTTTCTCAGCTCCCGTTATCGAAGAGCTTTTTTATGCGACTGACTTCGAATAATTTCTATTCATTGTGCAACGTTGCTGATTCTATATTTAAAATAAATGAAAATGGCAATTAATATCGGTATAATAGTCAGGTTGAACATTAATCTATAACCAAATGCAGCGGCTATAAATCCCCAAAAGAGTGAGCCTAATGCCACTCCCATATCAAGGGCTGTCCAGTAGGTAGCATTTGCTGCACCTTTTTCCCCTGCAAAAACACTACGGATGGAAAGAACCAACATAATTGAATAGATAAATCCAGAACAAAGACCATATAAGAGACCTGCAACAACTAAGTGCAACGATGTAGATGAAAGAACTAGAACAAGTATGGCAATAACAACAGCAATAGCTCCGATCACAAAACAGATATCAAAGCCTTTCTGTCTTAATCTGTCGACAATTAAACCTGATAGAGGCCGAGAAATCAGGGTAGTCAAAGCCATAGCTGTAAAAAAGAAGCCCGCTGTTTTTAACCCCAAGTCTATAGCATAAAGAGCGAGAAAGGATGTAACTGAACTATTAGCAAATAACACTAAGAAAATAATAAGAGCAGGCCGCAGGGCCGCTTTTTCCATAAATTTAAACTTGTAATCATTTAATTGCTTTTCAATTATTGGATATCGTATTAAAAGTACTACAAAAAATGTACCTATCATTAAGAAAAAACAAACAATAAAGAGCTCTCTAAAAGAATAATGATAAATCAACCACAGAGCTATAGCTGGGGACAAAGCCATGGAGACACTATTGAATAAACTAAAAAAACCTAAGCCCTCTCCCATTCTTTCGCTAGGTACAATGTCCAGCGCAACTGTACTAACTGCTGTATGGCCAATTCCCCAGCCCAATCCCTGTACAAAACGAAATATAATTAATAAAAGTACGGGAATCATCCAAATATATATAATTGAAGGTATTAAAAAAAGTAAAAGGCCACCGATTAAGAGTAGCTTACGTCCATATTTATCCAGAGACCAACCTGTTAATGGCCTGGAAATTATAGCTGCCACAGTTAAAGAGGTTAAGGCTAGGCCTGCAATTTTTGTTGTCCCTCCAAATTGCTTAATATAAATAGGTAAACTGGTATTAAGACTGTGGAAAACCATGTACAAAGTAAGATTTGATAAGCAAATTAAAGCGAAATTTAAAGTCAATAAGCGGGGTTTTAATTGTTCAGTTACACCCGATAATTTTTCCATATTTTATGACCTTTTGGGATATATATTTTTAAAGAAATCTTATATCCAAAGGAGGTAGTGATAAAATACTGCCTGCCGAGACAATATTTAGTGCAGCAGGTTCCTAGCATGCTCGACTTTACGTAAAGAGGTACTTGACATCATGTTTTTCTTCTTCCTGGACCCCGGTCAGTAATAGTACTTATTCCTATTCAATTTATCAGCATCATCAATGTTTTTATTTATCTTATCATAGTGCTTGGTAGCCAAGTTGCTATTTCAGGAACTAAAAATACAAATATAATAGTTATTACCATTATTATTAAAAATGGAATATGTCCTTTTATTACTGTTGTTAATGGTATGTCACCTATGCTAGAAATAGTGAAAAGATTTAAGCCGACTGGTGGAGTAAGTGTCCCCATTTCCAATAAAATTAAATAAAACATTGCAAAAACTATTGGGTTTATATCATAAGCCATCGCCACCGGATGAAAGATTGGCAAGGTAATAATTGTAATAGTTGAAGCGTTAATAAACATCCCTAAAACTACTAAAACAAAAAAGACAAGAACTATAAAAACGAATTTGTTTAATCCGTATTCCATAAAAAAATTAACTAGCATTGGAGCAATACGTAACCTTGATACAACAGCACCGAAAATAGCAGCGGAAGCCATGATTAGCAAAAGTGATGTGCTTAAAGTTCCACTTTTAATAATAAAACTACCCAAATTGAACAATTTTCTTTTTTTAACTAATAGACTTATTGCCATTGCGTACACAACAAGAAAAGCTGCGGCTTCCGTTGGTGTAAATATACCAAAATAAATTCCACCGATTACAAATACTGGCATTATTATACCATAAATTGCTTTTAATGCTAATGAGAAGAGATTTACTTTTTCTAATGAAGTACGACGCTCAAAGGTTTCCATATTAGTATTATCAATTAGCAACTCTTTTTTAAAAAAACTTATAAAAAGCGTATACAAAATAAGAAGACCAAATAAAACTGCTGCAGGGCCAAGAAGGGCCATAAATAAGCCTCCGATTGAGTCATTAGAAATAACGGCGTATACAATAACTCCAACCGAAGGCGGTATTAAAGAACCAACAGTTGAGGCACCAATAAGACCACTGCAAAATTGAGCGTTATATCCACGTTTTAGTAATATTGGCATAACAACAGCAGTTACTACAGCCGTTGCTCCAAGTGAAGAACCCGTTGTCGCACAGATTATTGCACCAACTAATATTGTAGCAATAGGTAAGCCAGCTAAAAACTTTCTAAAAATAACTTCCAAAAAATTAAAAAGATCTTGAACTATCCCACTTTCTTCCATTATTAATCCACCAATGATAAACAGCGGCATTGCTGCCAAAGGAAAACTTTGTAATGCCCCATAGGTAGCTAAGGGAATTTGAGATAATCCTTTTAAACCTGTAAAATAATAAATTCCATAAGAGCCGGCTACCCCTAGTGCTAAAAAAATTGGCATTCCAGCAAACATAACTGTAAGAAATAAAAATATAACACCCAAAACCTTGTTTATATTTAGAAAAATTAAAATGCTAATTATTATAGCACCAAAATAAAATATAGGATAATACAAAAACCTTTCTTTAACAATACTTGTCTTTTTGACATTTTGAATATGTTCCCTAAACAAATAAAAATTAGCAATAACTGTTTTGAAAATTTGAATTAATAGAAGAAATAATCCGAATGTTATAATACTCAGTAGAATTGCTTTTGGATAGGGTAATGGTGAAACAGTTTTTTGGCTATGCTCAAAGGCTATAAATGCCCATTTAATATACAGCCAGCATAACAGAGCAGGGAAAAAAAGTGAAGAAATTGAGACCCAAAAATCAAGTGCTCTTCTAGCGCCTATAGAAAGTTTCGTTGTAAATACAGTTATTATAATATGCCCTTTTTCTTTCCAAACATATGCTGCAGATAAAAAAGGAAATATTACCATCGCATCAACAGTAAGTTCAAATATACCAGGAATGTTTATCCCTAAGATATACCGTAAAAAACCCATGCTAAAAATAAATAAGCAAATAACTCCCATTAAAAAAAGTGCTATATAACACGCATACAAACTAATTTTATCTGTTATATTATCTAAAACTTCTATAATGTTGTGTTGTTCTTGTGAATTTCTCAAGTTAACTACACTCCTTTGAACAAAATGTAAGTTGCTACCCTTATCACTACCAAATTAAAATAAAACCATCTGTCCAACTGACTAAGCGTTCACGCAAATATAATTTAACGCATTAAGGCTTAACTCTATCATAATTATAATAATCATTAACAGCTTCGGACGATACAAAAAAGCTTTTAAATTCCCGATTTATGCATCTTTATGACATATTTCATTTTATTTGACAGGAGCTGGTTAATATGTTAGAATTGCGCTAG
>QZJM01000063.1 GCA_003605065.1 Dethiobacter sp. | reverse complement strand
ACTTCGTAACCCTGGGCACGAAGCAGGGCATTGACAATTTTCTGCCCCAGATCGTGCAGGTCACCCTCCGCAGTATGAGTAATAACCAGTCCTTTTTTTTCAATGGATTTTCCCATCTTTTGTTCACATATGGTAATACCCGTATACATGGCATCTGAAGCGTTTAACGTTTGTGGCAAATAATAGATATTTTCTTCCCAGAGATTGCTTACATAATCCATGGCCGGAATCAGAGCTTTATAAATAATTTCCAGTGGATCTTTTGTTTCGAGAGCCTTTTCTACAATCTCAGCAATGTCGCTAATATTTCCGGTAATAACACAATCGATGATTTCTTGAAGTGCCGGATCTGTAGACAGAAATGGTAATGCAGGCTCATTTCCGTTTATCTGCAGATCATAGCGGACAAATATTTTACTGTAATCGATATCCACTTTCTTTTTCCTCCTTTCTTAAAATTAATAGCTTTTCGCTTGTTTTTGGACTTAATAAGCAAGATTTATCTTTTTTTATAAAGATACCCGGTTTGGTCAGTCTCAAGTGAGGAAGTTGAACGGGGAACATGCAGGTTGTACTTGTTAATTTTGCGATATAAAGTGTTGCGGCCAATGCCTAGCAGCCGCGCACTATGGGCAATATTGCCCTGGCACATTTCCAGAGCCAAAAGAATATGTTTTAATTCCTGGGCTTCCAGGGCCATATCTTCGGAACCTGATTGTGTTGTAGCAGTTTTCATCATTTTTTCGGGCAGGTGTTCTTCATCCAGTTTGAGAGAACCGTTGGCGTTAAAAACCATTTGCTCTATTACATTCTGCAGTTCTCTGACATTCCCCGGCCAGGAATAGCGTAAAAGTCTCTCTTCCAATCTCCCCGAAAGCCTTGGCGGGGAAGGGAGTCCCATTTTAAAAATGGCTTTTTCAAGGAATAAATTAGCCAGCAGGAGTATGTCTGTCTCACGGGTGCGTAAACTTGGCAATTGCAGTGTAATGACATTAATGCGATAAAAGAGATCGGGGCGGAAAGTTCCTTCCTCCACCAGGGCAAAAATATTGCGGTTGGTAGCCACGATTACACGTACATCTGCCAGGATAGGGGAATCTCCTCCCAGGCGTGTAATAAATTTATCCTGAAGTACCCTTAATAACTTTGCTTGCATCTCCAGGGGCATATCTCCTATTTCATCCAGAAAGAGAGTTCCGCCCTGTGCCAGTTCAAATTTTCCAGGACGGCCTTCCCGCCTGGCACCTGTAAAAGCCCCCGCTTCGTAACCGAAAAGTTCGCTTTCCACCAGTTCCCTGGGAATTCCGGCACAGTTGATAGCCACAAAAGGACCCCTGCAGCGCTCGCTTTCATTATGTATGGCCTGGGCAAACATTTCTTTGCCGGTACCACTTTCGCCCACAATTAAAATGGTATTATTAGAATGGGCAGCACGCTGTGCCGCATTAATGGCCTTTTTAATTAACAAGTGCTCTCCATAGATATCAGAAAAGGTAAAAGTGGCCTGAGCGCCAAATGCCCTGTTTACAAGGCGGCGGATAGCTTTGTGTTCACGGAGGGTAATTACCATACCTAGTTTCTTATTGTTTTCATCTCTTATAATGCGAAGGCTGCAGTAGAAACGATTGGTTATGCCGTTACAGGACAATGTTATATCCCGATCAGAATATTCTAGATCCTCTTCCATGGCCTGAAGAAAGGGGCAGTCTTTCCCAAATAGTTGACCAAGATGCTGGGAAACCCCTGCCTGATAATTAATGCCCAGCATTTTACAGGCAGCTGTATTCAACATGCTTACCCTGCCCTGGTGATCAGCTGAAATCAATCCGGCAGTTATCTCCTCCATAATCGTAGTGACTTCCCTGTAAGATCTTTTCAGGGAACGGTTTGCTTCCATATATAAAA
The DNA here is from genome assembly GCA_003605065.1 of Dethiobacter sp. Taxonomy (GTDB): domain Bacteria; phylum Bacillota; class Dethiobacteria; order DTU022; family UBA8154; genus UBA9862. The sequence goes on along the minus strand of QZJM01000063.1, from coordinate 75,150 downwards.
TCTGGTTTTCTATAGCCTTCACAGAGGCGACAACCATTCCCAGGGTATGAGGATGAAAATCCTTGAATAACCCGAACATGGCAATAACGCCAAGAAGATTTCCATTCTGGCAGAAAAAAGGCGCCGCTGAACCTACCAGGGAGTGAAGCTGCTGAATAAAGTGTTCTGCAGCAAAAACATGCACAGGGATCTTTTCCTTTACAGCAAGGGCAATACAGTTTGTTCCCAGACAGCCTTCACCCCAGTTAACTCCTTCCCGAAAAGGAATATTTTTTAACTTCTGTACTATTACCGGATCTCCAAGAACTTTAATAATCGTTCCATCTGCATCAGTTAAAAGAACCAAAAAGTCAGAGCCTTTTACAAAAGCATAAAGATTATCCAGAAAAGGACGGCTTACCTTCACAAGATACTTATAATCTATAATATTTTTAACGGTAAAAAAGGTCTGCAGATTAACAAAGGGGTTAACACCGGCTTCCAGGCTTCGTTGCCAGGAATTGGCAATAATTTCACTGACGACATAAGATTCAATTTTGCCTTTTACAATAAATCTCTGCCATGAAGCCCCTATTCTCTCGGTACGTTTTTCCAAAGAGAGCGTTTCCGTCAAGAGAAGCCACCTCTTGCTATATTAAGAATTTTTCAACATCTTATGACAAAAAATATATGTTTTATAGATAGAAAAAGTATATTCTCCAGTTTCGTTTTTTATATCTCCGGGAAAATACACTTTTAAACTTTTTTAATTAAAGTAACTGTTATAATAATCAGCTAAACAGGCTTTATTCTTCCTGTTATATCTTACCAGAAAAATACCTCGGAGACAAGTATTAACCTGAACTAATCACAGCTAATTTTTAAAGAGTTCATCCAAAATTCTGAAAGACGAAAAACTTTTTCCGGACAAATATGCTCACAGCGCTGGCAGGCAGTTCCACTGCAGCAGTCCATGCGCATCACAACGCCCAGAGTATCATCGAGCTTTATAGCATTTTCAGGGCATTCTTCTACACACTGGCCACAGTTGACACACCCGGGTACAAACCAGTGTCTTTCTTCACCGACTCTCTCTATGGTGATCAAGCCATCTTTCCCAATATCCCTTATATCACGGGTGACCTTTTTAGTAACATTTACATCGGTGTGAAGCTGCGGCAACTCCGGAAGCTGGTACATTCTGGCGTATTTTTTATAAAGTTCCCATGGGAGGCCTTCCGTCCAGTATGAAAGCTCCAGCAAATAAGCCTTTTCAAAAACCTTGGAAAGACCAAACATACAATGTCTTGCCCGTAACTGTCGGGCAATTTCATCAAGAGTTTTTAATCTCCGGGGATCCTGCACAATTTCTCTTGCCAACAACAAGGAAGTATTACCAACCTGATATATTTCCTTTACCTTAGGAGGAACCATGCCGATGTTCATCGCTTTACGTGCATCCACATAAGTTCCCGATGCACCGGCCATAAAAGCAACACGGATATCTTCTACAGAGACTCCTGCCTCAGCGGCCAGTGTGAGGTAACCGGCCCGGATTGCGCCGATAGCCTTCCCGGCTTCGATTAAGTCCTTCTTACTAAAACGAATCCCGTTGGAAAGATGCAGTGAGCCGCTAGCAGTTTTAATATTGGGAAGGCTTACCAGGCCGCTGTCCATACCCTGTGAAACTGTTGCTATTACACCCGTTCCGGTTATTCCTTTGGCCTCTAACCGGCCCTTTTGAAGTACAGTTCCATTGTCAAGAGTAAGTAAATCTCCGTCCTCAGGCTGCATCTCAGTATTGAGAACAAGACAACGGTAGCCGCCGTTTTCCGGTCGGAGGTCAGAAATGGCCCCAGGTGCAGCCAGCATCCCGTTCTCAACATGCTGTCCTTCCAGAGCAGGGCCGGCAGCGGCAGAACCGGTAATGATTTTATCTCCCACTTTCAGAGCCATTTCAGCATTTGTCCCGTAATCGGTAGCCAGGCAAATTTCTTCCTTATCCAGAATTCCGGAAAGAATCAACATGGCCAGAGCATCTGCCCCTATTTCATGTTTTACAGCAGGGGGAATAAAAACCAGGCAATTCCCCGGTAAGTTTAACAGTGGAAACCGCTCAGCCGGGTATTCCTTGCTGCTGCGATCAGGAGAGACAATCCCCAGCTGGCGGCGGTAATTTTCACCCGCATAGGCCAAATCCCTGATTTCAATATTTTCAAAGAGGGAAAGTTGAATCGGGTTGCCGCAAACGGCAAAACACTCAATGGCGAAACCGGGCATATTTAGCAGATCTATAATCTGGTTTATTGTAGCCATGATGATCTGGTGAGCTACATCCGGCCCAGCCATAATGGCAAAGTTGAGATGATCCATCACGTTTGCGCCAGGCAGGGGATGACGGGCAGTTATTACTGTTTTTAAAACCGCATTCGCAGACAAGTCGATGGCCTGTCCTCGAAAACCGCTGGTCCCCAAATCCAGGGCAATACCAATTTTGTTCATCTCCAAGCCTCCCTAACTTTTTCTTCCCTTTACTGCAGTTTTCTCGATATTTTTAGAAGGAAATAATTCAGCCCGGTATTTTTCTAAAATCCTTTTCAGCATATATTCTCTTTTGGTACGGGCCTGTTCCAGGTTGTGGCCCGTTATGATAACAGTAGCAACCCAGGATTTTTGCTCCTTTTTTTCCACACAGTTCGTAATGGCTTCGTCTGCACCAAAAAAATCCTCCATATAAAAAAGATTTTCTTTACAGGAGGTGATGATATGTTCTCCGGGGAAAAAGACCATGCCGTCACAAAAATAAAGATGTTCATAAATTACAGCTCTTTTTGCACCTGCTTCTACCCCCGGTAAATCTTTGTGAAGAAATGACGACAATAAATAAGAAACCAGATTCAGGCCTGTTGCCTTGTAGACAACAGTAGGTGTTTGACTCGGCAAACGGGCATCAATTTCCAGCACTTTAAACTTTCCTTCATGTAAAATAGTTTCCAGATCCATGATACCTGTAAGCTTTAAGGACTGCGCGATACGCAGTGCCATTTCCTGCATTTCTTTATTACTCTTTTCATCTAACCCGTTGGGGGCAATAACCCTGTTACAGTCAAAAAGCTCGTCAAAACCAAGCAAAGTTGTTTCAAAAGCGAAACCTTCACCGTTTATTGTAACCACCTCTATGGAATATGAAGGACCTTCCAGAAATTCCTCAATGATAAAACCGCCTTTATACAGTTTTTCTTCGGTTAGGACCTTATCCAGTTCATTTTGGTTAAAAACAATTTTTACACCGCGGCTTCCGCTTTCCTCAGACGGTTTTACTATTAAGGGGAAAGAGGAATCCGGCCAGGGAATAGGCCTGGGCAGTGCCAGCTGAGAAAAAAGCTTATTGGACAGGCTTTTACTGCTGCTTAGCTCATATGCCTGGGAATCAAAGCAGAAAACTTTGGCATATCTTTTCGCCGCCTCATTCATAACCACAAGGGTGGTTTTATTTTCCGTAGCGGGAATAATTACATCAACTTTCTTTAAAAAATCTAGCAGTTCCTGTTGACAGGTAGCTGTAAGGTTAAAACAAAACTTTTCGTCAGCCAACCCCAGAGCAGGAGCATGTGGCCTCTTTTCAAGCATCAAAACCCTGTGACCGGCTTTTTTAAGAAGATAAGCCGCCTCCAGACCCTGTAATCCACCTCCCAGAACACCCACGTTCAATTAAGTACATCCTCTCATTAAAAATTTGATACAGCAGATAAAAGATAAATATGTATACCCTTAGCTATCTTTTTTGCCTCCGACTTAAGCATATCAAAAAAAGTGCCGAAAATAGTAATGGCCTCATCCTGTTCAAAAAAATTCTCTAGTTCTTCCGGATTATTACTGTAGTACATCGCCAGACGATAGGGCAAAGAAAGATCACTTGCATGATCTTGATCTAGCCTGATTAGCGGCAAGTTTTTTCCCGTCTGTTTTAATTGTTCATCGCTTTTTTTTTCTGCGGTTTTTGTTCTTCTTGTCCTGCAGCAGGAAAATAACTAATCCCCTCTGTTTGTTCAACAACATTGATAATTTCACGTATCACATGTTCCGGGGTTTTGGGGGTCATTTCAGTCAGCCATATTTTACTGCTTAGAGCCATAAAAACAGCTTCTTTAACATTATCCCTGGTGAAAGCCCCTCTTTTTTTCATACTTTCGCTCAAGGCAACTATGTCAATGGCAGCACGCACTGAAGCTCCCATTTTAATATCATCGTGACTTCGTGACTGCCGCGTTAGCTTTACAGCCCACAAGACCAAATTATCATCAGATAAACCGGTTCTATTTTTAACAATTTCTATTTCTTCGGCCTCGGTTTGATAATCTAAAGTAATGCGACAAATTCGATCCATAAAAGCACGGCTAATGCGTACTGTGCCAACATCGTCATAAGGATTTTGTGCGGCAACAACAGTGAATTTGCTACCAGCCACAACTTTTCCATAACGGGGAACGTTTAATTCCTGTATTTACACTAACCACACGACCCTATCAGTCGCATCAATAGATAATGTATGCTTGTTACGTAGTAGAATGAATGTTTTCCATCCCTGTTCCCAAATGTTTTATACCAGGAGCAGACCCAAAAAAATTAGCTCATCGCCGGGAGGCCAGCTTAGCGGTATTCCCTTCCTTTTTGCCAGCATAGTAATATCAATGCCCAGACCTGCAGGACTGGGCCTGGCCCGGTAAGGATGCCGGCACGGCTCATGCAGAGGCGCGCAGCGTTCACACAGCTTGCATCCTCCCACAACCAGCCCGGCAGCGCGGTAAAAACCTTTCGACCAGGCCACTTTTTCCAGTTCGTTTACAGTATCCAGCAGGATTTTTTCTGGCTTCCACACCTCCTCCCTGGCAACCGGAGGATATCTCAGAACAACCAGGTATGCCTGCTGGAAATAAGACAAAGCAGCCCGTATTTCTGAAACAGGGGGAAGATTGGGAGGGCAAAGCCGGCAAACACCGTAGTATTCACACTGGGGAACCAGGCACTTAAGCCTGACACCTTCGTGAACGGTAATTTCTTTGGGGCTGACAACTATAACAGCAAGATTTGCCTCTGCGGCCTTTTTCTCCAAAAGAGAGAGCAAAAGCCTTTTCTTTTTTTTATTTCGCCAGTAATTAAACAAAGTTCTTCTCCTCTTTTTTTTAATTACGTAAACAAAATACCCTGTACCCCGGCCCAAGAAAGCGGACCGGGGTACAGGCTGCTGCATCTTACCCCTGGCCCTTAGTACTTGAGGCCGAGTTTATTTAAAATCCCCCACGCCTCTTTATAAACCTGCATGTACTCGTCAGAAGGAGTCAACCTGACAAGATCATAGCACTCATTGAAAGTTTTTCCTTTGGGAGCTGTCTTGTACTGGGTCTCGTACATACCTACCAGCTCATCAAGAATCCCGTTAACCTTTTCTAAATCCATCCCGGCTACAGCATGGGCCACTTCACCCATGAAGCGGGCTTCCATGGCAGTAGTATAGTTTGTGGCCACTCCTTTGGCCGAGGCTACCCCGGAAACAAGTTCCCGGCCGCTGGCTGTATCGGTGATAGACTGGGCTGCCGTTTCCAACAGGCACATTACCGTGCAGGGACCGGCCAATGTATAATACTGGTTACCAAGAAGTAAATGTGTATTTTCCTCGATTGCCCGTGCACAGTGGCCGGCTACCGCCAGCACTTCTCTGGCCGTGGTAATCCCCCACCGCACATGGATCGGGCCATCAAGATGCCAGTGCGCCTGTGTCATTAGGAAGGCATTCAGCGTGGTGGCAACGTCAACAATGGTCGTTTCCTCCAGACCACCTGCATAGCCTCCCAAGATGGGCATCTGTTCACACATGATGATATCTCCAGCCAAAACATAGTGAGCAACAAAAGATAGTGCACCTACATCTATCTTCAGCTCGTTCAGCTGGGAAACTTCATGGCTATCTGATGCCCTCATGCCGCCGGGAAAATCAGCAGCGATAACCCCTGCGGCACTGAGTGAAGTTTCGTTGCCCTACAATCCCATCCCCGGGCGACCGGCACGGACCTGTGCCAGTCTAATCATCATCGCTTCGTTCTTGACCGCCGCAATTTCGAAGGGGGTGTTAGGCCTCGGATCGTAGCCATTGATCGTCTGCATAACACCGTCAACAATGGTATCGACGATCGGCTCACGGGCATAGGCTTCGTGCATGGCTACAAAGTCCTGCTCTGCTACCGGTGCTCCGGTAGGTCCCCCCTGGATGATAGGCGGCCTGCTGTCGTCATACCTGCGCCCTTTGAGTTCTCTTGAATCACGGCCTTCACCGAGCGTTAAACACCTGGGGGCATTTTTAACGGCCGTCCAGACTTCTTCTTCGGTGTACTTGATAACCCGCCCAGTATCCATACAGTAAACTCCACATTCCACCAGCATTTCCATGCCTGCCCTGAAGAGATTGTTTATTAGATTTTCATCTGTGGGAATCATCTTCCTTTTATCCATTTTGATGCCGTATTTTTCCTTCAGGCGGCTGGCGGCCTGGGGAATGATTTTGTAGTCCCAGTCTTTTTCAGGGACGCGTGGTCCTGTAGTTGCCCTGGCATAGGCTTCAAATACCCCAACCTTGGGAACATTAGACATTCTTCTCACTCCTTTCTTAAAGATTTTTTTAACCCATAAGTTCCTTCGCTACAATTACCGCTTCAGAGGCGTTACTTGCATAACCATCGGCACCGATTTGGTCGACCCACTCCTTAGTAACCGGGGCACCACCAAACATGCATTTGACTTTTCCCCTGATACCTTCTTCGTCGAGTGCCTTAACAATATCCCTTTGGGATGGCATAGTGGTGGTCATAAGCGCCGAACCGGTAACCATGTCTACTCCGAGCTCTTTTGCTTTCTCCACAACCACATCAATCGGAACATCGCGGCCCAGGTCAATTACTTCAAAGCCGTTGGCTGTTAACATTGTGCCGACAATATTTTTTCCGATGTCATGGATATCTCCCTGGACTGTATGCACGATAACTTTGCCGCGCTTAGTTTTGCTTACTTCTTCTGCCGAAAGCTTTTCTGTCAGGATAGCCATGGCATTCATAAAAGCCTCTGCCGCAAACAAAATCTGGGGCACATACAGTTCTCCGTCATCAAACAGATCACTAATGGTCTGCATAGCGGGAGATAGGCCCTCGTTGATAGCCACAAAGGGATCGATCCCTGCGGCAACTGCTTCACGGGCCGCAGCCTCAGCGGCTTCCACATCCTGTTCTTCGACAGCACGTTGTAATTTGGCCAGAATTTCTTTACTCATCAGAATCACCTCCTTCCCGGAAGATTGAACTTTTAAATGCCGGTCAAAAGATTCACCTCCTTGCAAGGATACTAAATCTGTTGGGTAACTGGAGGAGAGTCCGGGAGTCAAACCCGGCTGCGCAGATTTAGAGTCTACGTGATCCTGCCGATCAACCCTCCATGAATTACGGGGTTTTTAGCAAAAAACCCGCTGTATGCGCTCTATGAGAGCAGCCAATTTAAAACAGGGTTTAATTATACAGAAATACCTGATTCTCCTATGGAAACGCTTTCAGTGCCCCTGGCGTCTTCCATGGAGAAGCTTTCAGCATCGTCTAGGATGTATTCCTCGTTTCTTCCGAAAGCTCTCATAATCAACCCGGCAACCAGTCCGGTAACTATTGCTATTACAAATGTCCCTACTGCAGCTGTAACCTGTATGGCTCCGGCAAAAGGAATAGCAAAAAGAGCACCAAGAATTCCTGGAACACCATGCAGGTTGTGTACACCCATTACATCACGAACACCCAGTACTTTTTCAAGGGTAGGATGCAGGTAAACAAAGCACAGGGAGGAAACAATGCCGGCCAGCAGTCCTATAGCAAAAGCAGCCCACGGCCCGACAAGATCAACCGTAGAGCCAATAGCTACCCCACCAGCCAGGATGGCATAGGTATAAACTAAAGGATCGATTTTTTTATGGATTGCCAGAAGCACCAGGTAAGTTATCACAGTGGAAGCCATTAAGGCCATGTAAGTGGCAAGCATACCGCCGATTACCTGGTCCGGTGCAAGCAGCGCAGTTGTAAATGATGGCCAGAGCATCCATAGCAACATGGATGCCAGCCAGACAAAAGAAACGCTGTGGACCGTTACTTTCATGGGAGCATCCATGATCTTTTTATGCCGTAACGACAAGATCATCCCGTAGCCAAAGTAGGCTGCAAAAGCATGGACCAGAAGGCTGCCGCCCATATCAGCAACTCCTTCCAGGTAGGTAAAAAGAAACCATTCATTAATGGAATAAGCGATAACAAATAATAATCCAATAATTATATACTGCCATGTTTTAACCTGGCCGAGAAACATACCTGCAGAGATTACCAGGGTAATGGCACAGACTACTCCCAGGATAATCAGATCCATATTCCAGGCATTGCCAAAATAAATTGTCTGCACTGCAAAATAGAAAGGAAAGGCAACCGATATGATCAGCATTGTCATCAAACAAACGCCCCACTCATAGCGTTTGATGAACAACATCAGAAATGCCACCAGCATGAACATAAAAAAGATGTCCTGCCCGCGGTGATAGCGGAAAAGCTGTTCAGCAAGAGGGGTAACTTCCTGGGCGAAAGCGGTAGTGCTTAAAACCAGCAAGGCAACAACTCCGGAGACCAGAAACAGAAGATGCCGTTTACTCATTTTTGCTCACTCCTTTGTTAAGCGGTTTTAATATACTTGACCATCTTTCCCGATGCCTGAATCCCCCACGCTCTTGTAAGAGATTCCACACTTTATCCACCTTTAGTCAAGCCTGCCGAGTGCTGTTACCACTTGCTCATATCCCACCTTCTTTCTTACAGACTTGTTAAGTCCTTTCCGCTGGGAGAAAACTTTGGCAACCATACCGGCAACCCCCAGGGGAAGACAATCATGAATAACTCTTTTAAACAGCCGTTTATATGCTTTTTCCTCCAAACCGAGCGGCACACCGGGTGCCCCGATTACCACATCATCTGACAACCACTCATCCCTGATAAAACTTCCTTCCGGGGAAGCATCAATAATTACCTGCGCTTTCCGGCAGGCATTCATTAATGATTCCTTTACCGGGGATACACCTGGATACTTACGGGCAGCGGTTACACAATGCTCCGGCAATTTATCATAAACGTACACTTTTGCACCTTTCTGCAAAGCAGATAGCAAGCAGGCATTACCAACTTTACCCAGGCCTACAATCAAAGTGCTCTTCCCCTGGAGACCATCAGCCAGCTTGTTGATCGCAAACATAAACATATCCGCTGTAGCCAGGGCATTATCAACATAGCTACCACTAAGCATATCCAGCACGAAAAAGATGTTGTCATCAGCACAAAAGAGAAGATTTGCACCCCAGTCCAGAGCTTCACTTATTCCTGCCATATCTGTGTTTTCCGTCAGTTTAACATTAAGACCCACATGCTTAAGTATTGATTCCACTGCCGCAGTAAAACCTGTAATTATTCCCAGGCCTGCAGTAATCGGTATAACTGCTGCTTTTTCCTTTGTAAACATTTCCAGGGGTTGAGTTAAGCCCGCCCCTTCCTGAACAAGCTGAGCCAAAGTCTTCCCGGCTTTTTCCTCCAGTTCACAATCATATTTCCTAAGATCGAGAGAGAGTAAATTTTCCTGCTTTAACCTTGTCATAGAAGCAAGCCTACCCTTTCTTCCCCTATATTCCCCATAGTTCCCATTCTTTGTTCCTCTCTAAAACGCTGCACCAGGGCAAAATACATACTTAAAGGTGCAACTTCCAAATTCAGCGATTTCAACACCTCTTTGACGTTTTCCACAGTCCTTCTCCCCTCATCAATATCAAGGGTAGTTTGAGATACTCCCCTTAGCCCGGTCATGGGGGGAATAATGGAAGAAACGACATTGGCTCCGGCCTTCAAGCGGGAAGAGAGACCTTTTAAACCTTCTATATCCAGTGACGCGGGAATCAATCTGTCCGGAAAAACATGGCGCAAAATGGCGATAACCGTTTCTTCTTCCAGGTTGTGAGAGCGCCTTTTAGGTAGACCGTTAGGTTCCGGAGGAACATAAGCCATAACCCTGGCCTGGTGAACTCCGAGTCTTTGCATAGCGAGAATGGAAGAAATAATATCCTGTTCACTCTCTCCGAGATGCAACAGCATCCCATCCTCTACCAGCAGGTTAGCTTCTCTGGCTTTCTGTTTCGCCCCCAAACGCCTGGTAAAACTTTGCCCCACCCTTAGCTGTTGAAATAAATTAGGATTATAGGTTTCCTGATAACAGGCATACCAGGCCACTCCAAGTTCAGCCAGGCTTTCAAGCAAATGTTCTCCGATAACTCCCGGTGACAACATTAGCGGCAAATCTACCTGGGAGCGAACAAATTTAACCAGTTCCAGGAGAGCATCACCTTCATGTGTTAAATAATGAGGGTCCTCTCCCATGGTCAGATCAATAAGATGAACTCCTGAGAACTGCAGGCTTCTGCATACTGCCAGTATCTCCTGAACTGATTTGCGATACCTGTTCATCTTATTCTTCGCCGCATAATTACAAAATGAGCAAAGGTTTCGACAATATGTGCTAAAATAAACAAACCCGTAAAGGAAAACATGATTGCCAAAAAATTGTGTTCTGATCTGGCAGGCACCCTTTTTAAGCCTGGCAATTTGCCCTTCATCACGCAGGTAAACCAGGGCCGCAATTTCCGAGGCAGTTAACGGCTGCTTCATTAAAGCCTTTCTTGTGAAATTCTCAACAGGAAATTTTTCGTCCGGCATTTTTAAAAATATACCCCCGTTTTAAGTGCAACTCTAAATATTAAGGCGGGCCCCATCTTGGTAACTTAAACTCCTGCTCACGCGCCTTATATTTTGATACCCCTGGAGAACCATAGCCAAACGTTCCAATCCCAAACCGATTCCATACCAGCTGCCGGTAATATCCCAGTTTTTGTCAAGCTCATGCGGGCCAACCGCGGCAGAAGCAATTTCTACATCATTTACTACTATATCAATCGTCCGGCCGTAAACTTCACTATACTCATCAGTAATGTTAAATGGTATATTAAAAGGGTCAAGCAGTTTATCAGCCAGATCCAGCAACTCAGCAAGGGGTTCAGTACAGCTAAAGCACACCAGATTCAACATGGTAAATTCTTCCATATGGTACCCTCCCTTTGACTCCTTGCGAAAACACGGTCCAACTTCAAATATTTTCAGGGGAGCAGGCCATATTTTTTTCATTTTTCTTAACAAGTAGTATAAATGAGGAGCCAGCATTGGGCGCAAGCACCTTTTTTTCCCCTCATCAACCCAAAACACCTGTCGAAATAATTCAGGAGTTAATCCCATCTTTTCCAGCAAGCCCCTGGACATTAAAATAGGTGTGATTACTTCAATAAATCCATTTTCAGTTAAAACACCAATAAGTTTTTGTTCTACAGTTTTAAGCAAAGGACGTTTCTCTTCATGCAATCTTTTTAATGCAGCTTTGTTTTGTTTGACTAGTTCTTTTTCCAGTTGCTTAAAATTTGCTTCCCTTTCAATACTATTGGCAAATTCATACTCAAGGCCGGTATTTAAACCAAGTTCAATAAGACGTTGTATTTGCACATGAGTAAACTTCATTAATGCCTCCACTTATTTAAACGATGTATTTAGATACTTATTAACTTTCCAGGACGGAATACGACAAACAGTACATACCCTTTCAGCCCACTTGTTCCTCAGCCACCTTGCAGCTCGGCTGTTTTTTGATATCCTTACCTTTATCTGCTCATGACAATGTGTTTCAATTACTATATAATTGCCATCCCTGGTTAAATGTTTAATACCATGTAAGATACCTGAACTTGAAGGCCAAAGCTTAATTTTTTCAAGCACTGAAAATATGGGTTTATGTTTCTGGATATATCTTACTTTATTATCAATTTTTTCCCCTTTCTGCTTTTTGGCTTCTATAACATTTTTAAGAGGCATACTATTTTAACCCCCGGCAAGCTATTTACTGTCTACACCTGAAAATCGCTTTTGATCTGTTCAAAAATTAGAGCGGCCATATAACTCCTATTAGGATATAGCCGCTTTAATAAACAGGCATTAACTGCGTAATGAGAAAATATTGTGTTGCACCGGTCTTATGAACAACAAAAGACCATTCTTTGCCCAAAAGATTGTTAACAATAGCAGTAGAATTGGTCTTTTTATTAACCATATTCTCCATTTTAAATAATACCACCTTATCCGCGCGAGTTTTAATATGTTAATTACCCCTCCCTTAACGCGAAGAAGGTTTTTTTATGTACTATGAAACGGGCAGGTTTCCTGACTTTGGGGTCATAGCTTATTTCTGCCTTCCCGGATTTTATCCAGTGACCTTTCTGAAATAAGCTCTCCCTTCACAGTGGCGCGACCGCCCAGGAATTACACCTGGTTCCCTATTATCTTCTCCAGGTGAAAGAGAAGCACCCGAATCATTACCAAGTATATTTAACATATTTATTAACAACTCTAAGTGTTAAAATATTTAGTAACAGTAAAGTTTATGTTGTCTTTAATTATATAAAGTAAAGTTAATTTTGTCAAGACTAAACATTTTTAAATGTTAAAAAAAGCAGATTGTTTTTGATAGTAAGCCTTACTTTTGTGATATACCCTGCGGGCAAACCAGTACGCAAACCCCACAGGAAAAATGCCCGTAGAGTTCCTGGTTTTTTTGCAACTGGGCAAAGCAGCGCTGTACATCAATTAAAGGTTCATAACTGTTCTTCCGCTCCCAGAGAACGTTACGAATGGCTCCAGCCGGGCAGGCGTCCACACAATAGCGGCAATTACCGCAGTGGCTGATAGTAATAGGATAAGGGGTTAGCAAAAGGGGTGCATCCGTTAAAACTGTAGCCCAGCTCAAACGCGGCCCGAATTCCTGACTGATCAACAGCCCGTTTTTGCCGATCCAGCCAAGCCCGGAGCAAGTAGCTGCTGTTTTGTGAGGAAATAAATGGTACAACCTGGCAATAAAACTGGAGATTTCCCGGTGAGAGTCCGGGGGGATTAGCAACGCCCGCCAGCCGTTATTTCTTAAAATTGCCGCAACTTTTTTCTGAATCTCCTGCAAACGCTTATCGATGGAAAAGCACCGTTCCAAAAAACAATTTGGTTTATTAATATCTACCTCAAATACCGGATACTTAATGCCAAGGGCAATGGCTTTGGGAATATGAGAAAATTCAGGAGCAAGGCCGGAACTCACATCACCAAATCCCACCAGATCAGCACCCATTTTTTTAATCTGTAAATCCAAATTTTCAAAGTCCAAAAATGGATACGGAATTTTAACTCTCACAAATATCACCCGTTCTCCACAGCTCTTTCCCATGCCAGAAATTATACTAAATAAAAAGGTGATGTTTTTCGCTGAAAAGACTGCGGATATTTATTTTAACACCGGGCCTATTTTACTGTTCCTTTGCCAGGGTAGCGCCTTTGATCATCGCCCGTAAATTAACGACAGGGGAGCCAGGAGCGATGGAACAACCGGGTGCAATCATGTCGTAACCCTGATTGATAGCTTTAATCGTCTCCTGTACAACTTCTTCCTCGCTGCCGGAAAAGAGTGTTGTTACGGCATCCACACCACCGATTAGAGGAATAAAGCGGTCGTATTTTTTTAATTTTTCCTTAGCAGCAGGTGCATCAACTTTTGGTTCGACACTGAGTATACTGGCTCCTGTATTGGCCATATCGTCAATAATTATATCGGTCTTTCCACAAATGTGAAGAATAACGGGCACGGATAAAGCGGCATTTTGCCTTGTTTCCCAGGGAGCCACCAGTTCCCTGTAAATTTTGGGGCTAATCATATCCATAGAGGCCATCATATCCTCAACACAGATCAAATCCGCTCCGGCTTCGATTAAGGCTTTTCCTAAAGTTGTTCCCGCTTCCCCGGCAAGGTCCAGATAAGGTTTAACCTTTTCCGGGGTCTTAAAAGCTGCCTTCAAAATATCGGTAATACCAATCAGGCTGGCGGCAATACTGAAAGGCCCAATGATGCCGCCAATAATAACAGCCTGATCCCCCACTTCACGTTTCAAGATCCTTACCGCCTCAATTAATTCCGGTATTCTGCCCCGTTCTAAAAAATTCTCCGGAAGAGGTCCGACAGGCTCACCCAGCTTGTAGGGGTGGACGTTAACACTGGGGATCCCCTCTTTTCCTGCATATTTTATGCCCGCTCCCAGTGCCTCGGCCTCAATTGTCTGGCAGAACGGAACTCTTACAGCATCAAAGCCCGCAACAGTAAAGGCGCCCAGGGCCAGCCCGGCCATTTCTTTGGCCTTCTGATGGGCTTCCGGCCAAAAAGACCGTAAGTTATCCATCTGTTCATAAGTTCCCGTTTGATCAGCACAAAAAACAGGAACACGATCAGTTTCCTTTCCTGCCAGCTTGTTTAAAAAACGTTCCCTTGCAGTCATTGCCGACATTTTATTTACCTCCTCCATAATTTATGACATTACGATGCGGACTTTTGTTTGCGCACCCATTTTTCCGCGCCATATTTTTCCGTAGCCTCGACCATAGCTTTAAAGTTCTCCGGCTTGGCCTCAGGCCAGATATCGCAGCCGGGCCATATAGCGTCGACACTCTGCTCCAGAGCAGTTATAACAGCTTTTTCCACATCCTCCACGCTGTCATGGACAAATAATTTATAAGCATCAAGATTGCCGAAAACAAGTGGTTCAAAACCAATATCTTCCCTTGTTTTCAGCATATTGTTTTTAACCTCAACGGTAATAGCATCAGCACCAGCTTCAATCATAAGTGGAACAATAGCATTAGTCGCTCCACAAATGTGCAGGATATTGGGAATTCCTAAAGCACTTAACGCGGCATGAATTTTCTGGAGAGGAGGCAAAATCAAGGATTTAAAGCTGCGGGGACTTAAGATATCCGTCGTTGCCCCCATTTCACGCACGTTAATATAATCGGCCCCGGCATCACGATAAATTTTACCCAGTTCGATAAGGACATCGGCGAGCCTGTCGAGCATTTGGCCAACAAGATCCTGTTTTTTGAAGGATAGCTTAAAGAGCTGGTCCAGATCAAAAATTTGACCAGCCAAAGTAAAGGGGGCAGTGAAATATGTGCCCACAGCTACTTTATCTCCGATATCCTCTTTCAAACGCCGGATGGCCTCGACTACTACAGGAACCCGGCCAACATTTTCTAAGTCTTCCGGGACGGGAAAAGTGGCCATCTCCGCCTCGCTGTGTATAGCTTTCTCCTTGATGGTAGGGTAAAGAAGGTGCTCTACATCCTCGTAAGGATTTATCACACAACCCAGCGCTTCTGCCTCCAGGCAGAAATCAAAGGGAACCACAGCGCACTCATAGCCAAACAGCTTGTATGAAGTAGCCGCCAGTTTGGCCATTTTTTCGGCGTCGCTGTGCACATGGGGGAACCTGTAGCCCAGTTGTTTCAACCCCGTTACTGTAACATTGCCCATCCCGCTGTAGCAGGGCACCCGGTCTATCTCCTTGCCCTGTAGCTGGTTTAATACCCGTTCTTTTGATGTTAAAGTCATTTATCGCACCACCCTATTGATTTTTTTAATTTATCACTATTTACGTTGCTATTCTTTTAGGAACCAGATACATTAGTTAATTCCTGAACCCGTTGTCTGTCAAATTTAGCCACTGATTTTTTACCTTTCCTTTTTTTATTTACCGGCCTTCAACTTTTCCACAAAGTCTCCGAAAAATTTATACAGGGGGTGATTGGGATTGGATGGCAAACTGTTTGTTTCCTGGTAAACAAATGTGGCCAGCATTAACGCTGCACTTACCACCGCGGGGAAAACACGCGGTGCTATAACCTGCGGCCCGTAAAAGATGGCATCACACCAGAACATAGTCGCCACTGCCTGCCCCGCCACGTTCATGGAGGAAAAGCCTTCGTCTCCCCACATTTCGCGGGCCGCCTTCCACATAAAAGTGCCGTTTGATGAAGCCAGGCCTACCGGAACCCCGAATTCTTCCTTAATTAACCTGTTTGCCACAGACGAAAAGGAAGTAGCAGGCAGGTTCATCACGGAGGTATCCACCAGGATCGTTTCAAAATTATCCTCACCGATCATATCCATCATCCTGCGAAAACTGGAAACCCTTCCCTGTGGAGTAGGATCATTATCATCATAGACCTGGACAACAACATGCTTGACACCCAGCTCTTTAAGCATGGCCACCTGTCCGGGAATATCCTTATCCCAGGGAGTAATGCTGTTATAAAGGAGCCGGTCAGTTAAGCCGAGCTCCGCGACGTATTTTACAGCTTCAACACGAGGGTCCTGCATCCACATGTCAACGGCAAAGGGCTTACTGCTCAACCCGGTGTAAAAATCTATATAGCGCTTCATCTCATCGGCAGAATTGGCCACCATGGCAGTAAGAGCAGGGATCCCTGTCTGTTCAGAAAGCTCCTCCTGCCGTTTGATGTAGTCAGCCGCCTTTACGCGATCGAATTTTCCTTCCTTCCGCTTTTCCAGGATGCGATCGCCTTTATGAAACATGGAGGCAATCAACAGCGGAGGATTATCGCCCGGCTGCCCGCCAATCGTCCAAGGGCCAATCTGGCAAACCTTTTGTTCTTTTGTTATGGTAAACATCTTACGTACCCACCTTTGTTTTCTTTTTAATCCGAAATCTAAAAATCCAATTACTTGGGAATTTTATCAAGAATATGCTGGATGCTGGGAAATAGGTGGCTTCTGTGGGGAAAAGCCATAGCTTCCGCAAACCGGGGCTGGAAATCTGGTTCTGTAGCTGTTTCAATAAACTCCACAAACCTGGCTACTGTCTCAGCTTCCCGGCGTTTTTGCATGCTCAAGAGAGCCAGCTTGGCTCCGTCACCGGCGGCATTCCCCACCGCCTGGACATTGTCCAGATCACAGTCAGGAATCATGCCCATAACCATGGCGCTTTCCTTATTAATATAGCTGCCAAAAGCACCTGCAAGCACAATTTGATCCGGTTTTTCCATGCCGCGCTTTTCAATGAGATACTCAGCACCACAATAGAGAGCTGCTTTGGCCAGCTGCACAGCACGGACGTCTCCCTGTGTAACAGTAATATCCTTTCCTATGGAAGTTTGATGGGCATAACAGAGCACATACTCCATTTTACCGTCGGCCTTTTTACGAATTCTGGGGCTGTCGATTTTTTGGTTAATACGGCCCGATTTTTCAATAACCCCGGCCTTAAACATTTCCGCAATAACGTCAATGATACCGGAGCCACAAATCCCCTTAGCCAGGGGTTCGTCACCTTCTTTATACCAGTCATTTTGACCGATAACTTTAAATTGTGGCTCTTTCGTTTCCGGATCAATCTTTACCCATTCAATAGCCCCAGGAGCGGCACGCATACCAAAGGCAATCTGTGCTCCTTCCAGGGCAGGGCCTGTTGCACAGGATGTTGAAAAAAGCTTTTCCCTGTTGCCGAAAACAATTTCTCCATTGGTACCGATATCTATAACCAGCATCATCTTGTCCTGATTATATGGTTCCTCGGCAATGAGCACCGAAACGTTGTCCGCACCGACAAAACCTGCTTCAATGGGCAGCCAGTGCACATACGAATTTTTATTAATGTTTATGCCGAGATCGCGCGCCTTGAAATCAATACCGCATTTTAGCGCCGGTGCAAAAGGAGCACGACCGACATATTTGGGATCAATAGCCAGGAGAAGATGATGCATAGCCGTATTGCCCACAAGAACCATATCAATTATGTCTTCCGGGGTTAAACCTGCCTCCTCTGTAATCCCCTTTACAAGAGAATTAATACCTCCAATAATCGCCCTGCTCATTTTCTCCAGCCCGTCTTCATTCATCATCGTATAGGTTATACGGGAAAGGACATCTTCCCCATAGGTAATCTGGGGATTCATCATGGATTTTTTCACGGGAGATTCACCAGTCCTTAGATTACAGAGGTAAGCCGCCACTGTGGTACTGCCCACATCAATGGCAATTCCCCAGGGGTTTTCCACCAGCCCGGAGGAAACCTTGATTATTTCACATCCTTTCCAGATGCTGACCGTCACCTTCCAGTTAGCAGAACGAATAGTCTCGGGAAGATTTACAACCACAGGATAGTCAATATATTCGATGTCTTTAAGTCCATACTTTTCCTCCAGGGCATTCTTGATACGAACAAAATCGTCGGTCTGATCATGAAGAGTTGCAGGGACCATTTCAATATAAAAGTTTCGGACAGCAGGATCTACAGAGATCTCCCTCTCTCTTCCGGTTTCCAGGATCACCTGCTGCGCACCCCGGGACTCTTCAGGGACAAAAACCAGGATATTTCCCTGGACTTCGGCACAACATGCTAACCGGTAGTTGTTCTCCAATTCCTGCTTCTCCAGTTCGTCTTTCTCCTCTTCCATCGTGGGCGAAAGACTGCTCATTCTGGATTCGATACCAAATTTCTCAAAAAACCCTTCCTCGATTTTTACTTTACACTTACCGCAGACTTTAGACCCCCCACAGGGAGATTCAATATCCACCCCCAGCTCGCGTGCCGCCTCGAGAAGATTCTTTCCGGCTTCAACAATGCCACGCCTGCCGGAAGGCTGAAAAATAACGGTGTGCCCCATCGTGTTTCCTCCTTAAAAAACAATTTCTGCTTTAAGCTGTTTCTGCTTCTTCCTGAATTTTTTTAAGCGTGCTCAACATTTTAATAGCGTCTTTCAAAGCATTACTGGCATCTTCAGCATAACCATCAGCTCCAAACTTCTCGGCGATTTCTTCTGTTACAGGAGCGCCGCCAATCATAATCCTGGCGTTAGGGTTTTTGGCTTTAATCTGGGCAATAATATCTTTCATCCCTACCATGGTGGTGGTCATCATCGCTGACAAACAAACCAGATCGGCATCGGTACGAAGCTGCTCTTCCACGAAAACCTCCAGGGGAACATCGCGTCCCAAGTCATGTACTTCAAAACCGGCTACATCGAACATCATCCTGACGATATTTTTGCCGATATCGTGAACATCCCCCTGGACAACACCCATGACAACAACTCCTGTAATGCCAAGGTCTTTTTTGGACATATGGGGCCTTAAGATATCGAGACCGGCATACATGGCATCGGCACACATTAAAAGTTCAGGAACAAAATATTCCTGCTGTTCATACAGTTCTCCAACATGCTCCATACCCGGCACCAGGCCTTCAAAGACCGCCTTTACAGCATCAATCCCTTCTTCTAAGACCGTTTTGGCTGCGCTGGCTACTTCTTCCTCATCATAATTGATAACCCCTTGCTTTAACCTCTCAAATAGTTCTTTTTGTTTTTCTTCAGACATTTTTTTTGCCTCCCTTATTTATTACTTGCCCGAAACCTCTAGTTTTTAACCTTTAACTTTTTTACCTTTTTTAAATTATCATTTAAATCTAAAACTTAAAACAATATTAAAATTAAAATAATGTAATTTGTCTTTTACTAAATTATTTATTAAAAAAATTTATTTTTACTGCTACTAAATAAGGGGCATAATAAAAAATTCCGCAGGATTAAAGAGTGGAATTTAATTGTATTAATTTTTTTATTGGCAGGGTTACATAAGCATAATAGCAAAATCTTCTTATTTTGTCAAGTATGAATTTTATAAGAATTTTTCTTTTATTAAATACGACAAAAGATTTCTTTGCTTTAACCTTTTTGGTTGCTTCTTACCAGGGCAAATTTTCTTTTCAGAGGCTCACTTCTCTTAAGAAAGTATTTTGCGGTTTCTTTTAAAAAATTGCAAATAATTAAGAACATAACGAAGTTCTGCGGAATTAAAATCACGAATGGAGCGCAGCACAGCCTGGACATTGTGATCACTGAGGAGTTCGAGTAAATCAGGCCCAAGGGAAGTCAGAAGATTCTCTACCTCCTCGTGTTCAAGTAAGAAATAATTAAGTGAAGTTCCCAGTACTACAGAGATCCGTTCCAGAGTATCCAGGGAAGGGATGGTATAACCGCCTTCGATCTGGCTGATCAGGCCAGGAGAAACACCAGCTTTTTCAGCCAGAAATGAAAGCGTCATTCCCTGGGCTTCCCTGAGCTGTTTCAGGCGGTCACCAATACTCGTCTTATAGTAGCTTTTTTCTACAAAACATGTTGCCGTTAAATTCAAAGCCTCAGCGAGGCGCTCCAGTTGTTCGTAGTCGGGTTGAGCCTCACCGGATTCAAATTTGGAAATCATTGGGGCCGGAATGTCACTGATTTCAGCAAGTTCCTCTACAGATAGTCCTCTACCCTCGCGAAGAAAACGCATTTTACTTCCCGTAAAAGCTTCCTCCTCTGTTCTAATAAGCAAAGAAGGAGAAACATTGAGCGCCTCGCTAATCTGTTTCAGCACAGGAATTGACGGTTTTTTGAGGCCCCGTTCAATCGTGCTTAAATACGATGCCGAAAGCCCGGCCATACCGGCAAGCTGATTCAGGGTAAGCCCCCGTTCAACGCGGAAAGATCTTATCCTGTTACCGAGTATGCTCTTGTCGGATTTTTTCGTGGAGGAAGACGATATTTTTCTTTTTTTCATTTGAGAATGTTCTCTGGTCAAAACTCCACACCCGCCCTGGCCTTAACACCCGCCTTGAAATGATGTTTAATCTCTTTCACCTCGCTGACGAGATCGGCAAGATTAATTATTTCTTCAGGGGCATTACGCCCGGTTAAAACAACATCAACGTGTTCAGGGCGCCTGGAAAGCATCTCAGTCACTTCCTGAACGGCAAGCTGCCCGTGATCCATGACCACATTTATCTCGTCAAAGATTACCAGATCATATTCCCCGCTGCATAGCGCCTCTTTCCCCTGGTTAAATCCATCTAAAACAACACCGTTCTCATCATCAGCAAGAACCCCGTCGGGAGACATTTTATTTTTTCCTGACTGTACAACTTTGAAGTCCGGCAGGTACTTATAAATGGCCTGGATTTCCCCGTAACCGGGATTTCCCTTTTTGAACTGGACCATAAACACGCGACAGCCATGCCCCATAGCCCTCAGGGCCAGGCCCAGTGCCGCCGTTGTCTTTCCCTTCCCGTTTCCGGTATAAACAAGAACAAGACCTTTCCGCTTTTCCAAAAACCTAACCCTCTTTCTCTAAAAATAACAAGTTCGGAAATTCTCAAGCTTAATATTTATTCCTCATTTTTACCATACTTTCCTGCTGGTTTAACTTATTTATTTATGCGGAGTGTTGTTCCGCAGTCAGATACCTCTCCCTGCATTAACTGAAGAGCATGGGGGATAACCGGCAGGATAACCTCCAGGCATTCCCTTACTGCCCGGGGGCTTCCCGGCAGGTTTACGATCAGAGTTTTTCCGCGCACTCCGCAGACGGCACGGGAGAGCATGGCATGAGGGGTTTTTTTAAGGCTCTCCATTCTCATTGTTTCAGCTATCCCGGGAACTTCTTTTTCTATGATTTCCAGTGTAGCTTCAGGAGTAAAATCCCTGGGAGCCAGCCCCGTCCCACCTGTGGTAAGGACAAGATCAGCCTTTACATTATCCGCCAGCCTTATCAGTTCCACCTTAATAGTTTCTTTATCATCGGGAACAACACCATAACATACAATTTCCCAACCATTTGACCAGGCTATCTCTTCGATCACTTTTCCGCTGAGATCTTCCCTTTCACCCCGGGCACTACGGTCACTGGCAGTTAGAATGGCCGCCTGTATTTTACGAACGCTTTGCTGAATTTCTTCCATAAGTATCCACCTCTTTTTGTCAAAATCTCTATTATAAAAATGTGTGTCAGCGTACAGGTATCGTTCAGGTGTTTTCGTGGAAAGCTCCATGGTTCATCTCAGGCCTCCGGCTGGTCTCCCCTCCAGAACTCCCATCCATAGTCGCCTTTCGGCGGCTGGCATCCATGCCATCCGGTCCGCCTTCAGCCTTCGCTTCACCAGGAGCTTTTAGCCACTTAAACAATTTACTCTACCTGCAGCGCTGCCCCCCATTTGGAGGTCGGGAATAGAGAAGGCTAAATCTTACTACTTGTTACTTGCATTTTCATCCGCTGTTGTGACCAGCTGGATCATGGCGGTTTGTATATTCAGGTAAATTTTTTCCGCCATCATCCCGGTTGCACTATAAACTACTGCTTGGAGCGCCAGGCAACCTCCCCACTCTGCTGTAAATCATAGCCTCCCATTTTCTCCACTGCTTCCCGGAAAGCAGGAGAACTGATCACCTCCAAAAGAGCCCGGCATTTGGCGGAATTATAGAAAAACAAAGGAATGGCCAGATCATAGGACTCTTGAGCCAGCGGAATGAAATCCACGCCAAGGGCTCCTGCAGCAGCCCGAATTCCCAGGCCCGCGTGAGCTCCGCCTGCGGCTACAGCGGCAGCAACAGAAAGGTGATTGTATTCTTCCCGTTCATAGCCGCTGATACTCACGGGGTCAATCCCCTTTTTCCTGAGCATGAAATCAAGAAATATACGTGTCCCGGCACCTTTTTGCCGGTTGACAAAGACAACATCGCTCCTGCCCAGATCTTCTAAACCGGCAATTTTAAGGGGGTTGCCAGATGCTACCATAAGGCCCAGTTCTCTTTTGGCCAGGTGGACCAGAACGATTTCCGTTTCGGGCAAATAACGCTGTACATATGGTATATTATAAAGTCCGCTGTCCGGGTCAAGCAAATGCAGGCCGGCCAGGTGAGTCTCTCCCCGTTTTAGGGCCATTATACCCCCCATACTGCCTACGTGTGCAGAAGAAAGGGTATATCCAAGACCCTGCTTTTGCAGGTGATCATTCAGGATATCCAGGCTCAAGTCGTGGCTTCCCAGGCAAACAATGGTGTTTTCGATTTCCGCGGCAGAGCGCCACAGCTCTACGGAAACAGCTTCCCCGGTCTCGATACCTTCTTTATCCTGGGGAATTGAAGTTACCCCGTCGGCCCGCACCAGGGACATACTCACGCCCGAGCCCCGGGGCAGAGGGGTAGCTACAAAATGATCATTTACTTTTCCCACTTTTAAGCGTAAAAACTCCTCTTCTTTTAAAGAAGAAAGGACACGCCGGGAGCTGTACGCCTCCAGAAGTTGACGTTGAGGCGGATTTTGCTTCTGCCAGTAATACAACAGGGGCATCACAAAAAGCTCCAGCGCCATATAGGCAGCAACGGGATAACCGGGAAGGCCTACTACCGGAGTTGAACCAATCATGGCCAGGATAACCGGTTTTCCAGGTCTCATGGCTACCCCGTGGACAAGCACCTCGCCCAGTTTGTTCAGTATATTGAAAGTATAATCCTTGCGGCCCGCGGAAGAGCCGGCGCTTATTAACAGCAAATCGCTTTCTCCTGCAGCCTTGGAAAGGGCTGCCTCCAGCTCCTGCAGATCGTCTTTAACGATGGGAAACCTGACGGCTTCAGCGCCCCAGTTCCGAACGGCAGCGGAAAATGTATATGAATTGGATTCCAAAATTTTTCCCGGTTCGGGTAAACGTACAGGATCTATCAGCTCTGAACCTGTCGGTATTAAAGCAACCAGCGGTTTTTTAAAAACTTTAAGCGTAAATACCCCGCCGTTTAACAAAGCTCCAATATCAAAAGATCTGATGTGATGAAAGGAGGGCAGGATCATTTCCGTGGCTACAATATCTTCCCCGATAGAACGGACATGCTGCCAGGGAGTAGCCGGCTCTCTTATTTCTATGGCACGGCTATTCTCTTTATCCGGGAAAAAGACATCTTCAATCATAATCACGGCATCGCAGCCGTGCGGCAGCAGCCCCCCGGTGTCCACGTAAAAAGCATCCTTTTCCAGGCAAAGTCTCCGGGGAGAGGTGGCAGCCGCGCCAAAAGTATCAGCGGCTTTAACAGCAACACCATCCATAGCCGCAGCGTGATAATGGGGTGATGAGAGGCGGGCAAAAACAGGCTCGGCAGTTACCCTCCCCGCAGCTTCAGTAGTTATAATCTCTTCCGTTCCCAGCTCTCTTTTCAGGGCTGCTTCCCAAAAAATTTCCCGGGCTTTGGACAGCGAAATATTACTTAGGTAAATTTTTCTTTCCACAAGCGTACCTCCTGTATCACATAAACCTGGAGCCCTTATCTAAATCAAAAAAGAAATACTTTAACCTTACTTCCTTCCGGGATGCCTTCCTGATCACGGGGGATAACAAAGTAACCGTCTCCTTTGACCATGGTACTCAGCAGGCCCGGCCCACCGAAGACAGGCCTGGCCCGGAGCAGTATTTCTTTTCCAGAGGATTCTTCCCCGGAAAGCATTACCCTTACATAATCTTCCCTGCCTCCGGGAGAAGATAAGTTAGTTTCCAAACAGGCCTCCACGTAAGGAACAAAAGCCGGAAAGGCAGGCAGACCCTGTATCAGGCGCAAGACAGGCCTGACAAATAAAATAAAGCTGAACATGGCAGAAACAGGATTCCCCGAAAGACCAAAAATTGGTTTACCCCCGCTAATCCCGTAAATAACGGGTTTCCCCGGCCTCATGGAAACCCCGTGAAAAAGCACCCCGCCTCCGGGAAGCTCATCAATTACCTTTACAGCAACATCCCTGGTCCCTACGGAGCTCCCCCCGGAGATAATGATAATATCGGCATCATCAAAAGAAGCAAGCAGGCCGCTTCTCAGTTCTTCCTTTTCATCGGCGATAATTCCCCGGTACTGCGGATCTCCCCCGCCTTCCAGCACCTGGGCCGAAAGGGCAAAGCCGTTGATATCCCTGATCTGGCCGGGTTTCGGTTGTTCCGCCGGAGAAATAATTTCATCCCCGGTGGAAAAAATACTCACCCTGGGTCTGGCATACACTTTTAATTGCAGATGGCCCAGGGCTGATAAAATTCCGATATCCTGTGAACGTATGACATGACCCGCAGGTATCACAGTATCCCCTTGTTGAAAATCATCTCCAATACGGATAATGTTTTCCAGGGGGGCAGCAGGACGATAGACAGCCACCTGGTTTCCCAGTACTTCGCTGTATTCTACCATTACAACGCTATCGCTGCCCGGGGGGAGCATGCCTCCCGTAGGGATAGCCATTGCTTCACCGGGCTCCAGGTTTCCCGGGGGCTCTTTCCCCATGAGGATATTGCCTTTTAATGTGAGCAGAGCAGGAATACTTTCCGATGCCCCAAAGGTATCGGTACTGCGGACAGCAAAACCGTCCATGGTAGACCGGGCAAAAGACGGAACCATTTCCGTTGCCACAATTTCCTCAACGGCAACACGCCCCAGCAGATTCATGGCAGGAACGATTTCCATATCTGTCCGTTTGCCGTTTAAGGAACTAAGGATGCGCTGCTGGGCCTCTTTAACAGTTAGAACTGTAAGCAAATCAATCGACTCCACTTAAGATATAATCTAATCCCCTTTAACACTAGAAACAACCAAGCTGGCAGCTTACTATCTTGATTTTTAACTCATTACAGAGCTCTCCCACCTCGGCAACAGAACAATTGCATTCCCTGGCAATCTTAAAGGCCATAACGCAGGGCATCTTACCTTTTGCTGCTGTTTCCAGCAACTTTTTTTTAACCTCTTCCATTTTTTCTCCTTTCCCTCCCTAAAAAGTAATAAGTCCATCTTTAAAGTTACAACAATCTCTTCTTTTTGTCAATTAAGAGGGCC
Organism: Dethiobacter sp.; assembly: GCA_003605065.1. Taxonomy (GTDB): domain Bacteria; phylum Bacillota; class Dethiobacteria; order DTU022; family UBA8154; genus UBA9862. The sequence continues at coordinate 49,465 of QZJM01000063.1, read as the reverse complement.
CCAGGCCCCAGGCTTGCCAGTGAAAGATAAAGTGGAGCGCATTGAAATACGCCCTTAACCGTCCCCGTTCATCCCGGCACATACAAACTCACTACCGTATTGCAGGGCCTTGATCATTAACGGCAAGAGCTTTTGCTTTTCTTCTTTAAAAAAAACACCCAAGGCTTCTTCCATCCCCTGCAGCGTTACGACACGGCTCAAAGATACAAAAGCGCCGAGGAGAACAGCATTGGCCATTTTATAATCTCCTGTTTCCCGGTAGGAGATTTCGCTGGCGGGGAGGCAGATCTTTATCACATCTTCCCTGGTTATCATTTCCGGTTCCACAAAAGAGGTGTTAACAACCAGAAGCCCCCCCTTTTTAACTTTATGCTGAAATTTTAAGAGAGCGGGCTTGCTCATGGCCAGTAACCCGCAGGGCTCCTCCGTAATCGGAGAGCCGATTTTTTGCGAGGAAATAACCACCGTACAGCTCGCTGCACCGCCCCGTATCTCCACCCCGTACGATGGCATCCAGGTTACATGCCTGTTCTCCAGCATTGCCGCCTGGGCCAGAATATCGCCTATAAGCAAAACACCCTGGCCGCCGAACCCTGAGAAAATGACATCATAATACACTTTTCCACCTCTTTACCTAAGGATCAGGAACCCTGCCTGTCTTTATAGGTACCCAAAGGAAAGGCTTGAAGCATCTCCTTATCGATCTTTTCGATGCACTGCCGGGGAGAAAGCCCCCAGTTGGTCGGGCATGCACAAAGGAATTCCACGAAAGAAAAGCCCCCATTTTTTAACTGTATATCCAAAGCCCTCAAGACCGCTTTCCTTGCTTTTTTGACCTGGGAGGGTGTATGGAGAGAAACCCTGGCGGCAAAAGCCACTCCTTCCAGGGGGGCGAGCATTTCCGTCATGCGGATAGGATAACCTTCTGTGCGAAAATCCCTGCCATAGGGAGTTGTAGTTGTTTTCTGGCCCGGCAGCGTGGTTGGTGCCATCTGCCCTCCGGTCATACCGTAAACGCTGTTGTTAATAAAAAAAACGGTGATGTTTTCACCCCTGTTGGCCGTGTGGATTATTTCCGACATGCCGATGGAGCCCAGGTCCCCATCTCCCTGGTAAGTAAAGATAATATTTTGCGGAAGAACCCTTTTAAACCCCGTGGCTACGGCAGGCGCCCTGCCGTGAGGCGCCTCGCACACATCCAGATCAAAGTAGTTGTACAGAAAAACACCACACCCTACCCCCGGTATCCCGATGGTCTTCTTCTTAATTCCATGGTAATCGATGGCTTCACAAATCAAACGATGGGCAGTACCATGATGGCAGCCGGGACAGAAATGAAAATCCAGATCCCGCAAAGAATCAGGCCTGGTAAACACTTTCGTCAATGCCATCCCCTGCCTTTACTAAGTTCTCAATTTCTGCCAGTATTTGCCCGGGAGCAGGTATGCCTCCACCGGGGCGGGCCAAAAGCCCGGCCCGGCATCCCGGGTACAGGGACAAACGCACATCGTCCCACATCTGGCCGGTATTCATCTCCACGACCAGCACTTTTCCCACTTCCCTGGAAACCTCTCTGAGTGCCTGGCGAGGAAAGGGGTAAACGGTAACAGGGCGGAGAAATCCCACCCTGATCCCCCGGGAACGGGCCAGCTCCACTGCGGAATGAACCATCCGGGAACAGGAGCCGAAAGCCACCAGCAAGACCTCCATCTTCTCCTCCAGGTCCGTTTCCACCAGCACCTCTTCCCTTTCCAGGCGCCGGTATTTTTCGTGCAAATGCCAGTTGTGTTGCTCCATTTCTCCATCTGCCAGGTACAGTGACTTGATTAGCTGCGCTTTTCTCCCCCTGGCCCCAGTAAGGGCCCACGGCTTTTCCGGGAGAACAAGAGGGGGTGGGTCCAGGGAAAGAGGTTCTTTCATCTGCCCCAGGATGGCATCTGAGAGGATCATGGCCGGGTTGCGGTACTTGTCAGCCAGGTAAAATGCTTTTATGGTCAAATCGTACATTTCCTGCACCGAGTTGGGAGCAAGGACAATTAAATGATAGTCACCATGACCGCCGCCCCTGGTAGCCTGCCGGTAATCACCCTGGGAGGCGGCAATCCCACCCAGCCCGGGGCCAATCCTGGTTATGTTTACTACCAGCCCGGGCAGCTCTGATCCGGCCATATAGGAAAGACCTTCCTGCATGAGAGAAATTCCCGGGCCCGAAGAAGAAGTCATGGCCCTGGCTCCTGCGGCTGCTGCCCCCAACAGCATATTAATGGAAGCTATCTCGCTTTCTGCCTGGATAAAGACCCCTTCGACCTGGGGAAGCCTGGCTGAAAGATATTCAGGAATATCATTCTGGGGAGTGATGGGGTAACCGAAATAAAAGCGGCACCCGGCAGCTATGGCTCCTTCGGCGAGAGCAACACATCCCCTGAGTATTTTGCGTTCGGACATATTCTTTTCAACTTCTCCCTTTTTCTTTCCGGTAAACTTCGATCAGTGCATCGGGGCATATCTCGGCACAAAGAGCGCATCCCCGGCAGGGCCTGTCAGGGTTGTCGACAAACCTTGCCGGGTTATAGCCCAGGGCATTTATCCTGCCCTTATCAATCTGGACCAGCTCCCTGGGGCAAAAAATGACGCAATATTGACAGCCCTTACAGCTTTCGTCCCTGATTTCGATTCGATTCAACAAAAAACCTCCTAAATAAGCTAAACAAAAAAATTTCCCACTTTTAATTTGGAAGCTGTACTCTAAAATTTCTAAAACCTATTTGATTATAACCTTTTAACAAGAAAAATGGCAACTAGATTAAATTAACAGGAATTGCGTCAAATAAAATAGGCCTAATCTGACCTTTAAAAAAGTAAAGAAGTAGGTTCAAAAATCGGTAACTTTTAGATCAGATCTTAAATTCATCGAATGTTTCTACAGCAAATAAATCTTTAACAGTCATTTTTTCAGCCGAAAGCCCCTGTTCATAGTGGTAACACAGAAACGTCTCCAGTGTTTTATGGTTTTTGGCAATTCCATAGGACCACCAGTCGTCTCCCATAACCTTCCTTGTCTCGTCCACTTCATGTATGACCCATGGGAGAGTTATTCCCAAGGCCTCTGTCTTGGAGTAACTCTTAAGCGCTATTTTTTTTGCTTCAGAAAAAGCTTTGTACAGGCTCATTGCTATCCACGGGTTATGTTTATATATCTCCCTTTTTATTACAATTACATGCATGATGGGAAAGATACCGGTTTTTTTATAATACTCTTCCTCAACTTCACGATAATTCTCAAATAACCTGGCTACATTGGGAGAGTTTTTTGAATAACATGATGGAGCACGTGCAGTAAAGAGTGCGTCAATTTCACCATTGTCCAGCATTTGAGACAAAGTTTTATCAGCAGGGATAGGCTCGTAGTGCACATTTGAGGGCAGATCGAGTTTGACCTTTTCTTCCCTTCCCGGATTTTCCTCCCCACCTGAACGCCAGGATATCTCATGCGGGTTTACACCGTATTCATCAGCCAGTATTCCCCGTTCCCAAACCGCTGCAGTCATTTGATATTCGGGAACTCCTACCACTTTCCCTTTCAAATCCCCGGGAGTTGATATGCCTTTTCTGATATTAATAAAAATACTGGCATGGCGAAAAGCTCTGGATGTGAATACCGGAATGGCAATGAATGTTTCATCACCTTTTGAACGCAACATGGTATAGGAAGACAAGGAACACTCCGAAGCATCGAATTCATGGTGTTTTATCTGCCGCCAAAAAATTTCTTCAACTCCCAAGGGGATAAAGTTCAAATCAACCCCTTCAACATCTACAGTGCCATCTATCAATCCACGAACACGGTCGTAAGCCTCACAAGCAAGTGTAATTGAAACTCTACTCATTTTCATAAACCCCCAATTTGGCTGGATATTTTCTCTGTCTCAACTTTTCAGATCAAACCCACTTCACGCCGGTAGCGCCATGCTCGCTGAACATGGGAAGCTTCCTGATACTGAGTGCCCCTTTTTGCTCTTTGATATACTTTGGAAAGCTGAGTTAAGGATCCATAATATTCATCTGCTTATGGGTAGATTTTTTCTTAAACATCTAAGGCGAACCTCCTTTCTGGCATAAATGATAATATGTACCATAAGTTAATTATACCAGAAATTAGGAGATATTGAAAGGTATTTAGAGGAGAATAAAGGAATTTTACTTGTGAAAGTTCTATATTTCGAAATTATTGCCTTACTGCTAATATTTGAACAGTAAAAGTTATAAGCCACTTATTGTTGTGCTACTTTAGAAGGTTTTTCTACCTTTTTGGGTTCAATATTAAATTGTATTTCACTCAAAAAATCCGTTATTTTACTCTTAAAATAGTAGCACTTACGTGGTAAAATAAATTACAGCGCCAAGCATTTATTTTGGGAAGTTTCCTATCAATTCTAAAATTGGTTTTAAAATAAATATAGAAAGAAGTTTTGCTATGTTAAATTATCAGCTTGCCCGAAAAGTAGCCCTGGCCTGTAACATCCTTTCCCTGGAGGGCCACGGGGATATAACTCTGGGACATGTGACCGCCAGAGAGCAAGGCTCTGAATATCTTTATATGAAACCAAAAGGTATCGGCCTGGATGAAGTAACCGCCAGGGATATAATTATGATTAATCTTGATGGGAAAAAAATTGCAGGACATAGGGGGCTCCACTCCGAATACCCCATTCATACCGAAATTTGCAGGGTTCGACCTGAAATAAATTGTGTCATTCACACACATCCGCCCTTCAGCACAGCTTTAGCAGCTTCAGACCGGAAATTGCGTCCGGTCAGCCACGAAGGGGTGCTTTTCACAAACCTGCCTGTCTTTACCGAAACTACGGAGTTAATTGTCAAACCAGAGCAGGGAAAAGCAATCGCTGAAAAGCTGGGTAGGCAAAAAGCCATGCTGATGCGCAATCACGGGGTAGTAGTAGTGGGTGAATCTGTAGAAGAGGCCGCCATTTATGCAGTTCTTCTGGAAAAGGCCGCTAAAATGCAGTTTTATACTGAGCTATTGGGTGCGTATCACTGGACTTCCGAAATAGAGGTTTATCGTAAAAAAGAACAGATTTATCATCCCCAAAACATTAAAAACTTTTGGAATTACTTCGTCCGGAAAGTAAAAAGAAACTATCGTAATAACTGCCTGTAATTCAAAATCTACTTTTTAACCATTTTTTCTTTTATGCTGGTCTTAAACAAAACAGGTGTTAAACAAGACACAAATAGAAGCGGCCAAGTAAGAAGCCGGCCAGCAACGGCCCCAGGATAAGACCGGTACCTACTGCCAGATTAAAAAAACCCAACCTGCGTTCCAGGGTAAACCCAAAACCTTTGCTGACATAAGATTCCGAAGGAGGCCAATATAAGGCTCGCGAAAAACCAATAAGCAGCTGAAAGGATCATACAAACAATACTGAATAAAAGTACTGCCTTTTCCCCCCACCTGTCCACAGCCATTCCGGCAGGCAAGCGAAAAAATACCTGGATAACAGCAGAAAGTGAGACAATAAAGCCCAGAAATGCGGGGCTTAGCCCCAGATATGCAATATAGAGAGGAAAAAGCGTAAGCAGCATGTGAAGAAATAAGTTGTAAAGAAATGTGATAATAAGAATTACCAGAGTTGAATTTATGGCTAATCCTGATATTTTTGAAAACACCTCCTCTATCCCTGCAAAATAACCTTCACCAAAAATAGCAGTGAGCACCGGCTAATTTAAGCCCAGGTGAAATAGGATATTACGGTTGCCATGACAATTCCAGTTAGTATCGTCCTTAAGACTCATCAATATAGCCCGGAGATTTAAGGATGTACATCTTCGGAGAACCATTCGCCGGGGAGTTCCCTGCCCAAGCCAAGGGTCCCGGCTTTTTTCAATATTAAGGCACCCAGGGCAGCAAATTGCAGGCCTGCCCCGACATTATTGACAAAACAGGTAATCTCTTTCTCATTTTTCCGTCCGGCAATACGCCCGGCAATCAGATCAGAGAGCTCCGGAAGGCTTTCCCACAGGCTCTCTTTATTCCACCATCCTTGTTCATGTTCCTGTGGAATATACTTTGTGCCCGGAAGAATATTATCTATCTGTTTTTGTTGGACCCTGGTATGAACGACAATTCGTTGGCAGGTATTTAAAACTGCTTCATCCACTTCCTGTGCTTTAATGCAGCTTATATGTACACCCTCTGACAACCATTCCGGGCGTATTACAGGGACAAGAGACGAGGTGGCAGCTAAAATAATGTCTACTTCCCGGACACATTCCTCGGGGCTTTCTACAGATCGGATATTAGCCCCTGTTTTAAGGCACATTTCCTCTACAAACGCTTCACGTTTTTCTTTTCGCAGGCTGTAAACCTTAATTTCTTTAACAGGCCGTACCGCCAGGAGAGCCAGAAGCTGAGCCCCGGCCTGCCATCCGCTGCCGATTAAACCAGCACAGCAGGCATCTTCCCGTCGGCTAAGGGGCTGTACTTTTGCCAGTCTTTTTTCACTTCCTCGGGGGTCAGGTGCAGGTAGAAACGCAGCGTCGTCTGGACCTGCCAGTGCCCCATGAGCCGCTGGACGCTGAAAGCATCGGCTCCCCGGTTGATCAAAAAGGAGCAGAAGCTGTGGCGCAGTAGGGGAGTAACCTTTCTTTCCAAACCGGCAGAGCGGGCAATTTTTTGAATGATTGTGCGTACAGCGGTTTCTCTTGATGTACCAGTTGCTGCCCTTGCCCTAGATACGGACGGTACCTTTTTCCAGGTCCACATCTTTGACTTTCAGCGCGGCAATCTCGCAGGAACGCATACCTGTAGCCAAAAGCATCTCTAACATGAGCTTGTCCCGGAGAGTAGAGCGCTTGTATTCCGTTGAAGCATCCTGGTAGCGCTTTTCTACTCCCTTCAAAAGGAGGCCCATATCTTCCAGGGTAAGTACGTCCCAGGCTTTTTCTCCAAGACGGGGACATATCTTGAGATAGTTCATGGGGTTGTCGGGAATAATGCCCTTTTCTTCCAGGCAGCCAAACAGGTAGCGCAGGCTATTACACCTGCTTTTCACGGTATAGCCGGATAGCTGCTTTTCTTTCAGATACAGAAAATATGGCTTTAGAAGCGCTGTGTTAATATCGCCTACGCAGCTAACGTTCTGTGCTGAGCACCACTTCATAAAAGTAAATAAATTGCCTCGGAAACCTTTCCTGGTCACCTCCCCGTAACCGGACTGCTCAGCGCACTTTAAGGTTAAATCCAGAGCTTCTTCCAGGGAAAGGCTCTTTTCGGTAAGCATCGATTTTCATTTCCCTTCCTGGTATTTGCCAGTATTCTATCACAGTTAATACCAGTAAAGGAAATTTCATCATGTTCAGTGACTGCGCACAAATAATCTCGTTTATCATATTGAACGATCGGATAAAAAATAGGTATGGATACTTCTCTTGCTGTTTTTAGCAAACGACAAACCTGTTATATTTCCACATCCATGCATGTACCAAGGGGATAAGATTCATCAGTAAACGCTTTCATTATATCAATAGCTATTAGGGCCGGATACTCCCCGAATCCAATGGTTTGACCAAAACCACGTTTGAAAATCATCTAAATTGTTTTTCCCCGCCACTGGAATAAAATTTTCCTCTTCTCGAAATTTTCTTAAGTTTTATTATGCCTTCAAGCATAAATAGTACCTGAGAATTTTCATTCACATAGATGTCCATTACAATCTCCCATTTGAAACCCATAAAGATTACGGTTCTGAACACCTTATCCCCTGCTGGTGCCGCGGTCAGCAGTATAAGGATCTATCTTGTTTCTTTTTCTGTCAATAGGGCAATCTTCCTGTTCATAAAACAGCGATATTATACAGAACCATTTTTATTGCTTCTAGCTACCACCGGTCTCTGGATCCCCCGACTCAACACCTGGGGTCCCAAAACCAGAACCACCAAAACTAAACCTATCAAATCAGTCAACACACCGGGGTAAATAAGGATGAGACCCGCAAACAGCAAGATCAGCCGCCCCCATCCTGATATGCCTTTCCGGAACCAACCCTCCATGGCTACAGCGAGGGCAATAACGCCCACAATAGCCGTTAGAGACGCTAATATAATCTCGCCAACATTCCCTACCAATAGCAAAGCTGGCTGAAAAGAGAAAAAAAATGGTATTAAGAAGCCCACAAAAGCCAGGCGCATGGCCTGAAAACCGATTTGGTTGGGGTTTGCCTTAGCCAGACCTGATGCAGCGAAGGCAGCTACGGCAACCGGAGGTGTAATTGCCGACAATGTTGCATAATAAACAATAAACAAGTGTGATTGCAATAAGGGTAAGCCCACCTGCAGTAACACCGGCCCGGCCATCGCAGCGGTTAAAACGTACGCCGAAGGCACAGGCATTCCCATGCCTAGTAGTATACAAACAATTGCTGTAAATAACATAACCACTAGCTTAAACCCTCCGGCTGCACGGAAGATCAAGCTGGTGGCTTTGTTTCCTAGACCTGTAAACATGATCCCGCCAATAACCAGCCCAGCAGCTGCACAAGCGCTGGCCACAACAATTATACTCAAGGCCGCCTCTTCAAAGGATTCAATAATCTTGTCTAGCCCCATCCTGGTTTCCTTGCGCAGCCAGCTGACAGCAATGGTGACGAAACTAACAATTGCTCCAGCAAAGGTGGGCGTGTAACCCTCAACCAGCAGCCAGACCAATAATATAAATGGCAAGAGAAAGTACCAGTTCTTTTTTAGTACCGTAACCGGCGATTCAATATCCTCCCTTTCCATTGGCCGCATATCCTTAGAGAGGGCCCGGAAATGAACCTGTAAAAGTATGCCTATGTAATATAAAATACCGGGAATGGCAGCGGCAATAATGATGGACAAATAAGAGATGCCAGTAAACTCAACCATTAGAAAGGCAGCTGAACCCATAACCGGTGGCAAAATACCCCCACCGGTAGAGGCTGCCGCCTCAACAGCTCCGGCAAAGACCGGGGAATAACCGATCCTTTTCATCAAGGGAATGGTAAAGGCCCCGGTGGTTACCACATTGGCAGTGGGGCTCCCAGAGATACTGCCGTACAACCCACTGGAGATTACGGCAACCTTAGCCGGTCCCCCAACTGAACGTCCAGCCAGGGCCGTGGCCATTTTGAAGAAAAAGTCGGACCCTCCGGATTTATCTAGTATAGCGCCAAAAAGAACGAACATATAAACCATGGTGGCAGTAACCCCGATTGGCGTACCGAAAACCCCATCAAGAGTATAAATCATCTGGTCAACAAAGCGCACTATGGTCATGCCCCGGTGGGAAAACCCGGCAGGAAGGTACTTGCCGAGAAAACTATAAACCAGGAAAATCAATACGATTACTAAGAGCGGAAAACCTACTGTCCGCCGGGTAATCTCGAGAACCATCAAAAATACGACCAACCCGAAAAACACGTCCATAAAACTCAAAGGATCCACTTGGGGCCAGCGGGTAATAAACCGCTCAGCGTTTAAGACAAAATAAACACCGGCTGCCGTACCCAATACAGCTAAAAATATATCTACATATGACGGGCCCATTTTTTCCTGGGAACTCTTACTAGGACTATAAACTATGAAAGTTAAAATCAGAATGAAGGTTAAAAAAACACTACGGTGGAGCCAGGGATCCAGCTTTACAAATAGAGCTGTCCAAATTCCATAGAAGGTCAGGGCAACTCCGATTAAGGTAACTAAGGTCTTCCACCACCCCGTTAACTTACGCCGTTCCCCACCCTGAAAAAATTTAGACATGTTGCTCCTCCTTTGTTACAAAGCCATTTGCGCTGTAACAATTATTTTTAAGGTTAAAAATAACGACTAGCAAATTTTCCATTTTTAAGCAATTTTCTTTGAAAATGCAACCTAAATTTCGCTGACGTTAAAAATAACATATTATGGTTAATAACTGCTGTTTTTGGGTAGATCGTTCCCAGAATATTTTTCGAATTTTTAGGAGATTTAAAGAGAAGATTCAGATGCAAGTCCTTTATAAACTTTGCTGTGAATTGAACGTTCACAAGCGAAGCATTCCTGTATGTATTATCACCCCCAAGGGTACCTGCTCTTGTCATATAAGACCAAAAGCAGGTACCCGTTTCGAACCTTCTTAACAAATAGTTATTTCAGGGCTCCAATTTCTTTGTAGTACTTTTCCGCCCCGGGATGCAGTGGAATAGGCGAGGTATCTGCCATGGTTTTTGGATTTATATCCTTCAAGATAGCATGAACTGTACGCAGGTAATCCAGGTTATCGTTCAGGGCCTTGGTTATGTTATAAATAAAATCTTCTGGCTGTTCGGCTCCGGTAACCAGTAACAGGGATGCGGCACAAGTAGGGACGTCTTCGGGGGCAAAAGAATAGGTGCCACCCGGGATAATCCCCGCACGGGTCCCCAGTTCTTGATTGACCTTATTTATTGCTTCCGAACTAATTGGCAAAAGAGCAAATTCTCGCCTCATCGCCGCTTCTACAAAGTGTGAAACTGGGTGTTCTCCAGTAATAGAGTGAGCCTGAACCTGCCCGTTATCAATGGCTTCCATGGTCTCCTTAGTGGATAGAAAATAGACCTTGCCGCCCCAACTTTCAATATCTTGGTAACTTATCCCGTAAGCCTTGAGCACAGCCTTGGAAACCAGTTCCATAGTGGAGCCTTGTTTATTAACCGAAATACGTAGTGGATACTTTTTAGCCTTGAGGTCTTCAATAGAAGTCAGCCCTGTATTCTTTAAAACCAAAAAATGAAACGTAGAATTAGGATTTAGAACGGCCACCGCCCGAATGCCGGGGTAAGCCTCCTGATAGGGATCAATTCCTTTTAATGCTGTGTATGCTGTAGGCGAATAAGAAATAGCTAACTCGGCCTCTTTCTTAGCCACCATTATACTGTTGGGGCCATCCTTACCAGGTTCAGCCGTAATATTGGAACCGGGCGGTGCAGTACGCCGCACGCTCTCAGCCACCCCTTCGGTGATAGCCGCCCACACACCGCCTACTGAACCGCCCAGAATAGTAACCTCCCACGGGCCGCTTTTTTCTCCGCTACCTTGAGACACATCAATACTTCCCGCCTGCCCGCTAGACCCTGGTTCATTTTGGGTGATGTTACCTCCACAGGAGGTAACCATTAGAAGTAGAATACTTAGAGTTACTCCAATAATAGCTAATTTACCTAATTTCAACATACCTTATTCAACCCCCTATCTTATTGTTTTACAACCCTCTGACGTAACCATCTTCCGGCCCATGTAATACATTACACCTGTGTTAGGTTCACCAGCCATTTAACAATCTTCTCCTCCGAGGGCCACAACTCTGGCATTGATATAAATCTCGCTTTAGTACTACTCTGCCTACAAGCTTTAACTAGAACATCATGTTTATAATTAAATTTAATAACTATATAAGTTCCCTAACATAAAGCCTCAGCTTATATAATTACGCTCCCAAGCTACTCTGTCATCTAATCCCTCCTCTATTAACCTTGTGTAAATCTTCTGTCAATCCATGCACCCCCTTGAACAGGTCAATAATATAAATTTTTTAAGGAAATTGTAATTGCCTCCTTTATGCATGATTACACGTTTATACTCTTTCTTCATTTATGGGGTGTTGTAGATACTTGCTGAGCAAAGGTGCCCAGGTTGTTAAGGAGATATGAATTAGTAATCCTGATAATGCTGCCTTTGGGACCCAAGGAATGATATTCGATTATTCCGGCACTTTGCAGCAGCTATAATGTGCGTGTCACAACCGAAGTCGAAATGTCCTGACTAATGGCAATATGTTTTATATTAAAAACCTTAAAGAAATCGAAATCCGCGGGGGAAAATCTTACCAGGGTTGTCTATTTTAACACCTTTTTTACTAAATCCAGGACTTCAAAAGGGAGTACGGCCACCTGCACATTTGCTGCCTTTAAAGCGTTTACCTTGTTTTCAAAGGTGCCTTTACCCCTTTCAATGATCGCTCCGGCATGCCCCATACGCTTACCGGGTGGGGCACTTTTACCGGCCAGGTAAGAGATGACAGGTTTTACAGGGTTGGCCTTGATAAATTCTGCCGCTTCCTCTTCCGCCGTACCACCGATCTCACCGATCATAACGATAGCTTTAGTTTCATCATCGAGGAAAAATTCCTTTAACACCTCCACAAAATTAAGCCCTGTAACCCTGTCACCCCCCAGCCCTACCACTGTACTGGTCCCGATGCCATGTGCCAGCATATTGCCGACAATTTCATAGGTAAGGGTACCGCTTCGGGAAATTACGCCCACGGGGCCATCCCTGAATACATGGCTGGGGGCGACACCAATCTTACAGCCGCGGGAAGTAACTATGCCAAAGGTATTTGGCCCTACTACGACCGATCCTTTCTGACGGGCATAATCCACCAGTTTCATCTCATCATGCAGGGGAATATGTTCCGTAATACAGCCCACAACCTTTACTCCGGCGTCCACCGCTTCCATGACCGCATCCAGGGCAAAAGGAGCAGGAATATATATGGCTGTGGCATCAATTTGGTGTTTTTCATAAGCTGCGGCTACGGTATCGTAAACAGGGATCCCTTCAACCAGCTGACCGCCTTTTCCCGGAGAAACCCCGGCCACAATTTGAGTGCCAAAGGCCAGCATCTGGCGTGTATGAAAATTTCCCTGGTTCCCGGTAATTCCCTGCACCACTACCTGCGCATTATGAGCAACATAGATAGCCATCACAGTCTCCTCCTTTAACCAGTTCCACAGCTTTTTTTGCTGCTTCCTGCATATCGCGGCAGGCCCCAATACCATTCTCTTCCAGTATCTTCAGACCCTGCTGCTCATTGGTGCCGCTCATACGGATGACTACCGGAACAGTAATCTCCTGCATATTCTTTACCTGGACAAAAGCATTGGCCACATCATCGCAACGGGTAATACCGCCAAAAATATTAATAAAAACAACTTTAGGGTTGGTGGCCAGGAGTATCTCCAGGGCTTTGGAGGTCTGTTCCACATTGGCACCGCCCCCGGCGTCAAGGAAATTTGCAGGCTGGCCGCCAAAATATTGGATCATATCCAGTGTAGCCATGGTAATGCCGGCACCGTTAGCCATAACAGCGATATCACCATCGAGTTCTACATAGGAAAGCCCGATACTTTTAGCCCGCTCTTCCAGGGGGCTGCCTTCTTTTACCCGCGGGAATTCCTGCCGGCGAAAAGCTGCTTCATCATCCAGGGTTATCTTGGCATCACCGGCGACAAAACCTTTGTCACAAAGAAACAGCGGGTTGATCTCTACGAGTTCGGCATCTATTTCCGTAAAAACACGATAAAGCTTTACTACAATTTCAGCAAACTGTGAAAGGGCTTTACCTTGAAATCCCAGCCGGCGCGCAAGCTCCCGCCCCATATAGGGCATGACACCTGTTTTCAAGCTCACCGGCTGCTTAATAATTTTTTCCTCCGGCACTTCCTCGATATCCATTCCCCCCTGGGACGATGCCAATATCACAGGAACCCGCAGTGAACCGTCCACAGTTAAGGCCAGGTAGATTTCCTGCTGGATATTCAGCTTTTCTTCTACCAGCAATTTTTCTACCTTTACTCCCCGCAGGTCGGACCCGAGTAGCTGACTGGAAAAAGTGATAACTTCTTCAGAAGTCGCCGGAAATTTTATGCCTCCCGCTTTTCCTCTTTTACCGCTTAGCACCTGTGATTTCAAAACCACCTGGCCCAGCTCAGATGCTGTTTCTACAGCATCCCGGGAATCAGATACAACTTTCCCCCTGGGGACAGGGATACCGTAGCGGGAAAATATTTCCTTACCCATGTACTCAAATAACTTCATATCATTTCCTCCTCAGGTACTACACTTGTGCTTTAGGCAATGACCTTTTGCTCCAGCATGGTCTTATATTCTTCCTCTGAGTACCCCAATATACGGGTAAAAAAGAAATGGTTATGTTCACCTATACAGGGACTGGGGCGGTCAATTTCGGCCGGCGTTTCCGAAAGGTTGAAGGCAGGCGCCTGGTAGTTAAAGCGGCCCATCTCCACATGTTCCAATTCCCGCCAGATATGACGATGTTTCAACTGGGGATCAGTATAAATATCTTTCATGTTATTAACTACGGCAGCACGTACACCTACCGCCTGTAACCTTTCCATGAGCTGCTCCGCAGTAAAGCCAGATGTCCACTGTCCTATAAGGCTGTCTAATTCATCTTCGTTTTCTTTACGCCCCAGTAAGGTGGCAAACCTGGACTCTTTGGCCCAATGAGGATAACCCATAGTCTTTATCAACTGCTGCCACTCCTCGTCGCTAAAAACACTGATGACACACCAGCGGTCTTCGCCCAGGCAGGGGTACGCCCCGTGGGGAGCAGCATAAGGATTGCGATTTCCCATGCGGGAAGTAATCCTGCCATTAATAAGATAATCCAGTAAAACCGGGGCGACGAATTGCAGTCCCCCCTCGTACTGGGCAAGGTCAATGTATTGTCCTTTACCTGTGCGCCGGCGGTAATCCAGGGCCGCTGCTATGGCAATCATGCCATAGCCAACCCCGATATAATCGATATAAGGGCCATAAAGAATTACCGGCGGGGCATCGGGGTAACCGGTCAGGTGGGTAAAACCGCTTAATGAAGTCAAATGTGAGCCGAAACCCGGGTGTTCGGCATGGGGCCCGGTCTGACCCTGGTTGCATGAGCCGAGCATAATTAAATCAGGTTTATCTTTAGACAGGGTTTCATATCCCAAACCCAGCCTGCTCATGGTCCCTGGCGTAAAGTTCTCTATAACAACGTCAGCCCAGGCGATAACCTTTTTGGCAGCCTCTAATGCGCCCTCCGTTTTTAAGTTCAAAGTTATATCATATTTATTATTGTTATGAATGGCAAAACAACCGGAACGGTTTAAGCCGGGCTCGTTATCCGTATAAGGCGGATAATGGGATCTGAAGCCGTCAGGGCGTGCAAACGATTCTACGCGAACTACCTCCGCCCCAAAGTCCGCCATCATTTTCCCCACACCCGGGCCAGCGGCAAAACCTCCAAATTCTGCTACTTTTATCTCCTCAAATACCCGTTTGTTCATCTCTTTTACCTCCTAGGGGCCTGTTTCTTAACAACTGATCAAATTATACCGGCCTGCTTTAGCATAAGCAGGTCATTACCATTTAAACCTAATTCTCCGTAAATCTCCTCGTTATGTTCGCCGATAAGGGGCGCCCTGCGCCAAATACGGCAGGGAGAAAGAGAAAATTTACCAAAACCGCCCGGGTAAGTGATTTCCTGATCCAGCTCCGGATGTGCTACCTTTTGCCAGTAATCACGGGCATACAACTGGGGATCTGCTAAAATCTCCTCGGCAGTAGTAACAGGATAACCTAACATACGCCTCTTGATGGCCTCTTCAAAAAACTCCTTCTTGGTCTTGGTCTTCAAAAATTCAGCAGTGGGCCCTTCGATCTGGTCAATTTCTTCCTGCGTCACCGTAGCGATATCAAAACTGTCCCAATCTTTATTCTTGAGATATTCCGTAGCCATTCCTTCCGAATCCATCCATTCGGTAAGGGCCTTGTTAGTAGTAATCCCTGCCGGGCCGCCATAAACAATAAAGTTAATAAAGCCGTCCTTACAGGGAAAGATACAGCGCATCTTGGCACCTTTAACGCTGCGCCCGCTCATTATGGGGCCCTCCCGAACCGTAAGCACCTCGTTTACATCCCAAAAAGTAGGAGCATGGGCCAGGGCGCAGAGTATACTGGCCTGGGCTGAAACATCCACATGCTGGCCTTTGCCGGTCCGGCCGCGGTAATAATGGGCCAGCAAAGTGCCGGATGCGGCCTGCATTCCGGTCCACATGTAGGACTGGGGTACAGTTACACGTACAGGCGGCCTGTCCGGATAACCCAATAATGACATCAAACCGCTCATAGCCATAATTTCCAGGTCGGAAGCTTTGTACTGGCTGTAAGGCCCTGTTTGCCCAAAAGGTGTAATGGAGGTCATTACCAGTTGGGGATTAACCCGGCTTATTCGTTCATAGCCCAGCCCCAGGCTTTCCATGTAACCCGGGCTAAAAGATTCTATGAGAAAATCAGCAGTTTTTACCAGGCGGCAAAAGATATCCCTGCCGCTTTCAGTTTCCAGGTTGAGGGTAATACCACGCTTATTATTGTTATAAGCGAACCAGTACAGGCTTTTCTCGGGATCAGGCTTATCTTCAAAAAAAGGACCTATATTACGGGCAGGATCACCGCCGGGCTTTTCAATTTTGATGACATCCGCTCCCAAATCACCCAGTATTTTCCCGCATAAAAATCCCCGTTCATTTGACAAATCAAGCACACGAAAGGAGGTTAACAATCCTTTTTCTTCTATATTCGTACTCATAGTGCAGCCCTCTTTCCATATTGTTTGAAGGCAAGAGAGAGATGGAGGGGCACACCCCTCTCATCTCTTTCTTTTGTGTTGTTAGATTCCCACCTCAGCAAGCCAGCGGGCATATTCACACATGGAGCTTTTAGCTTTGTCGATTTGGTTCTCGCTGAACCATTTTTTGAGATCTACCAGTTCAACCGGGTAACTGGCACGTTCATAAGCCCATTGAAACTCAAATGGTACCGTGGCATCCAAGCCAATACCTCCGGCATACTTGGATTCCGAACGCACCCACTGGGCACCGGGAGCAGCAGCACTGCGCTCGGCAGGCTGGAAGGTTTGACCCATACCGCCGGGATTGACTATCAGGATATCTTTGTCGGCATCGACTCTTGTAGTAAGAGCCCAGAGCACATCTTCGGCACAGTAAATATTTACATCTTCATCCACGGCTATGGCCAGACGCATGCCCTGAGAAACAGAAAGAGCAGCAGACAGCAGGTTTTTCTGGAAGCCCTCATCCCGTTTCTTAGTCTTGCGAACCTGGAAGATAGCACCGCCCCAGTCAGTCATGCCCAGCGGAGCATACACGTCTTTTACAAAGCCTGGGGAAATTCTTTCTCCCAGTTCCAGGAAGGAGGCCTCCCGTACTTTACAGTCAATATGATGGTCATCGTAGCTATGGACAATCAGCGGATAGTAGATGGGGTTCTCCTTACGGTGGGTAATGGCTGTCACCTGGAATTTGTAGGTACGGTAAGCGCGGCCCATGTAGCCGGACCACTCGGGATGGAAGGGATAAACGCCCTGTTTATTCTCTTTCTCGGCTTCGGGGTGTTCCCATACTTTCTGCGTTGTATCCACGTAGCCTTCAAGGACGATTTCGGCATTAGCGATGGAATAGGCATCAACTGTTTTAGCCTTCACAAGATCGACCGGTGAGCCCTGTATTCCCCCGGCAATGGCAATTTCGTCACAACCGGGATTAAGAATTACATAGTTGAAACCGGCGCCGGCCATGATCGTACAGGCCGGGGGCACTCCCATGTTAATGGTCATGGGAACATGTTCTTTTTTATAAAACTGCGATACGGCCATATCCGTATGTGAACCCGGGGCTATCTGGAAGCTGGAATAATCCGGCCCGCCACATACGAAGCTCATGCGGTTGTAGCTGATATGACGCCCCCCAAAGAAATATTTGCCACAGATAAGAGTATTGCCGCCTCCCAAGGTACGCCCCGGATCCTGGGGGGTATGAGAGATCATGGGAACAACAGGCCAGACATCAATATCCTTGGTAATAACTACTTCCTGGCAGGGGGCCTTTTCCACTAACCTGGGGGGGATAGGGTTGTGCAGGGCATTTCTGATCTTGTGTTTAAAATTCTTGGGCTCATCTACATCGAAGATTTTGGCAATACGTTTTTCCGAGGCCATAAGATTGGTAAATAACCTTTTTCCGGGATAGCCCTTAACGTTTTCAAACAAAAGAGCAGGACCGTTATCCAGGGCTTTCTGAATTGCAGCCATCTCCAGTTCTGGATTAATCTCTACATCGGTTACCAGTAACTCACCTTCTTCTTCCTTGAGAAAATCAATTGTTGTTCTTAAACTTGTTATATCTTTCGTCATGAACTAAAACCTCCTGTAAAAAATTTCTTTGAGCCGCTTAATTTTAATAAAACTAACTATTTAGTAAAAACTGGTTAAATTTTTTATGGATATCACTCCTCTTAAAGTTAAACTTAAAAAATTTATTGAATAAATATTTAATATTGAAATTTATAATTATAACATGCAAAAGATGTGCCAAAAAAATATCTAAAAAAAATAACTATTTTAATGCTTTTTTAAACTTTCTTTAAGGCTTTCCTAAAAATTTTTCCCAAAAAAATACTTCTATGTTTCTTTGGCGAAACATAGAATTTCATCAATGGAACGTTTTCTTTTTTCCTTTGTATTAGATTTAAAAGTATTTTGCTTTTTACAGTATAAATTTGTTTCAAAAAGTAAACAAAATACCATTGATTGAATTTGCTAAATAGTTTATTATAATTATAACTAAAGAAAGTGGGGATTAAGGATGAATTATGAAGTTTGCTTTCTTTCACCATACTCCGAACTTACCCAGCTTATTCAAGAGGTGCTGCCCGATCTTCCTGAAAAGGTTTTACTGGAAGAAGGAGCTATCGAGAATGCTGAACCGGCAGTAGCCAGGGCTGAGGAGCAGGGTGTAGAAGTAATCATAACAACTGAAGGTAATACCCGGCACCTGCGAAAAAAATTTGATATTCCCCTAATCGCTATCCCCGTAGGCATTTTTGAAACTGTATTCGCCCTGCATAAGGCCAAAAGATTATTTGGTGAACCTTTGGCTTTGTTTGAATTTCATAATCCCAACCCGCGTTTCCATGAAATAAAAGAAGTAATAAATGTTAAACTGGAGCAATTTATTTATTTTAACGAACATGACGGCCTGACCAAACTTAAAGAAGTTAAAAAGCGAAATATAAAAGCAATCGTCAGCGGGGGTGTTATTGCCCAACTGGCCCGCTCCCAGGGATGCCCCTGCATCCCCGTTTCTATCAGCAAAGATGCCATCATGAGAGCTTATTCCCACGCTAAAGAGGTAGCCTGGGCAAGACGGAAGGAACGGCGTGAAGCTTTCAAGTTAAAGGCCATTGTTGATTACTCTTTCGAGGGAATTATTGCCGTCGATGCCCATAATATCATTACTGTATTTAACCCCGTAGCCGAAAATATTTTAGAACTTAAAGCAGCAACAGCTATCGGCAGGCCTATTCATGAAGTAATCACAACGGACAGACCTCAACCCTTTGTAGTTAATCAAAACGAGATTGAAACAGATAAAATATGCAATTTTAGAAAAAAACAACTGATCGTAAATAAGATTCCTATCTATGATCATGGGCAAATAGTAGGCTCTATTTTTGCTTTTCACGAAGTAAACCGCATCCAATATATGGAAGAGAAAATTCGCCGGGCCAATCATGAAAGTAAACTTCAGGCCAGTTATCAATTTAAGGATATTATAGGCAAAAGCAAAGAAATCATTGATACGGTGCACCAGGCCAAAAAATATGCTTATACTGATGAAACTGTTCTAATTACCGGTGAAACAGGTACCGGAAAGGAGCTTTTTGCCCAAAGCATTCATAATGCCAGTATTCGGGCATCCCAACCTTTTGTCGCTGTAAATTGTGCCGCACTGCCTTCCACGCTCCTGGAAAGCGAATTATTTGGTTATGCCGAAGGAGCATTTACCGGAGCCAAAAAGGGAGGCAAAAAGGGGTTGTTTGAATTAGCTCACCGCGGCACCATTTTTCTGGATGAGATCGGTGAGATCTCCCCGGAAGTTCAGTCCAAGCTGCTCAGGGTGTTACAGCAAAAAGAAATCATGCGCATAGGTGATAACAGGTTAATACCGATAGACGTTCGGGTAATTTCTGCTACTAACCGCAATTTATTAAAAGCTGTAGAGCAGGGTACATTCCGCCGTGATCTATACTACCGCCTTAATATCCTGAAATTATCTATCCCGCCTTTACGCCAGAGGAAAGAAGATATACTGCCTCTTGCTTTTAACCTGTTGACAGAAATAACAGATGAGAATCTTTTTTCCCTGCTGAAAAAGTCTCTAACGGAATATAATGAGTTATTAACTGCTTATGATTGGCCCGGTAACGTAAGGGAACTGGAAAGCCTTATAAAACGTCTTATGGTATTGGTAGAACCGGATTCCACCCCTAAAGCCGTAGGTCGTTACATTAAAAAAATCCTGCTGGATTTTGCCAGTGAATCTGTAGTAACAAATGAAAATAATTATTTAAAAGTTGAGCCAAACGGAGATTTAAAAAGAATTATGGAACAAATTGAGAATCAATTAATTAGAGAAGAGTATTTTCGTTTAAAAGGAAATAAAACCAAATTAGCAGAAAAGCTTGGTATCGGGCGAACAACATTATGGCGCAAACTAAGTGAAGCAGGATTAGAAAAAGAATAATTAAAAAAGCCCGTTTTCCTGGGCCTTTTTAATTTTTGATATACTGTTTTATAAACGCTGGGCTGTACTTTATTTTTTAGTCGATCTTGAAAAGTAAAACAGGTGCACTGGAACGTCTCACCACAGCATCAGCCGTTCTTCCCATAAAAAGTTTCACCAGTCCCACTCCCCTGGTGGGCATAGCAATGAGGGTAACACCTTCGGTTTCAGCAATTTCGTTTATTCGCTGCGAAGGAATACCCGCCGATACTTTTATATCTACATTGCCTCCATTCCGGCGAAATTTCTCCTGCCAATCCTGCAGACCATGTAAGGCTTTTTCCTCTTGCCTGGACAGTTCCTTTCCCCCCTGCGCTTTATCGATAACGTGCAAAAAAATAATGCGGTGAATTTTATCAGCAACCGCCGAAAACTTGCTATAGACGCTTTCTGCTTCTCTGGAAAAATCAGTGGGAAGCAGTACGGTGGACCATTTCTGCAGGAAGATAGGAATAAGACGTGTTCTTTCTCCCAGGGTAATATACTTTTCAATTAAAATCGGCCTGCTGGAACGGCGTATTACTTCGGTTACGGTGCTTCCCAGCAGAAACTCCCGAATAATATTTTCACCGATGGAACCGATAAAAATAAGATCTACATCTTCTTCTTCCGCCGTCAGGGCGATCTCTTCTGCGGGGTTGCCAAATGGTAATAAGAGTTTTACAGCAATTCCTATTTGCTCTAAAGCTTTTATCTTATCCTCCATCCTCCTGGTAAAAGCATCCCGGTACGCATCCAGCCTTCTGCCCTGCAGCTGCTCTACGCTAATGGCATGAACAATGACCAGTTCTGCCATTCCCATCAGCCTGAGGTCAGGTATGCAGTTGAACAATTCCTGCGCCGCAGAAGAGGAGTCCATGGCCAGCAATACCTTTTTAAACATTTAACGCCCGGTTGGAGAACCAGGTTTCACCTCCTAAATCTACTCCAAAAGTATTGTCATAATTTATGTTTAAAATTGGAAGTAATTGCCACAAAGAATTTATATAAAACCCTTTCTAGTCTATCTAAAAGAAATGGATAATACAACCCCCTAAACTGCTAAAAGTAAATAGATTTTATGTCATTGTATTTTTTTAATAAGACTGTTTTTTGTTTTTTTAAACAATTTTTCAGTAAGGCCTCAATTACAAATGGTACAAATATTGCATAAATATTTAATGAGGCTTGAGTCTTGTATCAGTTGTGAATCCCAAATACCAGAAATATAGAACACCCTGGCAGGATTCATTAATGAAAATGATTCAAGAATATTTAAACACAACTTTAAAAATATGTTGGAGTTGAGAAATGACTAAGGTGCCGTTGGTTGATATATATATTATGGGTAAAAAGTATAAAGTGCCCGCATCATTAACAGTAATGAATGCCATGGAATATGCCGGATTCCAATTAAAGCGTGGTTGCGGGTGCCGGGCAGGATTCTGTGGTGCTTGTGCTATTGTTTACCGCACCGCCGGTAACTATGAGCTGAAAGTTGGTCTTGCCTGCCAGACCAAAGTTGAGGCTAACATGTTCCTGGCACAGATTCCATATTCCCCCCCCTTAAAAGGCACCTATGACATTAACACCTTAACCCCCACTGCCTCTTCAATTGCCCTTTACTACCCGGAAATTTACCGCTGCATAGGGTGCGGCTCCTGCACAAAGGTATGCCCGCAGAACATAAATGTCATGCACTACATCGCCCATGCCCAGAGGGGAGAAATTGCACAGTGTGCTACAGAATCTTTTGACTGCATCATGTGTGGCCTCTGTGCCTCCCGGTGCCCGGTACATATTGTGCAGTATCACGTTACTATTTTAGCCCGCCGCCTTTATAGCAAGCACCTTTTGCCCCAGGCTTCACACCTTAAGCGAAGGGTTATGGAGATAAAAGAGGGAAAGTATGAGGCGGAATTGCGGCAATTAATGAAGTTAAGTTCTGATGAACTAAGGATTATTTATAATAGCCGTGATATAGAAGAATAGCGCCGGAAGGAATTTATTCTTAACAAAAGGAGGAACCTGGCTTTTGGAAAGCAGGTGAATTTATGTATATATCGTATTTAAAAGAGCTCGTCAAAAAAGTTGAAAAAACACGCCCCAGGCGCCTGTACCAGGATTTTCCACGCATGGCTCCCCATGAGTGCAGGGAAGTAGTTAAAAAATTTCATCCCGATTATCTTGAAAATGGCTTCCAGACGCTAAAGGCGGGGGGGAACAAGGGCGACAGGGTTCCCTGTGAGCTGGCTGAACTTCTGGAAGCACACAGCAGGATTGAGCATATTGAAATTGACCTGGAAAAAATCGCTTATGATATGGATGTCCTCATTATCGGCGGTGGGGGGGCAGGCGCAGCGGCGGCTCTAGCCTCTCAAAAGGAAGGCGCAAAAGTTTTGCTTGTGACCAAGCTGCGTTTTGGCGATGCCAATACTATAATGGCCCAAGGAGGCATCCAGGCAGCTGATAAAGAAAATGATTCCCCTGCCCTACATTACCTTGACGTCATGGGCGGAGGGCATTTTACCAATATACCAGAGCTTGTTTATACTCTGGTTAACGATGCTCCCATGATTATTAAATGGCTTGAAGATCTGGGTGCCATGCTTGATAAAGCAGACGACGGCACGATGCTCACCATCCATGGTGGCGGCACCTCGCGAAAACGGATGCATTCTGCCCGGGACTATACCGGTACAGAGATTATGCGTACCCTGAGAGACGAAACTCTTAACAGGGGAATTAACGTGCTGGAATTTTGCCCTGCAGTAGAACTTTTGCTGGATGAAGAAGGTAAAGCAGCCGGTTCTGTTCTTTTTAACCTGGAGACAGAGGAATACCTGATTGTACGGGCCAAAACGGTAATCCTTGCTACGGGTGGCTCCGGGAGGCTTCATTTCCAGGGTTTCCCCACTACCAACCACTATGGTGCCACTGGTGATGGGCTGGTCATGGGCTATCGTGCGGGAGCCAGGTTAGCCTTTATGGATACCATTCAGTACCACCCCACTGGCGTTGTTTTTCCTTCCCAGATCATGGGCTTGCTGGTGACGGAAAAAGTACGCGGTCTTGGCGCCACACCTCTGAACATTGATGGCGATCAGTTTGTTTATCATCTGGAAATCCGTGATGTGGAATCTGCTGCTATTATTAAGGAATGCAGTTACAAAAAGAAGGGTATAAGCACTCCTGACGGTACGACAGGTGTCTGGCTTGATTCACCGCTGATCGAACTGCTCCATGGTGAGGGGACCATCGAAAGACAGCTCCCAGCCATGTTAAGACAGTTCGCCAGGTTTGGTATTAATATTCGTAAAGAGCCTATATTGGTTTACCCGACCCTTCATTACCAGAACGGGGGTCTCTTAATTGACAAGTACAGCCGTACAAGTATAGAAAACCTCTATGCCGCCGGAGAAAATACCGGAGGAATTCATGGTCGTAACAGGCTTATGGGAAATTCGCTGCTTGACATTCTTGTTTTTGGTCGACGTGCAGGGTTTCATGCCGCCCAGAAATCAAAAGAGATAAAGTTGAAAAAGCTTACCCTTGAGCATGTTTGCCAGTTTCGTCGTCAACTGGAGCAAAACGGGCTAGAAACAGAAAGCATTTCTCCCCTTCTTTTTCCGAGCTATAACCATCATGAAACTGTGCGTTCTTTAAAGTGTAATTAAAAAAGCTTCGTAACGCTATCCTTATATAAAAGATGTATTTAATGCTTCCCTCGCTGCCTGGAGCTGCTTCCTTACAGCTTCCGGCGCTGTTCCCCCGCGGCATGTTTTGGCCTTCACGGCTTCACCGGGGCTAAGCCTGGACAGGGCGTCGTCAGAACCCAGCAGAGCGTGAAAGGCTGTAAGCTCCCCGGAGGATAAATCTTTTAACAGCTTCCCTTCCTGGAGACAGTGCCGGACCAGCCGCCCTACAATATGGTGGGCTTCCCGAAAGGGCACCCCTTTGAGAGCCAGAAAATCGGCCAGTTCCGTAGCCGTGGAGAAGTCGTCCTGCAAAGCCGTCGCAATCTTTTCCCTGGACACCTTGATACTTTTTAAAAGCTGCCCATAAATAGTCAGGACATCTTTTACCGTATCCACAGAATCAAATAAGGATTCCTTGTCTTCCTGCATATCTTTGTTGTAGGTCAGGGGAAGCCCCTTGAATACCGTTAAAAGTGCCATCAGGTTCCCGTAAACACGTCCTGTCTTGGCACGGACAAGCTCCGGCACATCGGGATTTTTTTTCTGGGGCATCATGCTGCTGCCTGTCGTAAAGGCGTCACCGAGTTCCAGGAAGGAAAATTCCTGGGATGACCACAATACCAGTTCTTCACTTAACCGGCTCAGGTGCATTAAAAGAAGGCAGGAACAGCTTAAAAATTCCAGAACAAAGTCACGGTCACTTACAGCATCCATGCTGTTTTCATACAAGGCACCGAAACCAAGCTCACGGGCTACCTCTTCCCTGTCGATGGGAAAACTTGTTCCGCTGAGAGCGCCGGCTCCCAGGGGCATAAGATCCGCTCTTTTATGAGCATCAAGAAAACGTTCCCTGTCTCTCTGCAGCATCCAGAAATAGGCCATGAGATGGTGAGAAAGCAGAACGGGCTGGGCTCTTTGCAGGTGGGTATAACCGGGAATAATTACCTCCAGGTTCTCCTGCGCCAGCTCCAGGATAACCTCCTGGAGCGCAGAGATCAGTTTTTCCACCTCCCGGAGCTCTTTTTTCACGTAGAGGTGCATATCCAGAGCCACCTGGTCATTGCGGCTGCGGGCCGTGTGCAGTTTTCCTCCAACAGGACCGATTTTATCTATCAGCCTTTTCTCGATATTCATATGAATATCTTCCAGGGAAATATCATAAGGAAACTCTCCCCGGGAAATTTCCTCACGGATTTCCTGCAGCCCTTTAAGAATCATCTCGCCCTCCGGGGGTGCGATAATACCGGCTTTCACCAGCATCCGGCCATGGGCCATGCTCCCCAGGATGTCCTCCGCTGCCAGTCGGCGGTCAAAAGGCAGGGAAGCGGTAAAAGCTTCTACCCTTTTATCCAGGCTTTCTTTGAATCTTCCGCCCCAGGGCTTATCCTGGTTATTGTTTTTCTCTTTACCGTTCACTTTTTTCTTTCCACCTCATTTTTCCATGTTCCCCTCAACAGTCCCTCTACCTGCAGGGGGAGGCCGAAAAGGTTGATAAATCCACCGGCATCTGCCTGGTTGTAGAGTTCATCTTCTTCAAAGGTGGCCAGATCGGGATGGTAAAGGGAACAGGGTGAACGCCGGCTTACGACGCTTATGTTTCCCCGGTACAGTTTTAACTTTATCTCTCCTGTTACATTTTCCTGGGTGCTCTGGATAAAAGCGTCGAGCGCCCTGCGCAGGGGGGAATACCAGAGGCCGTAGTAAATAATCTCCCCGTATTTTATGGCCACCGCTTCTTTGTAGCGCATCGTCTCCCTGTCCAGTGTCAGCTGTTCCAGTTCACTGTGGGCAAAGTAAAGCAACGTTCCCCCCGGAGTTTCATAAACGCCCCTGGATTTCATTCCCACCAGGCGGTTTTCCACTATGTCGACCCTCCCAATGGCATTCTCGCCGGCGATCTGGTTGAGAGATTCAAGGAGGGTCACGCTGTCCGTGGGTGTGCCGTTTAAAGCTACGGGTATTCCTTTTTCAAAGGAAATTTCCACTGTGGCAGGCTTGTCTGGTGCCTGCTCGGGCGAACGGGTCAACAAAAACATATCCTCAAGGGGTTCCCGGGCGGGGTCTTCCAGAATACCCCCCTCGTAGCTTATATGCCAGAGGTTGCGGTCCATGCTATAAGGTTTTTCCACGGTAACAGGGACGGGGATGTTGTATTTCCGGGCGTACTCTATGGCATCCCGGCGCGAGCGGATTTTCCAACTCCTCCAGGGAGCGATAATTTTTAACTGCGGGGCAAGGGCTTTTACGGTTAACTCAAAGCGCACCTGGTCATTGCCTTTTCCTGTAGCCCCGTGAGCAACAGCTCCGGCTCCTTCTTCCAGGGCAACCTGAACCATGGCGCGGGCAATAAGGGGCCTGGCAATAGCGGTACCAAGAAGGTATTTCTTTTCATAGAAAGCCCCCGATTTAAGCATGGGAAAGGCAAATTCTTCCACAAACTCTTTCCTGAGATCCTGGATATAAACTTTGGAGGCACCTGTGGCCAGGGCTTTTTCTTCCAGCCCCTCCAGCTCACCGGGCCCCTGTCCCACGTCAGCTGCAAAGGCAATCACTTCATAACCATACTCTTCCTTGAGCCATTTTACGATAATGGAGGTATCCAGTCCACCTGAATATGCCAGAACCACCTTGGACATTTTAGTCACCCTTTCCTTAATTTTTACTCATCCCATCAGCAGGGCCATCAGGGATTTCTGGGCATGGAGGCGGTTTTCGGCCTGCTCCGGGACTACAGACTGCTCTCCTTCCAGAACCTCGGTAGTTATCTCTTCACCCCTGTAAGCGGGCAGGCAGTGCATGACCAGTGCCCCGGGCCGGGCCGCTTTGACCAGGTTATCGTTGACTTGGTAGGGAGCAAAAATTTTCTTTCGCTCCATTTTTTCTGCTTCCTTTCCCATGCTGGCCCACACATCTGTATAAATCACATCGGCCTCTTTCACGGCTTCCAGGGGGTCTTCCGTAATGAGCACGCTGCCCCCGCTTGCTGCGGCATTTTCCCTGGCCTTTGCTGTTATTTCCGGGAGGGGCCAGTATGGCCGGGGTCCGGCTACAGCAATGTTCATGCCCATTTTGGAACAACCCAGCAGCAATGAATGTGCCACGTTATTCCCATCGCCGGTATAGGCAAGTTTCAGTCCCGCCAGCTTCCCCAGCCTTTCTTCCACAGTAAGCAAATCGGCGAGGGCCTGGCAGGGATGCAGCAGGTCCGTGAGGCCGTTTATGACGGGAACAGAGGCATAGAAAGCCAGTTCCTCCACCTCACTATGGTTAAAGGTGCGGATCATGATTCCGTCTACATAGCGTGAGAGAACGGCAGCAGTGTCTTTGATGGGTTCCCCCCTGCCCATCTGCAGTTCCTGGCTGCTCAAAAAGAGAGCATACCCTCCCAACTGCCACATACCCACTTCAAAAGACACTCTGGTCCTGGTAGAAGGTTTCTGGAAAATCATGCCCAGCGTTTTACCGGCCAGCAGAGGATGGGATTCGCCTTTTTTCTGCCGCTGTTTAAGTTCCCCGGCAAAATGCAGCAGAGCCGCGATTTCCGTCGGGGTAAAATCCTGCAGGGATAAAAAATGCCTGCCGCGCAGACTATTCACCGCCAAACACCTCCGTAAATGTATTTTGTAACACTTCCAGGGCCAAATCCAGTTCTTCCCGGCTTACGTTCAAGGGGGGAAGAAAACGCAAAATCCTGTCCCCGATGCAGTTAACAAGCAGGCCTTTTTGCTGGCATAGACGCTGTACTGCCTGGCCTTTTTCCTTCAGCTCCACCCCGATCATCAGGCCTTTTCCCCGAATCTCTATGATAACACCGGGAAATTTTCTGTTAAGGAGCCGTAGCTTCTCCTGAAAATAAATACCTTTATCAGTAACATCATCCAAAAAACCCTCCTGTAAGATTTCCTGCATTACAGCGAAAGCTGCCGCACAGGCGACAGGGTTGCCCCCAAAAGTGGAAGCGTGGTCACCGGGTGAAAAGCCTGAAGCCACTTTTTCACGGCAGAGCATCGCCCCGATGGGGAAGCCCCCTCCCAGCGCTTTGGCCAGGGTAATAATATCCGGCAAAACGGCATCGTGCTCATAAGCAAAGAGCTTACCGGTACGTCCCGTACCGCACTGCACCTCATCAAAAATAAGCAAAAGCCGGTTTTCGTCACATAAACGCCGCAGCCCCACCAGGAAATCCGCTGCAGCAACATGGACTCCCCCTTCCCCCTGCACGGGCTCAACCATGATCGCACAGGTGGAATCATTAAGCTGGGACTGGAAAGAATCCAGATCGTTAAACCGGGCGTAACGGAAACCGGGAACAAGAGGTTCAAAACCTTTTTGAAATTTCTCCTGCCCCGTGGCCGTAATGGTGGCCAGGGTGCGACCGTGAAAAGAATTCAGCGCCGTTATAATTTCAATTTTGGCGGCGCCAAGATGCAGTTTGCTGAACTTGCGGGCCAGTTTAATCGCTGCCTCGTTGGCCTCGGCCCCGCTGTTGCAGAAAAAGACCCTGTCTGCCGCAGAATTTTCTACCAGGCATTTGGCCAACTTAACCTGGGGTTCGCTGTAATATAAATTGGAGGTATGAATAACTTTGTTCATCTGCTCCCAGGCAGCGTTTATGACCGGAGGGCAGGCATGGCCGAGAGCATTTACAGCCAGCCCCCCTACAAAATCCAGGTATGCTTTTCCGTTTTCATCCCAGACCAGCGTCCCCTTCCCCCTGGTAATAAGCAGAGTGAAGTCCGGCTGGCGGTTATAGGTGTTGATTATAAAATGCTTCTCCTCGTCCTTTAACATTTTTCCCCACCCCTTTAAACTTGCCTAAAGCAGCGGAAGCTATCCGGCTATTTTCCTACTTATATCACCATTGTGCCGATGCCTTTGTCCGTAAAAATCTCCAGGAGCATGGAATGGTTAAGACGGCCATCGATAATATGGGTTCGGGATACATTATTGTTCAGGGCCCTGACACAGGCCTCCACCTTGGGAATCATCCCGGCAGATATTTCCCCGGAAATAATCATCTCCCGGACTTTCTGGCGCTGGAGGGAAGAGATCAGCGTGCCTGGATCTCCCGGTTCTGCAAAAATGCCTTCCACATCGGTCAGAATAATTAATTTTTCCGCCCCCAGGGCGGCGGCAAGTTCACCCGCCACGTGATCGGCATTTATATTCAGCCCTTCTCCCTCCGGGCTGACGCCGATGGAGGATATTACCGGTATATAACCGTTCCGGCTGAGAGTATGTATTACCTCGGGGCTCACCACGACCACATCCCCCACATAGCCCAGGTCCACATATTGTTCCTTCCCCTCCACAACTACCTGCAACGGAGATCTTTTCCGGCAGACAAGAAGATTGCTGTCCTTGCCGCTCAGCCCGACCGCTTTACCCCCGTGCCGGTTAAGCAGAGTGACGATCTCCTTGTTCACTTTTCCCACCAGCACCATTTCCACCACTTCCATGGTCTCTTTATCGGTGACCCTCAATCCGCTGACAAAGCGGGCCTTTTTTCCCGTCTTCTCCATGAGTGCCGTTATTTCCTTGCCCCCGCCGTGCACAACAATAGGATTAATGCCGATAAATTTTAGTAAAACTATATCCTGGGCCACCGAATTTTTAAGCTCATCGCTGATCATGGCCTGCCCGCCATACTTGATCACAAAAGTTTTGCCGGTAAAGTTGCGGATATAAGGCAGCGCCTCGATTAAAACCCCGGCCTTGGCAATGAGCGCCTCCATAGATTTTTCCATAAGCGGCAACCTCCTTTCAACTCCTGTAAGCGCTGTTTATTTTTATATACTCGTAGCTGAGATCACACCCCCAGGCCGTTACCTCTTCCGGTCCCATATGCAGGTTAACCACCACGGGGATCTCACCCTGCCTTAAAACCTCTTTGGCCTGGTACTCGTCAAAAAGCAGTCCTTTACCGGAAGCAGTTACCTGCACCCGGCCGAGGAAAATATCCACCCGTTCCGGATAAAAATCAACATCTGTATAGCCCATGGCCGTGATGATACGTCCCCAGTTGGCGTCCTCCCCAAAAAAAGCTGTTTTTACCAGGGAGGAGTTCAAAATGGCCCGGGCCAGCTTTCGCCCCGTTCTGTAATCAGGAGCGCCCTTAACCGTAAGTTTAATTACTTTGGTGGCCCCTTCACCATCAGCCACGACTTTGTAAGCCAGGTCCCGGCAAATGTGAAGTAAGGCCTTATTAAAAGTTTCCCACAGGGGACCATCTTCTGTTACTTCCACTTCAGCTGCTCCGTTGGAAAGAAGGATGACCATATCGTTGGTGGAGGTATCCCCATCCACCGTTACCATGTTAAAAGAATGCGCTACAGCCTTTACCAGGGCTTTCTGCAGAGTTTCCCTGCTGATTTTTACATCAGTAGCGATAAAAGCAAGCATCGTAGCCATGTCAGGGCAAATCATGCCGGAGCCTTTGGCCATCCCGGCAATAGTAAAGGAAATGTTGTCCCCTTCAACCTCCACCCGGCAGGCGCTTTCTTTACTGACGGTATCAGTGGTCATAATCGCCAGGGCCGCCTCTTTCCCGCCCCCGGGGGAAAGCTTCCCTACAGCTTCTTCAATACCGAGGGAGAGTTCCTTCATGGGCAGGTAAGCACCAACTACCCCGGTTGAAGCCACCAGAACATCTTCCTTTTTAAGCCCCAGTTTCCCGGCGGCAAATTCCGCCGTGTTCAGGGCATCCCGGAGGCCCTGGTCACCGGTACAGGCATTGGCGACACCGCTGTTAATAATAATGGCCCGGATAGGGTTGCCGATGTGTTTCTCCGTTACCAGTAATGGAGGCGCCTTGAACTTGTTCGTGGTAAACACCCCCGCAGCAACAGCCGGTTCCCTGCTGTAGATCAGGGCCAGATCTTTCTCTCCGTTTTTCTTAATTCCGCAGTGTACCCCCGCAGCCTCAATCCCGGGGACGGCGGTAATGCCTCCTTCAATAATCTTTATGTTATTTGCGCTCATTTTTACCTACCTCCAGGAAACTTCAGGGCCTTAAGGGAACCATTTCCAGTCCCTTTTCCTCCTTGAAGCCCAGCATAAGATTCATATTCTGTACAGCCTGCCCGGCAGCGCCTTTAACCAGGTTATCCAGGGCCGAAAGAATAATTAACCTGTTGTTGCGGGAGTCCCACCTGATAGAGAGATCACAATAGTTGCTGGCGTAAACGTTTCTTGTCTCCACCAATAAAGGTGGAGGCAGCAGCCTGACAAATTTTTCTTCCCTGTAAAAGTCCCGGTACATATCCAGGATTTCTTCCTCCGTGATGGGGACTGTCAAACCCGTGTAAATGGTGCTGAGAATACCCCTGATCATGGGAAGCAAATGGGGCACAAAGGTAAAACTCACCTTCCGGCCCCCCAGTTTGCTCAACTCCTGCTCCATCTCCGGGGTATGCTGGTGCTGGGCAACCCGGTAAGCCCGAAAATTTTCCGCACATTCAGGAAAATGCAGGACCTGTGAAGGCACCCGCCCGGCCCCGGAAGTCCCTGACTTGGCGTCCACTACCAGCGTATCCCAGTCCACCACGCCTCTGGCCGCCAGCGGGGCCAGGGCCAGAATAACCGAAGTGGGGTAGCAGCCCGGGTTAGCCACCAGGGAGGCCTTCTTTATCTGCTCCCTGTAAAGTTCCGGCAAGCCGTATACGGCCTGCGCCAAAAGCCGGGGTGCACTATGCTCTTTTTTATACCACTCCAGGTAGAGATTTGCATCTGCCAGGCGGAAATCGGCACTTAAATCTATAACCTTTAAGCCCGCCTCGCGTAACAGAGAGACCGCTTCCATGGACTCCCCGTGCGGCAGGGCGGAAAAAACCAGGTCTGCCTTCTCCACGGCCTCATCTACAGAAAAAGGGCGGCATACCGGTTCCAGGATGCCCAGGTAGTGCGGATGCACTTCGGGCAGGGGTTTTCCCGTAAAGGAATGGGAGGTAACATAGGTAAGCTCTACACCCTTATGAGCAAAAACAAGTCTTAAAAGCTCGCTTCCCGTATAACCTGTAACACCGATTATCCCCACGCGCATCAAAAATACCCCCTTAAATAAAGAGAGCCTCTCTTCCAAAAGGACGAGAGGCATTCTCGCGGTACCACCTTTATTGGCCCTTTTGGGCCCTCCTCAAGGCTGCTGCAGGAACTCTAAGCAGCATAACGTTAACGGATTTTACCCGGAAAAGCCTACACACCGGGAAGCCCGCTTGTTAAGGAAACGGTCCTGCCTCCAGGCTTCAGCTTTCGCCTCCGGGGTGCGCTTCAGAGCAGTTCCGGCACCGGGTTCGCACTAGCCCCGGCTCACTTAGGCTTTTCCTGCCCCTACTCTCCCCTTCTTCAGCTATTATGCAGTTGTTTTTTAAAAATCTTAACACCAGGTTGTTAAAAAGTCAATATAAAAGGAGCGAGGGTAGTTTAAACCGGGAAATTGCCATGTTTTTTACGGGGCCGGTCCTCAAATTTATCTTTAAGCGAATCAAGGGCCCTGATGAGATGGCGGCGGGTATCCCCGGGATCGATGACATCATCTATCCAGCCACGGGCGGCGGCAATATACGGGTTGGCAAATTTTTGCCGGTATTCATTTACCTTGTTTTTTCTTTCTCCTTCGGGGTTCTCAGCCTTTTCTATTTCCCTGCGGTTAATGATATTGATGGCCCCTTCCGGTCCCATCACGGCTATCTCCGCCGTGGGCCAGGCAAAGGCATAGTCCGCCCCCAGGCTGCGGGCGTTCATGGCGATATAGGCGCCCCCGTAAGCCTTGCGTAAAATAACGCTTACCTGCGGAACAGTAGCCTCGGAGTAAGCATAGAGTATTTTGGCCCCATGGCGGATAATACCCCCGTATTCCTGGTGCACGCCGGGAAGATAACCCGGAACATCCACAAAAGTTACCATGGGAATATTAAAGCAATCGCAGAACCTGACGAAGCGGGAAATCTTATCGGAACTGTTGATATCCAGGCATCCCGCCAGGAACTTGGGCTGGTTGGCGATGATCCCCACCGACTGGCCGGCAATCCTGGCAAAACCTACCACGGCGTTTTTGGCAAAATGCTCGTGGACCTGGAAAAACTCGCTTCCATCAACAACCCTTTTGATAACATCCACCACGTCATAGCCCCTGTTGGGGTCGGCAGGCACCAGGTTTACCAGGTCCTCCGCCGGCAGGGTTGGTTCCGCGGTTGGAACAACAGGAGCATTGTTTAAGTTGTTGGAAGGCAGGTAACTTAAAAGTTTTTTAAGCAGCATAAAACATTCCTGCTCGTCCCTGGCCCGGAAATGAGCCACCCCGCTTATCTCGTTATGGGTGGCGGCACCACCGAGCTTACCGGGGGAAACCTCTTCACCGGTTACCGCCTTGATGACCTGGGGCCCGGTTATAAACATATAGCTGGTATTGTCCACCATGAAAACAAAATCAGTCAGCGCAGGGGAATAAACGGCCCCCCCGGCGCTGGGGCCCATAATAACGGAAATCTGGGGGATCACCCCGGAATTAACTGTGTTTCGGAAAAAGATATTACCGTAACCGTCCAGGGACATTACGCCTTCCTGGATTCTGGCCCCTCCGGAGTCATTAATGCCGATAAAGGGAGCACCGTTTTGGGCAGCTAAATCCATTACGCGACAAATTTTAGCGGCATGCATTTCACCCAGGGAACCCCCTGAAACGGTAAAATCCTGGGCAAAAACATATACCAGGCGCCCATCTAATGTCCCATAACCGGTCACCACGCCTTCTCCCGGCAGAGGGATATCCATGGTACTGGCATCCTCCAGGCCGCCCTGGACAAAGGTACCTACTTCAGTAAAGCTGCCCGGATCCAAAAATTGTTCCAGTCTCTCCCTGGCCGTTTGCTTTCCCTTTTTATGCTGGTCTTCAATTCGCTCCGTCCCGCCGCCCTGAAGGATAATATTCCTTCTCTGCTGCAAAAAATTTAATTTGTCTTCCATAACAGCACCTCCTATTTTTCTTGAGCTTTTATCTCTACCCTGTAGCCTGAATTATCCCTCAGGCGCATCTGAAGTTCTGCCTGTATGTATTCTACCACGTAATCCAGTATATCAATATCACCTGTCTTTTTCAATACAAAAAGCCCAGTAATTCTTAAGCCAGGTACAATTACATTCGCAAAGAAAAGCAGTAAATCCTGCTTAACTGAAGAGTTTTTTTGTCTTATCGACTTCTCCGGAAAGGTATGGTATACTCATTTTAATAATCGGGAGGGAAAGTGATGAAGGTATATGCCTTAATCGGAATCAGCGGATCAGGTAAAAGCCACCAATGTGTGCAGGTATCTTTCCAGGAAGGAATAGAATATATTATCGATGACGGGCTGCTCATACGGGGCAGCCAGGTACTGGCCGGCCGTTCGGCCAAAAGAGAAAACACAAAGATGGCAGCCACAAAAAGAGCTGTGTTTATAGATCCGCAGCACGCTGAACAAGTCCGGGAGAAAATCAGGGAAATTAAGCCGGAAAGCATTCTCATCCTTGGCACTTCCGAACGCATGGTGAATTATATTACCAAAAGGCTGGAAATTCCTGCTCCCCAGAAAGTAATACGTATCGAAGACGTATCTACCTCCGAAGAAATTACGCGGGCGCTGGAAATAAGAGAAAAGGAAAACAGGCATGTTATTCCCATACCCACATTTGCCATAGAAAAAGATTTCCCCGGTTACTTTCTGGATCCCTTAAAGGCTTTTTTCCGTAAAAGTAAAGCTACGCCCTACCGGTCCATGGAACATTCCATAGTGCGGCCGTTGTACAGCTCCCTGGGAAATTATTTTCTCTCCGAAAATGTCATCGAACAAATAGCTGTTTATGTTACAGAACAGATCAAAGGGGTGGCCCGGGCTAAAAAAACGGCCGTTATCTCCAGTAAAAACGGTATGGTGATAAACCTGGATGTTATTTTAATATACGGCTTCAATATTCCACAGCTCCTGCAGGAAATACAACAGCAGGTTAAAGAAAGGCTGGAAAATCTTACCGGATTTCAATTTACGCAGGTTAACGTTTCCGCCCGCCGTGTCGTGCTAGCAGAAGAAAGCAGACAGGTAAAACAAAGGTTCATTGAACTTCATAAGAAAAAGGGGAAAAGCGAAGACAGCTTCACTTAAGAGAAAAATTAAGGAAAGACAGTGCTTTAAACGGATACTTTTATCATATCTTTAAAACAAAACCCTTACCTCTTCTAAAAGCAAAGAAGTAAGGGTTGCTCTCTATATGTCGAAATTATGTTTAAAGTGGAATTCCCGCAGCCGCCATCCCTTCGGCGGGGAATCATTACTTTACCTGCTATTTTCCGGCACTAACCTCTTCATCTAGTTCTACGGTTCCCGCCTTAAATTCATCGGCCAGCTGCAGCCAGCGCTGCGAATTATCGTCCAGGTATTCAGCTACTTCTCCCCCCAGGACTTGTTCCGCTCCCTTATGGGTTGGATGCGCCCCGCATTCCCTGACCATTTTCCTTAAAGCCCCCGGGGAATCTATGATGGGGCAGGGAGCCAGGTGGTTTTTATTAAAGGGGTGCTCCCTCTGGTAAGCTTTGAACAGGGGGTTCCCCAGGACTTCTTTCAGGCTTTTATCCTTAATAGTATCTACGGCAAAATGGACAAAGGCGCAGGGCTCCACGTCACCGGCAGCATTAATGTGGAAGTACTGCCTGCCGCCGGCAATACATCCCCCGGTATATTCCCCATCATTCCAGAAATCAGCGATAAACACAGGTTTTGTCCGTCTCAGTTCCCTGACTCTTTCCAGCATCCAGAGCCGCTGTTCAGGAATAAGCATCAGCTCTACATTGGGGTCGCGCCCTACAGGAATATAGTGAAAAGACCACATATAGGTTACACCTTTTTCTACAAGAAAATCGATAAATTCAGTGCTAAAAAGTTCGTAAATATTATTGCGCATGGATGTTACGGAAGCACCGAAGAAAACCCCTCTTTCCCTCAGAAGGTCCATAGCATTTATAACCTTGTCAAAGGTGCCTGTGCCCCTGCGGGTATCAGTATGCTCGCGCCAGCCTTCCAGGCTGAAAGCAGGGGATAAATTAGCCAGTTCGGCCAGGCGATCGGCTACTTTCTCATTAATTAGTGTACC
Source organism: Dethiobacter sp. (assembly GCA_003605065.1). GTDB lineage: Bacteria > Bacillota > Dethiobacteria > DTU022 > UBA8154 > UBA9862. The sequence goes on along the minus strand of QZJM01000063.1, from coordinate 13,188 downwards.
GTTGGTGTAAACCATAAACACAGACTCAGGATGATCGGCTACCACATCCAGCAGGTAAGGATAACAGAAAGGCTCGCCCCCGGAAAGAACAATCCAATGAATTCCCAGTTCCTTGGCTTCCGAGATAATCCGGCTGAACAACTCTGGTTCGAGGTGATCTGTCTTACTGTACTCCCCTGCCCAGCAGCCTTCGCAGCGCAAATTACAGGCAGAGGTAGGATCTATCAAAATTAAAGCGGGAATATTTATGCCAAGTTCCCTGCTGAGTTTTTCCCGTTTGGGCCTGCCCAGGAAAGTCCCGTCAATGACCCAGGAATTAAAGAGGTTGTATAACATTTTGGGGTTACTGGCAATGCGCCGGGTCTGCGCCATGATTTGGGGATTATTTTTGAAGTGAGCTTTCAACTTTTTTACTGCCTCTTTGTGGTCGGGAGCTATGGCTACTTTTTCGATAAAATCAAGGAGTGTAGACAGATTTTTTTCTGGATCTTTTGTAATATAATTTATGGCCCTGTCCAGAGCAAATTCAGCCGCTACTTTTTTTACAGAATCAAAAGCCATCTTTTCCCCTCCCTTCAATATTTATTAGCAATAAGGTGTAATCCTCTTCATAGGCTTCATCTCCTTTATTTTTGAAAAAAATTACAACACTTTTTTTCAATCTAATTATATCACAGTAGTCATATCCTGTAAATATTCCCTGCCCTTAGCACTTAACATGAAACGGCTTAATTTTTTTTAGATGGCATAATCGTAATTATTCCCAATATCTTGTCCTTAATATTCGCAACTCGCTTATCCTCTTTATTTATCTTTGTTTAATATATATTAACATCGGGGTTAAACAATTCTATAGTCGTGAGAATAAATATTTAACCGCCTGCCGCGGGCAAAGCCTACCAGGGTGATTCCTGTTTGCTCGGCCAGTTCCACGCTTAAGGAGGTGGGAGCAGATCTGGAGACAATTAACGGCAGGCGCAGCTTTGCACCTTTAAGGACGATCTCCGAGGAAAGGCGGCCGCTGGACAATAGGATTTTGTCGTCAAGGGGGATATTTTTGATGATACATTCTCCCACGATCTTGTCAACAGCATTATGGCGGCCAATGTCTTCGCTGTAAAAAAGAATTTCTTTCCTGTCCGCAAGGGCGGCGCTGTGAACACCGCCGGTAGTTTTAAAGAGCACAGAGTTCTCCTGCAGGGTGGTCATTAACTTTAACAGGGACTCCGCGTTTATCTGCAGGTTCGATTCTACCCGCTTGCTTTGCAGTGAATCCAGGACATGGAAAAAAAGCGTCCCTTTACCGCATCCCGAGGTTATGGTTCTTTTACCGTACAGTTTCTCGACCAAATCGGCCGGTGTTTTTGTCCTGACAAAAACGATACCCTTCTGGTAATCCACATTGATATCATCTAAATCATCCGCCGTGTTGATTAGTCCTTCCGAACGGAGAAAACCCACCGCCAGGTAATCCAGCTTACCAGGGGAACACAGCAAAGTAACAAATTCCCTGTCATTAAAAAAGATTGTCAGGGGCGTTTCCGTCACGACCCGGTCTTTCTCCTCGCTTCTCTGCCTGTTCCTGATCCGGACAATTTTTACTTCCGTAGCACTTTGATCGTTCATCTCTTCCATATCTGCAGTTCCACATCCTTCCGTTCTACTCTTGCCTTCATAAGCATATTCCCGCCGTCTTGCTTCTGCCAAGCAAAAACCGGCGGGAATATCACGGAACAGCCATTAATTTTCCCGTTCAGGCCTATGCTTTTTCGATCCGGACGGCGCAGACTTTAAGCTCGGGCGTCTTGGCAATATGGCAGACTTCGGAGTTAGTGAGCAAGTTGGCAGCCGTTTCAGCAAAGTGGAACGTCATAAAGACAACGCCGGGCTGTACACGTTCAGTTAGTTTTATTTTCGACCTGACCAAGCCGCGGCGGGATGTGACATTGACGGTGTCATCCGTGCAAAGCCCGAGAACCTTGGCATCCGCGGGGTTGATTTCCATCAGTTCTTCTTCGTGGAAGCGGTTCAGGCCATCGGTTTTCATCGTCATAGTGCCCGTATGATACTGGTAGAGGCTGCGTCCTGTGGTCAGGAGGAAAGGAAACTCTTCGTCCGGCTGTTCAGCCGACAGCCTGTACTCCACCGCGGAGAATTTTCCGAGGCCGCGGCTGAATTTACCCACATGCAGGACAGGCGTGCCGGGGTGGTCGGCAGAGGGGCAGGGCCACTGCAGGCCGCCGGCCTCGAGACGCTCGAAGGTAATACCAGCGTAACTGGGTGTCAAGAAGCTGATTTCTTCCATAATCTGCCTCGACGATTCGTACTGCCATTCAAAGCCGCACCGTCTGGCCAATTCCTGGATGATCTGCCAGTCAGGCTCGGACTGTCCCCGCGGCTTGATGGCCTGGCGCACGCGCTGCACGCGTCGTTCCGTGTTGACAAAGGTGCCATCTTTCTCGGCAAAAGTGGCCGCAGGCAAGACTACATCAGCAACCTGTGCCGTCTCTGTCAGGAAAATATCCTCTACCACCAGGAAATCCAAACTTTCCAGGCATTCATAGATGTGGTTCGCGTCGGGGTCGGTTAAGATCGGGTTTTCGCCCATGATGTACATGGCCCGCACCTTTTTATCCGCTGCCGCCTGGAACATTTCGGTTATGGTCAGGCCGGGAACCCCAGAGAGTTCAACACCCCAGGCTTTGACAAACTTGGCCCGCACTTCATCATTGGCAACCGGCTGGTAACCGGTGAAAACAACTGGCAGCGCTCCCATATCGCAGGCACCCTGCACGTTATTCTGGCCGCGCAGCGGGTTTAGGCCGGCATGCGGTTTGCCGAGGTTCCCCGTCACCAATGCCAGGTTGGCCAGCGAAAGCACGTTTTCCGTGCCGCTGGTATGCTGCGTCACACCCATTGTGTACAGGATGGCAGCGCTGTCTGCACCGGCATACAGCCTGGCTGCCCTGACAATGTCATTGGCAGGCACGCCCGTAATCGCGGCAGCATATTCGGGAGTATACTTCTCCACCGCCCGCCTCATTTCTTCTAAGCCTTCGGTGCGGTTAGCGATAAACTCACGGTCCTCCAAACCTTCACGCAGGATAACGTGGGTCATGGCATTGAGCAGCGCCACGTCCGTCCCGGGTTTAAGAGGCAGGTAGGCGTCGCAGATTTCCGTAAGCGGGATGCGACGCGGGTCGGCCACAATCAGCTTAGCGCCTTTCCTGACAGCCTTGCGCACCCTGTAGCCGATAACCGGGTGATTCTCCGTGGTGTTTGAGCCGATGACAAAGATGGCGCCCGCGTCCTCAATTTCACCAATAGTGTTAGTCATTGCGCCGCTACCCAGTACGGTGGCCAGACCGGCCACAGTGGGAGCGTGTCAGAGACGGGCGCAGTGGTCGATGTTGTTCGTCCCCAAGAAGCGGAGCAGCTTCTGGAAAAGATAGTTCTCCTCCGTTGTGCACCTTGCAGAACTGATTCCGGCCAGCGCATCCGGCCCGTAATGTTTGGCTGTTTCTAAAAACCTGGCGGCCACAAGGTCAAGGGCCTCGTCCCAGGATGCTTCGACAAAAACACCATCCCGCTTGATTAAGGGGGCTGTCAAGCGGTCAGGATGGTTGATGAAATGGTAGCCAAAACGCCCCTTGACGCAAAGCTGACCACTGTTGACCGGGCTGTCTTTATCGCCACGGACAGATACCACCCTGTCCCCGCGTACGCCAAGGTAGATACCGCAGCCCACACCACAATAGGGGCACACTGACTTAACCTCGCGGGAGGGCTGTTCGTAATCCTTGCGGGCCAGGGCCCCGGTGGGACAACGCTCCAGGCATTCCCCGCAGGACTCGCACCTCGATTCAGCCAGGCCCTTGTTGCCGATTGTCACCACCGTGGTCTTGTGCCCGCGGAAACCAAAGTCAATGGCCGCCACACCGTTAATCTCCTGGCAGGTACGGACGCAAATGCCGCAGAGAATACAGCGGGTTCGGTCCAGCTTAAAAAACGGGTTGCTTTCGTCCACTTCCACTTCAGGGACCGCGCTGCGCAGCATAGCCATTCTTTCGGGGGTAATCCCCACGTAATTGGCCACTTCCTGCAGTTTGCAACGGCTGTCCTTCACACAGGTCAGACAGTCCCCGTTGTGATTGGACAGGGTGAGTTCGACCACTGTCCGCTGGACTTGACGCGCCGCGGAGGAGTCGGTGCGCACAACCATTCCCTCCTCGACCGGCGCCCGGCAGGCCGTTACCAGCTTGCCGTTGGCTTCCACCATACAGACCCGGCAGCCGCCGAAAGTAGTCAGGTCCGGGTGATAACAGAGGGTGGGAATATAGATGCCAAGTTTCCGTGCGGCGTCTAAAATGGTAGACCCCTTTTCCACGCTGACTGCTAGGTCGTCAACATACAATGTAACCATCGTTTTTACCCCCCTCAATTCAACTCTTCAGCCTGGCCGGTTTTGCGTTCCACGGCGCTGAAGCGGTCCGGGCAGATTTCAAAACAGACACCACATTTCGTGCATTTGCTCAGGTCGATGACATGAGGCGTTTTCTTGGCCCCGGTGATGGCTTGCACCGGGCAAGCCTTCAGGCACCGCCCGCATGCCTGGCATTTGTCGGGGTCAATCCGGTAGTAGATGAGTTTCTTACAAACAAGGGCGGGGCATCTTTTTTCCCGGATATGCGCCTCGTACTCGTCCCGGAAATAGCGGATGGTACTTAACACGGGGTTTGGTGCGCTCTGGCCCAAACCGCAGATGGAACCATCGATAATCGCTTTACCCATTTCCACCAGCAGGTCGATGTCTTCCTCGCGCCCTTTGCCCTCGCAGATGTCGTGCAAAATTTTCAACATTTGCTCCGTCCCGACCCGGCACGGTGTACACTGGCCGCAGGACTCCTCAAGGGTAAACTCAAGAAAATACCGGGCCACATCCACCATGCAGGTGCTGTCATCCATAACCACCATACCGCCGGAGCCCATCATTGAACCGGCCGCGGTCAGGGAGTCAAAATCCACGGGCAGGTCCAGCAAGTCGGCAGGCAGGCATCCCCCGGAGGGCCCCCCCGTCTGGACGGCCTTAAACTCGCGCCCGCCGGCGACTCCGCCGCCGATCTCGTAGATAATCTTCTTCAGTTGGATACCCATGGGCACTTCGATCAGGCCGCTCTTGTTTACTTTGCCGGTCAGGGCGAAAACAGCCGTACCCGGGCATTTCTCTGTGCCGATGCTTTTAAACCATTCCGCGCCGCGATGGATGATTTGCGCAACGCAGGCAAACGTTTTCACGTTATTCAGCAGGGTGGGCTTGCCCCAGAGCCCTTCTTCCGTTGTCCGGGGCCGGGGGAGCGGTTTGGGCATGCCGCGCCTGCCTTCAATAGAGAGGACAAGGGCGGTGGACTCACCACAGACAAAGGCTCCCGCTCCCTGGAAAATTTCCAGCTCAAAATCAAAGCCGCTGCCCAGAATGTTTTTGCCAAGCAGATTCTTTTCCTTGGCTTGTTGAATGGCCAGCCGCAACTGGCGGATGGCCAGGGGATATTCGGCGCGCACATAGACATAGCCTTTGGAGGCTCCAATGGCATAGCCGGCAATGGCCATGCCCTCGATCACCGAATAAGGGTCTCCCTCCAGGACAGACCTGTCCATAAACGCGCCCGGGTCTCCTTCGTCGGCGTTGCAGATCACGTATTTTTGGTCACTCTTGGCTTTCAGGCAGGATTCCCATTTGCGACCCGCGGGGAACCCGGCGCCGCCGCGGCCCCGCAAGCCTGATTGTTTCAACACCTCAATGATCTCCTGAGGGGTCATCTCCAGCGCCTTGGCCAGCCCCATATACCCGTCCTGGGCAAGATAATCATCAATGCTGCCGGGGTCGATATGGCCGCAGTTGCACATCACAACCCTGATCTGGTGCTTGGAATCCGGCAGTTCATCCGCGCAGGGGATGTCGGTTTCTTCACCGCTTGCGGCGCAGACAGCCAGATCCGTCCTGGGATTGTCGTTTACCAGATAGTCTTCAACGAGTTGCTTGGCGAGCTCGGGAGTAATGTGCCCGTAAGTGATACGCGGCCTGCCCGGCTTGATGATATCCACCAGCACCTCGGAATGGCACTTGCCGATACAGCCGACCTGTCGGACAATGGCGTCCCGGCCCTGTTCGCGCAATTTGTCCTCGATGGCCGCCATGACGTCCAGCGCGCCGCTTGCCCGGCCGCAAGTCGCGGCTCCCACCAGGATAACCGGCTTATCGCTGTTTTGCAAGGCCTGCCAACGTTGTATCGCTTCCTGGCGGAGTGGCTCAAGAACCTTTCTCATACTTGTCCAGGACCTCCTTCACACGATTACTTTCCATATGCCCGTAGACATCTTCGCCGACCATGACCACGGGCGCGATGGCGCAGGCGCCTACACAGTTCACGCGCTCCAGGCCGAATTGATAATCAGGAATAACGCAGCCGCACTCGACTCCCAGCTCCCGCTCGAAAGCTTCCATCAGGCGTCCCCCACCCTTCACGTGGCAGGCGGTGCCCAGGCAGACTTTGACGGTATGTTTGCCGCGGCGGGAAAAATAGAACTGGGCATAAAACGTGGCCACCCCGTAAACCTGACTTTCGGGAACAGAGATAAAGCCGGCGATCTCTTTCATTACTTCAACCGGCAGGTAGCCGAAAGCAGCCTGGGCAGCCTGAAGGACGGGAATCAGTTCTTCACGTCTTCCCTTAAACCTGGAAAAAACTTCATTAAGGCTAACTTCAAAATTTTCAACACACATAAGCTCCCTCCTGTCATTTTTAGGTGACTTTTTTTGGATTTTTTAGAGGTCTAGACCTATCTTTCCCGCCAAAATCAAAACCGGGGTATAACCGCAAGGGGTAGCTATTTCGTTACCTCTAATAAGAAAAGACCTTTATAAGTATTCTCTTTAGAGAAACTTAATCCTGCTTTTTCGGAGCAGTTAATTGAGAAAAAAGTACCATGCTTTTCGAAAATACAGAAGTCAGAGGTCAGAGTGCCGGTGTGCCAGAAAATATTTCTGGAATCAATGGCTAGGGATATGGCTCTGCGGCCATTTTCATCCTTCCGGCAGTGCCACTGGAACAGTGACATGAGCGTCTAGACAAGATCTTTTCGTTTACAAGTGCAGAAAATATCCTTCACCAACAAAAAGAGTCAACAAAGGTCATCCCCTGCAGGGGCCGATATGAACATTTATATAGATAATCTCTTCCTTTTCGTACAACAATTTTTCTTCGAGGGCATGTGCCACATCATGCCCTTCCTCCACGCTTAAAAAACCATCCACGCCGATTTCCAAATCCACCAGCAGGCAGGGGCCGCTGCCGCGTACCCGGACCTGCTGAATCTCCTTAACACGGGGAACTCCCCTGGCAATAGAAGTGATCTCCTTCATGGTTTCCGGTGAACACATTCCGTCCATCAATTCATTTCCCGCGTCTTTCATAATGGACATCCCCGTATAAATAATCAACATGGAAACAAGAACTCCGGCCAGGGAGTCCAGGTAATAAAGAAAGGGGTATCCCAGGTAAGAGCCCAGCCTGGCGCCTCCTATTCCCGTTAGAACAGCCAGCGATGAAAACACATCACTGCGATGATCCCAGGCATTGGCCAGTAAAGCGCGTGAGTTAACCTTTTTCCCCAGTATCCACATATAGCGGAAAAGGATTTCTTTTATGACAAGAGAGATAATCGCTGCGACCAGGGCAAATGAACCCGGCGGCTCTGTCAGAATTGTTCCCAGCGATTTCAGCGAAGAAATAGCCAGAAAGAGCCCTGTAGCCATAATCAAAAGGCCTACCCCATTTTGCGCCAGTGTCTCCGCCTTGCCGTGTCCGTAGGGATGCTCCTCATCAGCAGGCCTGTGAGCAGTCTTCAGTCCTGTTAGGACTACGAAGTTTACCAGCAGGTCGCCACCGGAGTTAAAAGCATCCGCTAGCATAGCCTGGCTGCGGCTAAAATACCCGATAAACCCCTTAAATAAAGCCAGGGACAAATTGATAACAATATTCAGAAAGATAGCGCGCTTTCCCCGCCGGTAACGCTGGAAAGACACACTGGAAATGTTTTCTTTCATCGTGGCCTCCAGATCAGGTAGTCAAAAACAAAGCCCCCGCAAAGAGGCTGGAATATTTTAGAATTCAGCTTCAGTATTAAAAAGTAAGCAGCACAAAACAATAAACAGCATCCAGGGGCAAAATGTTATAAAGCCCCTGGATACTTCCTTATATTATACCTGATTTTTTCCCCTGCCTAAAGAGGTAAAAAAATGTAATCGGACCGGCCGGATATAAAATATCCCGGCTCAAGAAGCTAAAGTTCGGTTAATTCATAGCTCCTGCTTCCCAGTCCCAGCTCCTCGCTATAGCGCAGTTGGACACTATAATTACAGTTGGGGTAAACTCCGGCAAATTTATCCTCACCGGGCAAGTAATTCCCCTGGAGCTTGGAATCAACATTTCCCTGCTGGCGGTTGATTAAATCAATGGAAGCCTGATCTATGGCTACGGGATCAGTGGAAGCCAGGATACCAATATCGGGAACGATAAAGCTGTCACTCCAGCTGTGGCAGTCGCAGTGCGGAGTAATATCCATGAGAAAATTAAAAAAACAGCACTTATTCTTTTTATCTTGAATGGCACCCAGGGCAAATTCTGCCATTTTTTCCTGAAGCAGCTCCCCATCGTTATTCCAGTCAATCTTAATAGCATCATGCGGACAGGCGGCAATACACTCGCCGCAGCCCAGGCACAGTTTTTCGTCGATAAAAGCGGCGTTATTTTCTATCGTAATACAATCAGCAGGGCAGTGCTTCTGGCAGTGGGCATCACCCCGGCACTTCTCCGTTATAATCCCCGGGTTAATACAGGCATGCAGCATATGCTTGCCAGCCCTGCTGCTGCAGCCCATGCTCAAATTCTTGATAGCGCCTCCCATACCGGTTATAATATGTCCCTTTACATGGGACAAAAAGACAATACTGTCCGCGTCCAGAATTCCCTGGGCGATCTTTACAGTCCGGAAATGCCTGCCGGGAACGGCTACATCCCGGGAACTGTGCCCCCTCAGCCCGTCGGCGATAATCACGGGGGCGCCGGCAGTGGCATAGGTAAAACCGTGCAGTATGGCGGTCTGGAGGTGTTCCACCGCATTGTGGCGTGCTTCAATATATAAGGTATTGGTATCGGTTAAAAAAGGTTTGGAGCCCAGGCTGATGAGCTTGTCCACAATAATGCGCACAAAAACAGGATTAATATAAGTGGTTAATCCTCTTTCTCCGAAATGAAGTTTTACCGCCACCAGATCTCCTTTTTTGATGATCTCGTTAAAACCGGCCCGGTCAAAAAGCTTTCCCAGCCTTACCTGTATACTCTTACGCGGGGAAGTTGCCCTTCTTTCTAAAATAAATACCTTGCTGCTCATAAAACCCGGCCCGGGAGCAAATCCCTGAGCTTGGGCAGCACCTCCTTCAACTAGAAAATGGTGGATGGATCCTAGGAACAAAACGTTTTAATAGGAGCGGGCAAAGTAAACCGCTTTACCCTGCTTGCTGCCGCAAAACAGGCAGGAACCTCTCTCTTCCTGTTCCTGCCCGAAAGGAATACAGCGGATCGTAGCTTTGGTATCATTCTTAATCTCTTCCTCACAGCGGGAATCCCCGCACCAGAAGGCCCGGACAAAACCTCTCTTTTCCTGGATAACCTCCTGGAATTCCTGGTAGCTGTCAACCCGGTGCGTATTTTTTTCCCTGAATTCCAGGGCCTGGCGAAAAAGGTTGGCCTGTATATCACCTAAAAGTGCCGGCAGGCGTTGAGGCAATTCTTCCCCACTTATAAAAATCTTTTCCCCGGTATCGCGCCGTACAGCGAATACTCCGCCCTGTTCAAGATCCCTGGGCCCGATTTCCAGGCGCAGGGGAACCCCTTTCATTTCCCATTCATTAAATTTCCAGCCCGCGGAGTACTCTTCACGATCGTCCAGCTCTATACGAATTGCCCCGGTAAAATCTTCGAGGATCTCCCGCGCTTTTCGTAGTACCTCTTCACGCTGCTTTTTGGTGATGATAGGGACCACCACCACCTGGACGGGTGCTACCTGCGGGGGAAGCTTAAGTCCCCGGTCGTCCCCGTGAACCATAATCATGGCGCCAATGAGCCTGGTGGAAACACCCCACGATGTCTGCCAGGCATACTTTAGCTGCTTATCCTTATCCAGGAATTGTATATCAAAAACCCTGGAAAAATGCTGCCCCAAATTATGGGAAGTTCCGGCCTGTAAAGCCTTGCCGTCGGCCATCAGGGCCTCGATGGAATAGGTGTGCAGCGCCCCGGCAAACTTTTCCCTTTCCGTTTTGAGCCCGCTAATCACCGGTATGGCCAGTTCACTCTCCACGAATTCCCTGTAAACGCCCAGCATTTTCAAGGCTTCTTCTTCCGCCTCTTCTTCCGTGCTGTGCACAGTGTGGCCCTCCTGCCAGAGAAATTCAGAGGTCCTTAAGAAAGGGCGGGTGTTTTTCTCCCACCTTACCACGTTGCACCACTGGTTAATGAGCAGGGGAAGATCTCTCCACGACTGGATCCACTTGGCATACATGCTGCAGATAATGGCTTCAGAAGTGGGCCTCACTACCAGGTTTTCGGCCAGTTTTTCATTGCCGCCATGAGTAACCAGGGCCACCTCCGGAGCAAACCCTTCCACATGCTCGGCTTCTTTTTGCAGCAGTGATTCCGGTATAAATAAGGGAAAATAGGCATTTTTATGGCCGGTGGCCTTGATCCTTTTGTCCAGGAGCTGTTGTATGTTTTCCCAGATGGCGTAACCATAGGGCCTGATAGCCATACAACCCTTTACAGGAGCATAATCCATCATCTCTGTTTTTAAGACCAGGTCAAGATACCACTGGGAAAAATCCTCTTCCCGCGGCGTTACTTCTTTTACGAATTCTTTTTCATTAATGCCCAACTCTGTATAAACTCCTTTCCTCTGGAAAAATCCCATTTTAGAATTGACCGGCCTAAAGCAAAGAGCAGCATCCCCGAAAGTCAAAGTATACCCCTTATCTTTAACGAAAGAATGAGGATAATGCACTTTTGCCGCTCTCCAGGGCTATTTTGAGAAAGCTTTTATGCCTGGAAAATAGCTTGTCAAAGGCGTCCACAGCGTAATCCAGCTGTTCATAGCTTACGGTCAGGGGCGGTTCCAGCCTGATGACATTGGGGTTGTTCAAAGTAAAGAGAGTTAAGACCCTGTACTTTTGCTGCAGCTCTCCCCCGATCATGGAAGAGAGAAATTCGCTGGAGAGCTTTTTAACAGATCCTGCCGAAAGAAAGTCCAGCAGGCCGCCTCCTTCGGCTAACTCCAGGCCGACTAACAGGCCCCTGCCCCTGACATCCTTTATAATACTATACTTTTCCTTTAAACCCTGCAATTTATTTAAGAAATAGGCACCCTTTTCAGCAGCCTGCCGGGCCAGGTTTTCCCTGACCACAACCTCCACGGCGGCAATGGCTCCAGCCGCGCTGTGGGTGTTGCCGCCAAAGGTGGAACTCAGCATCGTAGCCTTGTCTATGCTGCTGCCGTAGGCCTTTTTCATAATAGCCGCCGTGGTAATATAACCTCCGATGGCTACGATTCCGCCACCGAGGGATTTGGCCAGAATCATGACATCAGGGACAATGCCTTCATGTTCGCAGGCAAAAAGGGTTCCCGTCCGGCCAAAGCCTGTCTGGATCTCGTCGAAAATTAAAAGGGTATTGCCGCTGCTGCACAGGCGCCGCGCTTCCTTTAAATAGCCCTCGGGAGGCAGGATAATACCGCCTTCACCCAGGATGGGTTCCACGATGAAGGCCGCGGCATCATGCTTCTTCAGGGCCTTTTCCAGGGCTTCGGCATCTCCGTAAGGAATGGGAATACAGCCGGGTATGAGCGGCTCAAAGGGCTCCTGGTACTTTTTCTTGCCCGTAACGGAAAGGGAACCCATGGTTTTTCCGTGAAACCCTCCCAGGCAGTAAATGAAATCCTTTTTCCCCGTATACATACGCGCCAGCTTGAGGGCGCCTTCAACAGCTTCCGTACCGGAGCTGCAGAACCAGCAGTTTTGTAAATCTCCCGGAGTGATCTGGGCGAGATTATGGGCCAGCACTGCAGCAAACTTGGCCAGGGCTGTCTGCAGCATTACCGGTGCACTTTCCACCTTATGCAAAGCCTCTATAACAGCGGGGTGGTTGTGCCCCAGGTTCAATGAGCCATAGCCTCCCACAAAATCGAGATATTCATTGCCATCCTCGTCCCAGACTTTGCATCCTTCCGCCCTGACAAAATTGGTATCGAGGTTAAGGAGAGCCTGCAGTGTCGCTCTGCCCGGATGCACATAGTTTTTATAAGTTTCCAGGACCTCTTTGCGACTGAACCTTAAAGCATCATCAACTGATAATAATTTTTTACTTTCACCCATAGGGTATTCCTCCCCCGACAGAATGTAATAAAGGGGCCCAAACTGATTTCCGCCTTAGCTTACAAAGAAATTAACGCCGATTACTCCCGGACCGATATGACATCCGATAGCCGGAGTAAGCTCCTGGAGATAGAGTTCTTCACACTTAAATTTCTGCGAGATCATTTCATAAAGTTTCTCTGCCTCCTGGGCTTCATCGGCATGAACAACAGCCACATGCAGCTGCTCTCCTCCCAGGGAGAGCTCTTCCTCAATTTTTTTCAGGAAATAATTTAACCCCTGCTGGCGGGATTTTACCCTGGCCACGGACTGGATGGTCCCGTCTTCGCTGTCGATGGTTATAATCGGCTTTATATTAAATAGGGCGCGAAAATAAGCAGACACTTTCCCCAGGCGCTTGAAGCGCACCAGGTAATGCAGCATGCCCACAAGGCCGTAAAAATGAACCCTCGAACGCAAATTCCAGACTTTTTCCACCACCTCGGTAATCGTCAGCCCCTCATCCGCCCCCTTAATCGCTTCCAGGACCATAAAACCCTGGCTCATAGTGGCAGCATGGCTGTCAATAACCATTACCGGGAAAGGACGGACCATATCTCTCGCCTCACAGGCAGCATTATAGGCCGGAGAAATGTTGGTGCTGGAAAGGATGCAAATGGCAGACTCGTACCCTTCTTCCCGCAGAGTTTCAAACATTTCCAAAAATT
>QZJM01000020.1 GCA_003605065.1 Dethiobacter sp. | reverse complement strand
ATAACCGGTATCAATTCTTTTTTGAATTCGGGATCTGTCAACATCAATACCCAAACATGCGGCGCCATTCATAGTTGCGGCTAAAGGCTGAGCGCCTCCCATACCTCCTAAACCGGCAGTTAATAAAAATTTGCCCGATAGCGAACCATTAAAATACTGCCTGGCACACTCTGCAAAAGTTTCATAAGTCCCTTGCAATATTCCTTGTGAGCCAATATAAATCCAACTGCCGGCGGTCATCTGTCCATACATTGTTAAACCGAGAGAATCGAGTCTGCGGAATTCATCCCAAGTTGCCCAATCGGGCACAAGCATCGAGTTTGAGATAATTACTCTTGGCGCGTTATCATGAGTTTTGAATATACCAACCGGTTTGCCCGATTGAACTAAAAGTGTTTCATCGTTTTCGAGGTTTTGCAGAGATTTAATTATGGCATTGTACGATTCCCAATTGCGAGCGGCTTTTCCATATCCGCCATAAACAATTAGATCTTCGGGACGTTCGGCAACTTCCGGATCGAGATTATTCATCAGCATTCTTAGTGCGGCTTCTTGAATCCACCCCTTACATGAAATTTTAGCACCGGTTGGCGCCTTAATAATTTTACTCATATGGTATTCAATAAAATTTAGTTGTTAAATTTATTTTCCATCAAGCTTTTATACTGGGTTAATGCCGATTTATAAAGCCATCTTTTTAGGAAACCACTTTTTTTGAGCATCACTTCCATATGTTTTATGTTTTCTTTGAGATGAAGAACCAGCTTAGTTTTTTCATCCTTTGTAAATTTTACTTCTTCAGCCGGCTCGTTAAGCTTATCGATTATAGAATTATAAGTTTTAATTTCGACCGAAAATTTTTCATCTGCCGCCATCTGTTTTATGATTGATTTACAGAAGTTAATCAGAATTTTTTTTTCATTCTTATCGAATTGAAAGTTGTAGTTTTTGAATAAAGGTTTTGCCATAGTTGTATTATATTTTTAATGATAATAAGTTTTCCCGCATTTTTTGGTAGCCGGGTTTAATTATTTTGTAGATATATTCAAGTCTCTCTGTATGTTTTAAAAATGAGGATTTCATTGCGTTGATATTTAATTTTTCAATATCATCCAAGTTAATCCCAAACAATTCGCTTGCAGTCAAATACTCTTTAGTGAGAGTTGTGTCGCTCATTAATCTATCGTCTGTATTGAGGAAAACACGAAATTTGGATTTATACAATTTTATGAATGGGTGATTCTCAATTTTATCAACAGCGCCGGTATGAACGTTGCTTAACAAACATATTTCGAGTGGTAAGCGGGTATCAAGGATATATTGGGCGAGTTCACCCAATGCAATAATATTACCATTTTTATCAAACACCATATCCTCAATCAACCGGGTAGCGTGTCCAATTCTATGCGCCCCGCAAATTTGAATTGCCTGCCAAATAGATTCCTTCCCAAACGCTTCTCCAGCGTGAATAGTGATATGAAAATTCTTTTCCTTAATATATTGGAAAGCATCAATATGTTTTTTTGGAGGATAACCTCCCTCTTCACCCGCTAAATCAAATCCCACAACTCCCTGATTCCTAAAACCAACGGCAAGCTCAGCAGCTTCTAATGTATTCTTCATGAGCATGGTAATGGTTATGGGACCTACCCCTCCAGGTACAGGAGAGACCCACCCTGCTATTTCTTTGACTTCTTCAAAGGCAACATCTCCTGTTAACTTATCACCGACCGGTGTTACACCTACATCGATTACGATGGCCCCTGGTTTAACCCAATCGCCTCTTACCAGTTCAGGTTTCCCCGATGCCGATATCAGAATATCTGCCTCGCGGCAAATTTCCGGCAAATCATTGGTGTAGGAGTGACAAATGCTAATGGAAGCGTTCCGCCGTAGTAACAAGAGAGAAAGAGGTTTGCCGACAATATTGCTGCGACCGATTAGCACTGCTGTTTTTCCGTAAACCGGCTGCCTGGTAAATTCAATCATCTGCATGATACTATAAGCTGTACAGGCCGGGTAACCTTTTTCGTCGCTAAAAAGCTTCCCCATATTAATGGGGTGGGTGCCTTCTGCGTCCTTTTCCGGATCGATAGCATCAATAATAACCTTTTCGTCAACATGCTCGGGTAAAGGCAGCTGGACCATAAAACCATGGATCTTATCGTCTTCGTTCAGCTGCTGGATAACTTTCAAGATTTTTTCTTCGGAAGCATCGGCAGGTAGTCGGTACACTTCAGAGTTAAAACCCAGCTTTTTACTCTGCTTTTCTTTGTTGATCACATAGGAGAGAGAAGCAGGATTCTCGCCTACAATAACTACTGCCAAACCGGGGACTTGATCTGTTTTTTCATAAAGGTCCTTCAATTCGGCGGATATCTCCATGCGGACCTTATTTGCCACCTCATCCCCTTTGATAAGCTTAGCAGTCATATGTTAACCTCCTACTTCCGGCTGAGTCTGATGGCAGATTCAACAGTATTATAAAGAAGCATGGTGACTGTCATAGGACCTACACCACCAGGAACGGGAGTAATAAATGAAGCCTTTTCCGCCACCGGCACATAGTCTACGTCGCCGGCCAGGCGGAAACCGCTTTTCTTGGTGGAATCGGGAATCCTGTTAACACCGACATCCACAACTACGGTGCCTTCCCTTACCATATCAGCCGTGATCGCCAGCGGCTTGCCCATAGCAGCTACCAGGATATCAGCCTGCCTGGTATAGTAAGCAATATCCTTGGCTCCGGTATGAACTACAGTAACCACAGCATTGGCACCTTTGGCCTTTTGCATTAAAATTGCTGCCAGGGGCTTGCCCACAATATTGCTCCGGCCGCAAACAACGACGTGTTTTCCGGAAGGATCATTGCCGGAACGGAATAAAAGCTGCTGTACACCATGAGGAGTGCAGGGCAGAGGGCATGGCTCTCCCCTCAGTAGTTTGCCCAGGTTTACGGGATGGAATCCATCCACGTCCTTCTCCGGGGAAATGTAGCCGATAACCTTTTCCACACTGATATGATCCGGCAGGGGAAGTTGAACCAGTATGCCGCTATATTGGGGATCATTATTTAACCTGTCGATGACCTTTAGCACTTCGGCTTCCGGCACATCTCCCGGCAGGCGGATAGTTTCCTCAAACATCCCGATTTCTTCAGAACCCTTTGCCTTGCTGGTTACATAGGATACCGAGGCAGGATCTTCCCCAACGAGAACCACACCCAGTCCCGGAAAGATACCCTTTTCTTTCAGCTCTGCAACTCTTTCCTTTAACTCCGCCCTGATCTCCGCCGCCACATCATTACCGGAAATAATTTTTGCCGCCAAAATTAAACCTCCTTCTTAAAATTATTTTTTTCTACAACGGAAAATTAAAATGAAAAACTGTAACCATAAATTTAAAACTGTTTCCGTATACCTATTTTCCGGCAAGGCCTATTTCCTGGAGATGCCTGGCAAACCATTTTTCAACACTATCAAAGCTCTCCCCAGGTTGAAAAGCAGCTTCACCTTTTACAGGAAGCTTAAAATTGATCTTGCCGTTAGCCGAGACAATGCGTTCTATATCGCATACAGGTGTCCCGGGCCAGTAAGGAGCTTCTTCCAGGACGCTGTAATCCAGGCCTTCAAAGATAGGTGTTAAAGAAATTATTTCATTCCAGATCTCTTCCGGTGTGGAAAGTTTTTGATAATATCCCATCAATTCCATTAACTCCGCAAATACCTGCCCGTTTTCTTTACCGCTTAGCGGTTTTAAGGCAGCATTGAGCTTTTGCAGGCGACGCTCACTATTGGTAAAGCTTCCCGTTGTCTCTGCGAAACTGGCTGCCGGTAAGACGACACTGGCTTCTTTGGCCGCATTGGTAAGAAACAGGTCCTGAACTACGAGCAGCTCAGCCTTAGCCAGCCTTTTTACCGTTTCAGAATCGGGATCCTCCCCGAAAAGAAATACACCTTTTACATTCCCGTTATCAATTTCCTGTAATAGTTCCTGCTGGTTTTTACCGGCCACAGCGGGGAGGGAAGCCTTCCACCTGCGGGCAAATTTTTCCCTCGCATTTTGATCTTCTACATTCTGGTAACCGGTAAAATAAGCCGGTGAAATACCCATATCTACCATACCCTGGCTGTTGCAGCGTCCCCTGAAGTTCAGAATACCCCGGCGCGGCATACCCACTTTCCCCAGGAGCACAACAAAGCCTGCCAGCATCTGGACCGCCCCCGGAGATAAGTTTTTGCTTCCCAGGATTAACAAAGGCCTTTTGGCCCTGGCAAAGCCTTCAACCAGGGTGGAAAGATCGTTTTCCGTCAAGCCGCTGTCAGAGAGCAGTTCATCCATCTTCATGTTGGACAATGCCTGTGCCAGTTCGGCAAAGTTCCCGGTATACTTTTCTATAAAGTTTTTGTTTACCAGTCCTTTTTGCCATGCATAAGCCAGGAAAGCAGCAAAAACACCTGTATCAGAATCACTCTTCACCTTGTAGAACTTCCTGGCGTATTCCCTTAGCTTGGATTCCTTGGCATCCAGAAGACACAGCTCTGCACCTTTTTCAACTGCCTGTTTTATCTTCAGGCCGGCAATGGGATAGTCAGGATAATCCACACCTACGGCCAGAATAAAATCAGCAGTACTGATCTCTGTAAATGAGTTAGTGGAAGCTCCCCAACCAAATATTTCACTAAGAGGGTTATCCGGTTCGGAAAAACTGCTGATGTTATTGGTTCCCAGCACGGCGCGGGCAAACTTTTGAATAAGGTAGCTCTCCTCATTGGTGTAGCGGGGGCTGGAGAAAACAGCCAGGCTTTCCCCACCAAAGCGTGCCTTTATGGACTTGGCCTTTTTGGCGATATAAAGGAGCGCATCTCTCCAGGTTGTTTCTTTTAAAACCCCATCTTCCCTGATTAAAGGAGTGCTTAATCTTTGCCCGTTATTGACATAACCAAACCCGAAACGCCCGTTTTTGCAAAGTATGCCGGAGTTTACCGGCCCTGAGAAAGGTACTACCCGGGCAATCCTATCTCCGATGGTTTCTACCTGGATACTGCAGCCAACACCGCAATACCCGCATACAGTTTTTGTCTCCTTCAATTCCCAGGGTGCCGGCTTGGCGAAAGGCATATTTTCCACCAAAGCACCGGTAGGACAGGCGGCAACGCATTGACCGCATGAAACGCATGCTGTCTTCTCCAGGGGCAGGTCCAGTGAAGGGCTGACATAAGCATCGAACCCACGGTTTACCAGTCCCAGGGCTTCTGCCCCGATAATCTCACTGCAGGTACGCACGCAAAGCCCGCAGAGAATGCACTTGTTCTGGTCCCTGACAATAAAGGGATGGACTTCCTTCTCATAATCATGTTTCTCGCCCATAATCCTTTCCGGGTGAGCATCATAATTAGTAGCATAATCGCGCAGCTTGCATTCAAATGCGTCAAAGCACCCGCATTCCAGGCACCTGGCCGCATCATCCATGGCAGATTCCGGAGCAATCCCCTGTTCGATCTCACGGAAATTCTGCACGCGGATCTCTGCCGGCACTACAGGCATTTTTACCTTGGGCTTCTTCTCTTCTCCAACAAAATCTTCCTCCGTAAGGCCTTCTTTCTTAATATTAAAGAAAGTCTGGTAGGGCCTTTCTTTGCCGTTCAGGTAGTTGTCGATAACTTCTGAGACGTGCTTCCCGGCAGCAATGGCTTCAATAGCAATTCCCGGGCCTGTAACGGCATCCCCGCCGGCAAAAACACCGGGGGCACTGGTATGGAATGTTCCCTCTGCTATTTCAATGGTACGGTACCTGTTTACCTTCACCTCATCTTTAATGTTATCCACGCCTACATCCTGCCCGATAGCGGCAATAATGGTGTCTACTTCCAGGGTAAAGTAAGCATCGGGAATAGGCTCGGGCCTGCGGCGTCCGGATTCATCAGGTTCACCAAGCTGCATTTTCTGGCAAACCATCTTCTCTACCTTACCGTTACCCTCGATTTTAACCGGCGCTGCCAATAAGAAGAACTCTACTCCTTCTTCTTCAGCTTCGATTACTTCAATTTCCTGCGCCGGCATCTGTTCCCGCTCTCTCCTGTAGACCACCATTACCTGCCCGGCGCCAAGCCTCTTGGCCGTCCTGGCAGCATCCATGGCGGTATTGCCGCCACCGATAACTGCTACCCTGTTCCCCAGGTTGACTTCTTCATTAAGCATTGCGGCCCGGAGAAACTCGGTCCCGCCCTGGACCCCTGGCATATCCTCTCCCGGTACACCCATCCTGCGGCTGTTTTGGGCCCCAATAGCCAGGTAGACTGCATCGAAACCGGACTTGAAGAGATATTCTATCGTAAAATCTTCGCCCAGTTGGACGTTTGCCTGGGCTTTGACCCCTAAATCCAGGACCTGCTGTATCTCGGCATCCAAAACTTTTTTGGGCAGGCGGTATTCCGGTATACCATAGCGCAGCATACCGCCCAACTCGGGCAGTGATTCAAAAACACTGACATCATGACCCTTACGCCTGAGAAAATATGCTGCTGTCATTCCGGCAGGACCTGAACCGATAACAGCCACTTTTTTACCGGTATCAGGCCCGACTTCCGGTACATAAGGCTCATCACCGGCCATATCCAGATCAGCTACCAACCGTTTAAAATAGCGGATGGACACAGGCCCTTCCACCAAATTGCGGCGGCAGTTTTGCTCGCAGGGGGCAGGACAGACACGTCCTATGGAAGCCGGAAAAGGCATAAATTCCTTGATTAACGCTAGGGCCTCTTTAAACTGGCCATTGGCAACAAGGGCCGTATAACCCTGCGCATCACAGTTAGCCGGGCAGGCCATGACACAGGGCGCACGACAATCTCCCCGGTGGTCAGAAAGAATCAGCTCCAAAGCCAGTTTCCTGGCTTTGCTGATTTTATCATTCTCCGTCTGGATTACCATCCCATCACTAATTTTTGTGGCACATGCCCTGGCCAAGCGGGGCATCCCCTCCACTTCAACCAGGCAAAGACCGCAGGAAGCATATATTTCCAGATCGCCACTAAAACAAAGCGTGGGAATATAAATGGCATTTTCCCTGGCTAGATCCAGAATGGTTTGATCGTCATGGCCGGATAATTCCTGACCGTTTATATTAATGCGTACTCGACTCATGCGCTTTACTCAACCCCTTTACTTTAAAAATAATTAACTGGCCTCAGACCGGCATTTCTTTAATCCACCAAAACCGCCTTAAACCTGCAGGTATCAAAGCAATTGCCGCACTTAATACACTTTTCCTGGTCAATAACATGAGGCTCCTTCTTGTTGCCTGAAATAGCCTCCGTCGGGCAGCGCTTGCTGCAACGCCGGCAGCCGTTGCACAACTCAGGGTCAATGGTATAAGTTAGGAGCTCATAACAAACCTTTGCCGGGCATTTGCGATCCATAATATGGGACACATATTCTTCCCGGAAATAGTTAAGAGTGGTCAGTACAGGGTTGGGAGCAGTTTGACCCAGTCCGCATAAAGCCCCTTCTTTGACGTTATAAGCAATCTCTTCCAGTAAGTCCAGTTCCTCCGGCTGGGCCTTGCCCTCTGTAATACGGTTCAGGATCTCCAGCATCCTCTTCGTCCCCAACCTGCAGTGGATGCACTTCCCACAGGACTCGTTCTGGACAAAATTGGAGAAGAAACGAGCCATGTCCACCATACATGTAGTCTCGTCCATAACGATCATACCGCCGGACCCCATGATGGCACCGGTTTTTCCGACAGAGTCATAGTCTACAGGAGTGTCCAGAAGGCTTTCCGGGATACAGCCTCCCGAAGGGCCACCGAGCTGTACACCTTTAAACTTTTTGTCGTCGCGGATACCCCCGCCAACTCCAAAAATTACTTCTTTCAGGGTAATACCCATGGGAACCTCGATCAGCCCGCCTCGCTTCGCTTTGCCGGCCAGGGCAAAAACCTTTGTTCCCTTGCTCTTTTCTGTCCCGTAAGCGGCGTACTTCTCCGCTCCATTTAAAATAATCCAGGGTACATTGGCAAAAGTTTCTACGTTATTGATACAGGTGGGTTTTTTCCAAAGCCCTGCTTCAGCCGGGAAAGGAGGCTTCAACCTGGGCATGCCCCTTTCTCCCTCCAGGGAAGCGATGAGAGCAGTTTCCTCCCCGCAAACAAATGCCCCGGCTCCCTTTTTAATTTTTAAAGTGAAATTAAACCCGCTGCCAAGGATATTGTTACCCAGCAGGCCTGCCTCTTTCATATCCTTAATTGCCTTATCAAGGCGAATAATAGCCAGGGGGTATTCCGCACGCACATAAATATGCCCTTCCGAAGCCCCGATGGCATAAGCGGCAATCATCATCCCCTCCAGGACTGCATGGGGATCCCCTTCGATAATACTGCGGTCCATAAAAGCCCCGGGGTCTCCTTCATCGGCATTACAGACTAAATATTTTTGATTGCTTTGATACTGCCTGGTAAATCGCCACTTCAATCCGGTGGGGAATCCGGCTCCTCCCCTGCCCCGGAGACCCGAGCGAAGAACTTCATCTATAACTTTTTCAGGGGTCATCTCCAGGAGAGCTTTTTCAATAGCTTTATATCCTCCGCTTTCTCTGTAATCATTCATGGATTCGGGATCAATAATACCGCAGTTGCGTAAAGCTATCCTAACCTGCTGTCCTACAACTTCTTCTCTCTCTTTGTTAATTAACAAATCTTCGGGCGGCTGCCCTTGTTTGATATGCTCCTCCATGATCCTGATGGCATTCTCTTCCGTTACCCCCCCGTAGGAAAACAGGTTTCCCTCCGGGGTAATGACATCCACAATGGGCTCAAGATAACACATGCCGATACAGCCTGTTTTCTGGAGCACTACCTGCAAATTGTCTTTGGCAATTCCTTTTGTCAGTACCTCATAAACCTTGTTACCGCCAGCGGCTATACCGCAAGTGCTGAAGCCTACTTTAATAACTGTTTTTCCTTGTTGCAATACAGGCACCTCCTCGTTCCCTCACCTTAATTTTGGGCAGCTGCTTCCCGTTCCTGGTATTCCTTCAATATTTTACGAGTACTTTCAGGTGTTAACTTAGCATAAGTTTCCTCATTAATGACCATTACTGGAGAAAGGCTGCAGCAGCCTATACAGGCAACCTTTTCCAGGGTAAAATTGCCATCGCCTGTTGTTTCTCCGCCTTTAATATTCAACTCTTCCTCAATAGCCTTACCCACCATTTTAGCACCGTTAACATGGCAGGCAGTACCTTCGCAAAGCATAATAATGTATTTGCCCTTGGGCTGCAGCCTGAACTGGGCATAAAACGTTACTATACCATAAATTTTTGCCGGAGAGACACCAAGCTTTTCCGCAAGATAAGAGATGCCATCCTTGGGAACATAATCTAAATGTTCTTGAATGTCCTGGAGAATAGAGATAATTGCTGTGGGATCCCCGTTATACTTGGCAATAACCGTGTCGAACACATCATAAGGGATTGCACCCACCTCCAGAGTTCCGCTTTTGGCCATAAAACAACAACTCCTTTTTAGAAGGTTTCAAATAATACCAAGCCTAAACCACCTTGTGATATTCGCCACAAGTGAATTAGAATCCTTTTTAATTCAACAGATTATTACTCTTTTTTGCCTGTCCAAAGTAGAAATTAAAAATAAATTTCCTTGGAATTTTACGCTAATAATTTCGCTATCTTAACGAAATTTTCCTTTCCGCCTCATATATTCGCAATATTCCTTAAATACTAAGGCGGCAAAAGCTAAAGCTGTCATGCCATGTTATATCCGGCCAGGAGCGCTGCCCCCACAGCGTTGTCACCAGCAAAAGCCGGTTCCGGAAAGAAAAACTTAACCAGCGGCAAACCTTCCACAAGGTTTTTTCTGATAAAAGCATTTGCTGCAATGCCTCCAACTACCAGCACACTTTTCAATTCCTTGTCCCTGGCAGCCTTACGGACTATTTCCAGTAAAGAACGGGCCAGGCATACCTCTACTCCCCTGGCAACCTCTGCTGCCGGAGCACCTTCATCAATAGCCCTCTCTGCGAAGGTGGCGGGACCGGAAAAACTGGTATCATAGCCCTTCACGAAAACAGGAACTTTTAGCCCTCCTTCTTTACTCCGGGCCGCAAGCTGTTCCAGCTCTCTTCCGGCGGGAAAAGAAAAACCCAGTTTTACACCAATACGATCCACAAACTGGCCGGCATTCAAATCAGTTGTTCCCCCCAGAAGCCTTATCTGAAATTCTCCCCGGGAAACCCTGTTAACCTGTAAAAGTTCCGTAGTGCCTCCCGAAAGATGTAAAGCCAGAAAATCCCTGGCAAAACACCGCGCTGACCACACTCCCGCGGCAATATGACCTTCCTGGTGGCTGCAGGCATAAAAAGGGATTCCCAGGAGAGCAGCAGCGCTCCCGCCAAAGCTCTTCCCTACCTGAAACACGGGCATGTATGAACCTTCAACGGGCCGGGGTCTTATGGAAGCAGCTATACCCTTCAGTTTCTCTGCAGGCAGGTGCTCAGCCGCTTCTTCCCACAACAGGGGCATGTTCCTTAAATGCTGGAAAACGGCCTCGCCCTGTCTTAATCCCTTTCCGCCTCTAATTACTTCCAGGCTAATCCTTTTTTCCCAGTGCAGGCGAAAAAAATCCTCCGGGCCTGCCTGGATGACAGCCATGGAGGTTACGTAATTAGAGGTATCCATCCCCAGGAAAAACATGATTTTTAACCACCTTTTTTAAGTGCTTTTCCTGATCTTGTCCAAAATACCGTTAACAAAACGCGATGCCTCACTATCCTGGTATACCTTGGCCATTTCTATGGCTTCGTTAATGGAAACAGGGGGGGGAACATCATCGTGATAGAGCATTTCATAAAGTGCCAGTCGCAGTATATTGCGTATCGTTACCGCCAGGCGGTCAAATTGCCAGTTAACGAGGTAGCCTGACAGGATTTCATCAAGCTCCTTCTTTTTGCCCAAGACCCCTTTTACCAGGTTAACACAATACAACTGCTCCTTCTCAGAAAGGCCGGCATCTCTTAAAACATAATTTAAGGCGCCTTCCTGGTTGTTATTGCCTAGATCAATCATAAAAAGAGCCTTAAAAGCACATTCCCTGGACAACCTTCTTTTCAAATTTGCCTTACTCCTTCCCCGTAAAAAGTAAAAAACCCCTTTGCAGGTGGTTTTTAAAAAGGTTAAAAACGCTCCCGCGAAAACCGGAACCTGTCTAGAAAATTACGCAGACCTTCGTGCTTTTCTACTTTGGCACCAATAAAAATTCCCACCAGGATACAAAAAATTATAAATATACCTTTCCAAAAGCCAAAGATAACAATAATCAGCGCTATAAGCAGCCCCAGAAAACCGCCCACAATTTTACCGAAATTTTCATTTAAAAATTTTAAAATATGATCATCCATTGCTCTTCACACCCTTAACGAACATTCTTTTCTATTTTTTCCTGGGCAATATTTTCTACCAGGACTTTTATCTCGGCCACACTTGCCCCGCTGATCTCTTGAACATATTCCCGAACCTTTCCCTGCAGTTCACTAACCAGACCGGGAATGGCCACATCAGGAATAACTTTTATACGCATGTAGATAACCAGCCCCTGTTCAATAAAATCAATACGCGTGTTTACTTCCCTGATACCTTTAATTTTACGGGAGGCAGTCAAAACCATATTTTCGATTGCCTTAAAAGAAATGCGAATCTCCCCGATTTCCGTAAAGCTGACAATAGTACCGCCCTCTTTCTTTTTCCCGCCCTGCGTGGAGAAGGCCAGCAAGATAACTCCTGCGAGCAGGATCAGGAAGCCCAGAGCGGTATAACGCAAATCTCCGGTATATCGAAACAAGTTATAAAGAGCCGTTCCGTCGAGAACTCCCAGTGTGGCAAATATTAAAACCAGACCGCCTAAGAGGGCAAGTAATCCGAGGACAACCAGTATGATACGTTTTCCCGTTCCCATAGAAACTAATCTCCTTTCAAATAAAGCAAAGCTAACCTTTAAGGTATGGGGACACACCCCTGTTATAAGGTATGGGGACACACCCCTGTTAAAGCGTCGGGGAATGTCCCCTTAAGGTGTATGGGGACACATCCCTGTTAAAGCATCGGGGAATGTCCCCTTAAGGTGTATGGGGACATTCCATGGGGACATTCCATGGGGACATTCCTCTGTGTGTCCCCTTACCTAAAGAGGTGTGTCCCCTTACCTAAGAGGTGTCGGGGAATGTCCCCGAATCAGAAGGTTAGCTTAAGCATTGCTATTTAATTCCTTCTTCTTCTGTTTTTTGCTGCGGGAAACTGACTCCCTGCACATGAACATTCACCCGCACAACATTTAAGCCGGTCATATTCTCAATGGCTTTTTTTACATTCTCCTGGACCGCCCAGGCCACATCGGGTATGCGCGAACCATAGCGAACTATTAAGTATAAATCCACGGCGGCCTCTTCTTCACCTACTTCCACTTTTACTCCCTTGGATAAGTTTTTACGTCCCAGAGCCTCGGCAATACCCCCGGCGATACCTCCACTCATGCTGGCCACACCGTCAACCTCCGTAGCTGCCAGGCCGGAAATAATGGAAACAACCTCGTCAGCAATACGAACCACACCCAGTTCCGAAGGAAGGTTACGTCCTTCACCCATACCTTTTCCTCCTTATGTATAATAAAATTAACATACTTTATAACATAATCCAATTATATCAGATTTTGCTGTGCTGTTTCAATTTTTTTATTCCCAACAATTTATTTTTTAATAAAAATTTCAATTTTATTTGTGCTGGATTATCTGGACCTGCTCCCTGGAAACCCCTGAAATGGCAGATACCATCTCGGTTATCCTTATAAAATCCCCCTCACTCAGCTGCTCTGCATGGATCATTACCGTGGCCACCCCTTTGCGGGCAAATAACAGGGCATCATTATACCCCTGCGCTTTTAACATGTTCTCGATGATCAGTTCTTTTTCCATAAGATCAACTAAATTTAAAAGCTGCTTCTCTGCCTCATTCCGCGCTTCTGCCCCCACCTGGGGATTATTGATCATTTCGTTGAGCATCTCCACTTCCTGCCCCCGGACCCGATCCCTTTCCAGGCGATACTCTACAAAAAAAGCATGAGCATCGTCAAATTGCCATTTGGCAGGATCATCGGATAAATCTCCGGAAAGGATGGGCCGGAATATCTCTTCGTCCGGGGCTATTTCAATCCGGCTCATCTCTTTTTCCAGACCGCCTACAAAAAAATAAGTAACGACTGCCACTAAAAATATACTGAGAAACCACACTGTTTTCCTGTTCATTACCTTTTAAATCACCCCCTTTCACCTGTTCTTGTTGTCTCCAAGGGGTAGAACGGCTATTCTGTGAACAGGCAACTTCAGCACGCTCTGGATGGCGCGTACTACCTTCAGGCGCAGGAGACTGTTTTCTACGCCCCTGGCCACAACCAGGATCCCGCTGACCCTGGGCATGTTCTCACTGAGCAGAAGAGGCTTTTCTCCTCCTCCCGCCTCCCGCAGCAAAACATAATCCTCTTTGCTGTTAGTCTCAAAGATTTCCCGCGTTCCCCCTTCACGATCACGCTCTGTCGTCTGGCGGTTGCTTTCCTCGTTAACCCTGGCATAAAATGATTCCTTGCCGCTGTCATAACTGATAAAAACGTGAACCTGGCTGATTCCATCTATATTCTCCAGAACCTGCTGCAGCGATCTCAGCAAATCTTTTTCATAAGTATCCCCGGAAACCGGCGACTCCTGCACCTTATCAGCGGGAATAGAGCTGTACGAAGGCAACTTTTTTTGCGGTGCAAAAAAAGAGCTGGTAAACATTAATATTATTCCCAAAAGCAGTAATGATAACAAAAAATAATTTTTCTTCCTGCCGCCTACCTGCCCCTCCTTCCAAAAAATTTTTAGATAATCAAGGAGATTATTTTTTTCTTTCCTGTCAGACACTTTTTTCACTCCTCAAGGCAAAATTTTTACTTCAACTTTTTCAGAAGGAAGTTGGAAATAAGCAGCGATATACCTGTGCATATCCAGAGCTTTATCCAAGTAAATATCGTCAGGCATGAACTCCTTTTCTTCCAGAACGCCCCCCCGGGAAGTGCTCCCGTTTTTACCCGTTAAATTCACGGTAATCCTGACCTCTTCCACCTTTCCCCCGCTTTTTCCGGTATCAACAGTTCCTTTCTCCCGGACTACGGCATAAATGCCCTTTAGAGAACCGAATTCCCTGCTTTCAGGATTCTCCTCCATTGATACTTCCAGGTGAAGCAGTTTTTGCCCGAATTTCCTGTCGAACTCATTCTCCAGCAATGAAAATATCTTGTAGCGGTAATCTTCCAGGGCAATGTTTATATTTTCCCTGTACATTTCTCCTCCCTGCTGAAGTATGGCGCTTAGCTCTTTATCATTCTGCACGCCTCCTGACAGGGCCGGCATCTCCCAGTACGGGGCCATGCGCATAATCTTTTGCAATGGTGTAAGCAGGGTGAAGATCAATAAAATTCCCACGATCATACGCAAATAACGGCGAAAAACTCCCTGGGGCAAAATCATCTCCAAAAGGGTGCTTAAAAAAAGTAGAATAACAATATAACGAATAAGGTTTCCGGTTGCTTCAATCATCTCGCTCACCTTTTAAGAAGGACATTTTTAGCGCAGCATAATGGTAGCATTGCTGGCACCTACAATAATGGCAATACCAATAAAAAAGGCCAGCGCTACCGTTGCCACCGCAGCAAAAACCATAATCAGACAATTGCTCATGGTATGCAGGGCCTCTCCCAGGGTTGTTTCCCCCAGGGGCTGGATCAGAGCACCGGAAAATTTATAAATTATGATCAGTGAAAGGAGTTTAAGCAGGGGAAAGGCGATCATTAAAGAAAGCATTGCCAGCCCGGCAACAGTCGCGCTGTTTTTCAAAAGCAGGGAATACCCCAGGACCGTTTCCACGGCATCGGCCAGCATTTTCCCCACTACGGGAATAAAGACTCCGGTCATAAATTTGGCCGTCCTTAAAGAGAGCGCATCCCCTATCCCCCCGGCAACTCCTTGAAGTGCCGTAAGGCCTACAAAGAGAGTTAGCATCAAACCCAGTGCCCAGATGCTGATGTCCCTGAAAAGATCTGCTAACCGGTTAATCTTAAAATGCGGTGAAAAATGATTTACCAGGTAGAGAATGGTAGCGAAAAAAATAAGAGGGAACAAAACATTACGTACCAACGAAGCCATAATATTAACAGAAAAAATGATAAAGGGATGAAACAGGGTGGCAGAAGTAATATGACCCAAAGATGCCAGTAAAGTAAATAATACGGGAAGAAGGGCCATCATAAAATTGACCATACTGTCTACCGCGCTCCTGCCTATGTCCAGGGCAACGGTAAAACTTTTTAAGGCCAGCCCCAGCAGAACAAAAAAAGCGACGGCTTCCGTTATCCTGGCTACCTCCTCACTGCCAAAAGCCCCCTGCAGGCTTTTTAATAAAGCAGCAGCCACTGCCAGGAGAATTAACTGGCCCAGCAGTCCAAGATTGGCCACAATTTCCATAAAAAGATACCGGCACAGTCCCCTTAATATTTCGCCAACTCCGGGAACTATTCCACCCTCATCTTTTTTCCAGATATCTCTTATATTCCAGGAAGGCAAAAATTCCCCCACTTCTGCTTCCAGTTCACGCCAGTACTTTTCCACCTGTTCCCACCCCTCCAGGGAAGAGATCTCTTCACCGGCATTTTCTCCGGGCTTAAGCACCTGCGTTCGGGCTTCTTCCTCCGCGGCAGCCGGAAGAAAGGGTATCCCCGAAAACAACAGTACCAGCAGAAGTAAAACGCCGATTCTTGACAGCAAAAGCCTTTTTAACACTACTACCTGCCACCTCAATTTAGTGCTTTTCCGCCATACTAAGGTATAAAATTAACAATGCCCTGCAGAACGGCGATAAGAATAGGTATGGCCATCACCAGGATGATAAGCTTTCCGGCAAATTCAATCTTCACGGCAATGCTTCCCTCCCCGGCGTCCCGGCAGATCTGGGCGCCGAACTCAGCCAGGTAAGCTACTCCGATAACCCGTAAAAGAGTCCTCAGGAAAACAGTATTTATCTCAGCCTCCAGGGCCAGATCAGTAATAACATCAATAATCATTTTGAGGTAGCCGAGAAGGTAAGCCACAATAACGATACCAACAGCCAGAGAAAGCAGTTGTGCTATCTCCGGTCGGCTCTGGCGAATAAAGGTGATGAAAATGGCAGCTATAACCCCAAAAACTACAATCTGGGCTATTTCCATAAAGAGAACACCTGCTCTTAAAAGGCTCAGAAATTAAAAATAACACGCATGTTAGTAAAAAGGTCTCCTACCAGCTGCAAAACCAGCAACAGGACAATTACTACTCCAACCAGTGTGAGCATCTGAGCTTGTTCTTCCTTTCCCGCCTGTTTTAGAACGATATTAAGGACGGAAATAAAAATCCCGATCCCGGCAATCTGAAAGAGGAGGTCCACTCTCAAGGCATTCATTTTATTACCCCTTTCCCCGGATAAAAATATTTAGATAAGAAAGATTACCAGGGTTAATCCGCCCAGCAACCCCAGGTATTTCCACATTTTTTCGTTTTTTTGATAATCTTGTTGCGCCTCCCGGTGGGCCTGTCTTAATAATTCCTGCATTAAAGCTATTTGCCTCAGCTGCCCGCTTTTATCACCTTTACCCCAGATAAACCCCAGCCTATCCAGCAGCTCCAGCCCCCCCCCGAAAAATTCCAGGGCGCCGGAGTTATTTTTTAAAGCCTTTTTCCAGCACTCCCGGGCGCTCAGTCCCCTGCTTTTTTGCATTATCCAGGCAGTATCGGAAAAAAGCCTGCCCACAGGGTCTTTTAATTTTTTGCCAATATTTATAAAAGCCTGCGGTAAAGGAGTAAGGCCGTAAGTTATCTCCGTAAGAAACATCTCCAGCCCCAGCAGCAGCTCTTCCAGCTGGCAGACACGATTACGGTACATGGAAGATATGTTATGACCAAAAAAATATGCGGCCAAAATGATCAAAGAGGCTCCCCAGAATTTCAGGTACATTACTCTCCTCCTTGACGTGAAGAATAAAGGGGTAATCCCCGCTCCCCCTCGATGATCATCTCCAGCGTCCCCGGCCCTCTGCTGTTGCTTAGAAAAATCAGCCTTTCAAAATAATTTTTTAACAGCAGCCCGCCCAGGATTGGTCTCTGGCAGATTTCTTCCAGGCTGGAACCGTGAGCCGAGGCTATTACAGATACACCGGCATGGATAGCCTCTTCAATGGCATTTACATCTTCCCCCCGTCCGATTTCATCCGTAATGATCACCTGCGGGGAAAGAGAGCGCAGCATAAGCATCACTCCCTCCGCCTTAGGACAGGCATCCAGCACATCTGTCCTGAACCCCACATCGAGCTGGGGAATTCCCTGGTAACAGCCCGCTATTTCGGAACGTTCGTCAACAATGCCCACTTTTTTCCCTGCCTGGCCCAGAATGCCGGTGCCCTCACTGATCAGCCGGGCCAGGTCCCGAAGCAGAGTTGTCTTCCCCCCCTGGGGAGGAGAAATAATAAGGGAATGCATGATACGTCCCATTCGCCTGTCAAAGATAAAAGCCAGTACTTTTTCACCCACTCCTTTAACCTGGCGCGCCACGCGAAAATTTAAAGAACTTATATCCCGCAAAACCTTGATCCTGCCTCCCTCAAGCACCGCTCTTCCCGCCAGCCCTACGCGGTGCCCGCCGGGAATAGTCAGATATCCCTGCCTCAGTTCTTCCTCATAAGCATAAAGGGAATAGTTGCTGAGCAAATCCAGCGTTTTTTCCAGATCTTCTCCGTCGGTGAGATAAGCCTCCCTGGGTGTGGGAACGGGACCTTTTTCACTGAGGTAGGATTCTCCTCCGGCCCAGAAGATGATAAGGGGCCTGGAATGTCTTAAGCGTATTTCTTCTGTTTTTTCCAAAAGCTCATCTGGCAAATTTTCTATAATCAAGCGGACTTTAGGAGCCAGGAAATGGCCTATCTGTTTTTTAATATTATAAGCAGCATCACGCACGGATAGCTTCACCCTCCATTGGCATAAAGGTAAGGCCTGGACACTCTCCCTCTTAGGAATAAGTATTTCAAAAAATTACTTTTTATGCTGACAGGCAGATTATTTTAAAAAAAAACTCCCGGTCTAAAAAACCGGGAGTATTTATGTACAAGGGCTTGCCGTCTTCAGGCTATTTCACCTGCTTACGTACTGGAAAAGGGATTATTCACCCTCTTTATCATCTTCCTTCTCTGTTCCTTCAAGCTCTTCTTCCCACTCTTCGTCATTTATAAAGACTACCCTCCCACAGTTGGGGCAGAGCACCTCCAGGGACTCCTCGTCCTCCAGGATATCTTCGTCGATAATCACTTCCTGGCGGCATTCCGGGCATTCCACCGTAAAACTTACATCGTAATCCCCGTCATCCTCGTCTTCATCCTCATCCTCTTCATCGTCGAAGTCATCTTCATCATCTTCATCATCTTCATCATCTTCAGCGTCTTCAGCGTCTTCGAAGTCGTTCTCCAGATCGGTCAGATCTTCATCAATGGCTTCCACATAAGAAAACAGTTCGTCGTAATCTTCTTTCATAGTTTCCACGGAATCCACGATATCATCAAGTACAGAAATTATCTGGTTGATAATTTTTCCTTCCCTGGTATCATCGTTTATCCCCAGCCCTTCAGCCAAGCCCCTCAAGTAACCCATCCTGGTATTAAGATCTTCCATTAATAAAACCCCCTTAAAATTTAATAATAAACACCAACTATATTTTTAACTAAACGCGCTCAAGATAAGCACCGGTACGGGTATCTATTTTAAGAATATCCCCCTCATTGATAAAGAAAGGCACCTGCACAATCAGGCCCGTTTCCAGCCTGGCCGGCTTGCTTCCACCGGCGGCGGTATCACCTTTAAACCCCGGATCCGTCTCCACAACTTTCAGCTCAACGGAATTCGGAAGCTCGATACCGATGACATCATCTTTGAAAAGCAATATATTAAGGCGCATATTTTCCTTCAAATATTTCAAGCTGTCTCCCAGCTTGTGAGAACCAAGGGAGATCTGTTCATAGCTTTCCATATCCATTAAAATATATTCTTCCCCTGCGTTATAGAGATATTCCATTCCTTTCCTCTCAATGATGGCCCGGGAAACCTTTTCCCCCGCCCTGAAGGTCCTTTCCGTAGTAGCACCACTGCGCATATTTTTCAAACGCGAGCGCACAAAAGCGGAACCCTTTCCGGGTTTGACATGCTGGAATTCGATCACGATATAGACATCCCCGTCTAATTCGATGGTTAACCCGGTATGGAAATCATTAGTAGATATCATTCATTAAATCACTCCCCATTTTATATTTAACCCAACAAAAGTTTCCTGTCGCTTCCCGTGAGAATTTGCAGTCCACCGTGACGCAGGACAACGAGATCTTCTATCCTAACCCCTCCCCATTTCTCGATATATATACCCGGTTCGACACTAAAGACCATCATTTCCTGTAATGTTTCCTGCCCTTTCGGTGACAGGGTGGGAAGTTCATGGACATCCAACCCTACACCGTGGCCCAGCCCGTGGCCAAAGTGCGCTCCGTAACCCTGCTGCTGAAAGTACTGGCGTACCACGGCATCCACACCGGCACATTCCTGCCCCGCCTTGATCATTTTAAAAGCCATTTCCTGAGCTTCATGTACCAGGTTATAGATTTCCTGCTGCTTTTCCGAAGGCTCTCCCAGGAGGAAAGTCCTGGTCATATCAGAGCAGTAACCGCCAGATACTGCTCCAAAATCAACAGCAACCAGTTCTCCTTCCCGGATTATCCTGGTGCTGGCTATCCCATGGGGCAGGGCCGAACGCTCGCCGGAAGCGACAATGATCTCAAATGGCAATCTTTCTGAGCCCCTTTTGCGCAAACGATACTCCAGTTCATAAGCCACTTCCAGCTCACTGATACCGGGCTTGAGCAGAGAAAGCACATCCTGCCAGGCTTCAACGGCTATACGCGCCGCCCTTGCTATTAACTCCACCTCCGGTTCTTCCTTTACAGCCCTGATTTCCTCAAAAAAATTATACAGGGGAAGCAGTGCAGTACCAGAGACAGCCTCTTTAAGCATATTGTATTCTCTTAAAGTCAAACGGGCCTCTTCCACGGCCAGGTTTGGCAGCCCCCTTTGGGAAAGCAGGCCGGCTGCCCGGGAATAATCAGTAGAACTCTCTACCTTCACAACCTCAAAAGCGGGAGACTGTTCTCCGGCCTGCTCTAAATAGCGAAAATCCGTATAAAGCAGAGCCTCTTCAGGAGTTACCAGCAAAAAACCACTACTGCCCGTAAACCCGCTTAAATAAAAAACGTTGGAACGGTGGGAAACTAGAATAGCTGCGACGTTTTTTTCCAGCATTTTTTGCCGGATAATATTTAACCTCTTTTTATGCGTAACTGTTTTCCTCCATATTCTTCTTTTATTTTTGTGTTTCTTAAGGATTTGCTTAAATAAAGCCAGATAATTTTAAATACATTTCTAGCCATTCTTTACTATGCCCATAGCTATTTTTAAATTCCACTTTCAGGGGGAAAATCCTGCTAAAGTTTTAAAATATCGGTAATTTTGAAACATTGTATTCACTTGAATAAAATCTCTTACCAATGTTCAGGCGGTACTTTGGATATCCTGACCCTTCCGGTTACCGGGGTAACAATTATATAACGCTTTTCACCCTGGTCCGATTTGAATATTACCGTTCCTCCACCGCTGGGGTGTCCCTGCTTGTTAAAGTGCACATTGGGAGGGTTCCCCGAGAAGGTTGTTGAACCCTCATAAGAAACCCCTTCCGGAAGGTTAACCCAGCGGTCTTCCCCCGGTAGTCGTACCTGGTAACGGTTTGTAAAAACATAAAAAACTACCCTACTGACCTGGCCGGTGGTAATGGCCTCCTGGCGTACCAGGCGCAGGTCACTGGCCAGGCCCTTGGCCGCCGATTCCAGTTTCCAACGGGAAAGAACCGTTACCCGGGGCAGTACCACTGCAGCCATAATCGCCATTATGGCCAGCACTGTCAGCAGCTCAATTACGGTAAAGCCTCTATTTTGCCTGCTGTTTTCGTTCACCTGTTTAAAAAACATGACACTCCTTCTAAAATCTCTGGCCCGCATTCTTCTTTGGGCTTTTTTTTACCAATTTAATTAAAGATATTATTTCCACAAATATTCTATCTTTCCTTCAAAAATGGACAAATTTTATGACCAGAGTCATAAGGTGTTTTTTTACAAATATTTGGCAAAATAACTAGTAAAAGCATATTCTATAAAAATTGGAGCGATTGAATCATGCCGGCTGTAAATAAGATCACCGTTACCAGGAAACTGGATTCCTATCTTGAAGCCAAAAAAGACCTTAACAGCATTGCTCTCCTCCTTCAGGCTGTACGCAAAGCTCTGGAAGATATCAAAAATGAAGAGCCCTGCGTAGCAGGGCTGAACATTACCGAACTGTCATTTCTGCGCGATGCAGCAGGCAACCTTAAACTAAAGGTTTATTTTGAGTGAAACCTTCTGAAGAATTTCCGGCCAGGATTATTTCAAATACCCCTTGCGCTTTAAACTGGAAAGCACGGCTTTTTCCACTTTCCGCACGCACATTGTCCCTAAAAATTCCCTCTGGTTTAAAGGACGCACCAGGATAGTGTGAAGTCCCAGTCGATTCCCCCCCAGGATATCGGTAAAAACCTGATCTCCTATCACAGCCGCCTGGGAAGGCTTGAGCCCCATCAGTTTGAGGGCCTTGCGGAAAGCCCTTCGGCGGGGTTTAACCGCTTTCCAAAACGCCGGTATTTCCAGGATTTCCGAAAACTCCCCTCCCCGCCGGAGGTTATTGTTAGAAACGATACAGGTACTGAAGCCGGCCTCTTTGACCTGTTGAATCCACTCCTTTACCTCCGGGAAAACAGCTTTGTCATTCCAGGGTACCAGAGTGTTATCCAGATCCAAAATAATTCCCTTAATGCCTTTTTCCTTAAGCTCCTGCAAATCTATCCCGTGGACGTCCTCCACATATTGTTTTGGACACAAGTATTTCCACATGCTTTAACCCTCCTCCTGTAAGGCAGGAAGTTTAGTTTTAAACCTCTTCTTAATTAAGATATATAATCCTGAACAATAATATTTCTTCCCCCACCAGGAAAAGTTAACCAAAATAGGCCGGGATACAACCCGTACATTCCGAAAAACCCTTGTACATTAATCTACGGCCGTCAAAAAAAGCCGGTATTAGTACCCTCCTGTCCTGCCAAAGATCGCGTATCTCTTCACCCAGTATACATATAAAAAAAAGTTTTAACAAGGACAAAGCAGCATTTGTACCTTCCGAACATTGGGCTCTATTCGCTTTTTGGTTATTTCCGAGGCAATAGTGTCAATTCGACATGTTTTTAAATTCAGTTTTGGAAGCCATCAAGCTGGAATTCTTCGGCTATTTTGCACAGTATTTTTTTTTCTATCCTGGAGACATAGGAACGGGAGATACCCAGCTCAACGGCTATTTCCCTCTGTGTATACTTTTTCTTTCCTTCCAGGCCGTAGCGCATCATTAAAACCTTACGCTCCCTGGGTTTCAATTTTTTAATTACCCTTTTAAGTTTTTCATCAAGAAGAATCATCTCGACCTCATCCAGCACCTCATCAGTATTGCTCCCCAGTATGTCCTCCAGGGTAATCTCGTTCCCGTCCTTGTCAATACCGATGGGCTCATGGAGAGATATTTCCTGCCTTGTCTTCTTGCCGGCCCTGATATGCATCAGTATCTCGTTTTCCACGCACTTGGCGGCATAAGTGGCCAGCCGTGCTCCTTTGGAGTTATCAAAAGTATTGATAGCCTTAATCAAACCGATCGTTCCGATGGAAATAAGATCCTCCTTATCCTCCCCGGTGTTTTCAAATTTCTTAACCACATGTGCTACCAGGCGAAGGTTACGCTCAATAAGAACCTGCCTGGCCTCCTCGTTACCATTGCTCAAAAGCTGCAGGAAATGCCTTTCTTCCTGGGACTTCAGGGGCTGGGGAAATGAATCGTTGGTAATATAGGAAACGAGAAGCATGATGCTCTTCAGAACCAGGGCCACCGCTGCCAGTACAGCAAACATCCCTTTCCCCCCCACCTTTTAAAAGGGTCACTGTATAAGTATATGGGGCGAAAAGGGATTTTGTGCGTGTCTATATTTTATTTGGACGGAAAAGTTATCATTGCTAAAGCAACAATAACTTTCCGGTCATATTCTTACTAGAGGCCGCGCAAGTATTCCGGGCGCAGGACGCCGGTATCACCGCTGTAGTGCACAGAGCGCAGGGTATCGAGCAGTCTCTGTTTATCCCGGGGAAAGGTCCCCTTCAGAGGGAGGTAGTTGGAAGCGTGGTTGCAGCGGAAGACACAGTTGCTCAGCTCCAGCGGTTCGATCATCATTTCAATCTCTTTCAGGATCTCCATGGGCTCGGGAACCTGGAACAGGTTTTTTTGCACCTGCCTGGCCAGGGATGTCCCCTGGCAGACCATCAGTGTCAACAGGCCCAGGTAATCAGGATCAATCTCGTTTATAAGCGTGGCCGTATCGCGGGCATGGACAGCCATCTTTTCCCTGCCCCCCAGCCCGTTAATCACGGTAACGGAGAGAATAAGGCCGGCTTCCCTGGCCCGCCTGCCGGCCTCGCTGACTTCCTGCCGCGTAGCGCCTTTACGAATCCAGGCCAGAAGTTCCTCGTTTCCCGTTTCCACTCCCAGGTAAACAATATTTAGCCCTGCCTGCCTTAACTCCACCAGCTCTTCTTGTTTCTTATGGAGCAGGTCCCGGGGAGTAGCATAAATGCCCACCCGCTCCAACCTGGGAAAGGCCTCGTGGAGCTTATCCAGTATGGCCAGCAGCTTGGCCGTATCCATAACCATGGCATTGCCGTCAGCCAGAAAAACCCTGTGCACACCTTTTACATGTGCAGCAGCATAATCGATATCCTCTACAATCTCCTCCATTTTTCTCTCACGGAATTTCTTGTCTAGATAGGAAACGCAGAAGATACAGCGGTTATGAGAACAGCCGATAGCAGCCTGCAGGATCAGGCTGCCGGCCTCACTGGGAGGACGGTAAACAGCGCCTTCATAACGCATTCTCGGATAATACCCCCTTAAAATAAATACCACCATCAAAATTATTATATCACAAAAAGACACCGGATGTTATTAAATTCTCGGGAGTTAGTATCTATTTTTCCAGGGCCACTACCTGCCGGTTGTCAAAGAAGTACAGGTATTTGCCCTTTACTTTTACATTCCAGATTAATTCCACGGCCCGGGAGTAAAGATCAAGCTGCAGGCGGTAACGGTTTTTCAGGGTTTCGTCCTCCAGTCCGGCCGTATTGTCGGTCTTGTAGTCAACCAGCAATAGCCCGTCATCTTCCCATGCCAGGCAGTCGATGACTCCCTGGATGAGCACCTGGTCTTCCCCCTGCAACGAATTTTTACGATCCTCTCTGTCTCCCGGCCAGTCCGGATAAACCCCGGCGGCAGGAAGAGCCAGGCTGAAAGCAACCTCGCGCCTTACCCGCAGGGCGCCGGTGATTCTTTGTCCCAGGGGGGTCTGAAAAAAAGCGGCTATGGACTCCGGGTCCACCGCTTCCTTTTCCTGAGGGGTTAAATGACCACGGGCAGCCATTTCCTCCAACTGACAGCGTATATCCCCTGCATCAGGTGGAGGTTCAAGCCTGAGATGCTGCATAACAGCATGATAGGCCGTTCCCCTCTCCGCCGCAGTCAGGCTGCTTTCCCCCAGGAAACGGGGACGCAGCCCTGTACCGGGGAAAAATTTAAACCAGGGTGCTTCGGCGGCATCCTCCCCCCCTAACCCCGCCGCCAGGAGCTTCTTCAATTCGGAGACGGACATCTTGGCAAAATGGCTTTCCGCCGCCTGGTGAGGGTAGCGCCAGGACAGGCGCCGCGCAATTTCTTCCGCCCACCTCCTGCCAACGGGGACCGGTTCCAGGCGCGCCACCTGTTCCCGCCATTTTCTCCCTTCACCTTCCTCTTTAACAAGCCCTGCCCCACCTGCTGCCTCCCGGAAAGATAACACCTGCACACGCCAGGAAGAAGGCTCTTTTTCCTCCAGGCAGGGCAGCGCAGCAGCTATCCCCGGCATCTCCCGCAAAACAACGGCCCGGGGATGGCGCAGCAGGGCTGGCCCGATCCAGTTCAGGTAACTTTTGCCCCGTGCCCGGTAATAAGCGGGAAAGAGCAGCTCCTTCCCCCGTGCCGGGGGTTCCCATTTTTGTACCTCTTTTGCTAAATCATGGACTGTGGCGATGAGAATTAATTTTTCCCGGGCCCGCGTCAGGGCCACGTACAGAATGCGCATTTCTTCCGCCAGCAGCTCCCGCAGCAGGCGTTTTTTGAGCGCCAGCCAGGGGAGGGTAGGATAAACCAGGCGCCGTTCGGTATCTACAAATTTCGGTCCAAAGCCCAGTTCTTTGTGCAGGAGAAAATCCTCCCGCAGGTCCTGCATATTAAACTGCCTGGCCA
The DNA here is from genome assembly GCA_003605065.1 of Dethiobacter sp. GTDB lineage: Bacteria > Bacillota > Dethiobacteria > DTU022 > UBA8154 > UBA9862. Next base: position 64,831 of record QZJM01000020.1, on the reverse strand, counting down.
GCCCCGCTACAAAGACCACGGGGAACTCCAATCCCTTACTCTTATGCACGGTGATAATACGCACAACGTTCTCCTGCTCTCCCAGCGCCCGCGCCGCTCCCAGGTCGCCTCCCCGCTCTTTGATCCTCTCCATAAAACGCAGGAAACGGAACAATCCCCGCAGGGAGGTAGCCTCATACTGACGAGCACGGTCGTACAAAGCCCGCAGGTTGGCCTGACGCTGGTTGCCTCCCGGCATGCCTCCTACCAGATCATAATAGCCCGTATCACTGTACACCTGCCAGATCAGTCCGGCCAGGGAGCCCTGCCGGGCCTCGTCCTGCCACCTGCACAGATCCCGCAGGAAATTTTCTAACTTCTTCCGCAGGGGATCCCCGTCATCTTCAGCGCCCGCGCAGTACGACTGCAGCGCCTCATAATAGTTCGCCCCCGGGGCCTCCATGCGGAGAAGCGCCAGTTCTTCGGCGGTTAACCCCAGCAGAGGTGAACGGAGCACCGCAGCCAAGGGGATTTCCTGAAAGGGGTTATCGATGATCCTCAAAAGAGAAAGCATCACCTCTACCTCTGTGGCCGCAAAATAGCCTGTACTTAACTCCGCGTAGGCAGGTATTCCAGCCCGGCGCAGCTCTTCCAGGACAGGCATGGCCCAGTTCCGGGCCGAGCGCAGCAAGATAACCATATCCCGGTAGGTTACAGGGCGCTGCTTATTGGTTCGGCCATCGAGGATACGAAAAGGCTCCTCCCCGTTTTCCCCCATAAGTCCCTTTATTTTCTGAGCTATGAGGCGGCCCTCCAGGCTGGCTTTTTCCAGTTCTTCCTCTTCTGCTTCCTGCAGGGGGTCTTCCGTTTCTCCCTCCGCGGCAAAACCTTCCCCGCTGCTGAATGCATCGCGAACTTCTTCATCATTATCCGCAGCGCCATCCTCACAAACAGTTTCCCCGGAAGAGGAGATCAAAAGGGCTTCTACAGCAAAGGAGTCCCTGGGCCCCTCCTGCGGCACCGGCGGGTAGGATGCGCCGTAATGCAGCCAGGCCCTGCGGTCGTACTCTATCTCTCCCACGGTCTCGTCCATAATCTGGCTGAAAAGAAAATTCACTCCCGCCAGGATTTCCCGGCGGCTGCGAAAATTATGGGTAAGGGCAATGCACATTCCCGGGAAAAGCCCACAGGTATAAGCGCGCAGCTTATAGAGGAAAAGCTCCGGCTCGGCCAGGCGGAAACGGTAGATGCTCTGCTTTACATCTCCCACCATGAAGAGATTCCCCCCGGGTTCCGGCAGGGAAACCAGCCGCAGGATAGCCTCCTGCACCTGGTTTATATCCTGGTATTCGTCCACCAGCACCTCGCTAAACTGTTTCCTGTACTCCAGGGCCGCCTCTGAAGGTTCCAGGGAACCGGGAGCAGCATCAGGACGGCTCAAAATCTGCAGCGCATAATGCTCCAGGTCGGAAAAGTCGGCAGCACCCTTTTCTTCCTTGGCCTGGCGGTAGCGCCCTTCAAAAGCCAAAACCAGCTCCACCAGGATATCCAGCAAAGGAGCGAGGAGCTTTAGCTCCGCCGCCTGCTCCTCCAGGGAGCGCTGGAAAAGCTCCTCTTTAAGCCTGCGCAGTTCTTGCTTACAGGCCTCACGGCTTTTGGCAACTTTTTCTTTTATAAGGGGGTCATATTCGTTCCCCCTGCAGGCCCGCAAACGGCCGAAAACAGGCGCCTGCATGGCGTCAAAAAGCTCCCCCCAGGAATGGAAGGAGGCTTCCCTCATAACCTGCAGCGCCTTAAGCTCTTCTTCCAGGTTTTCCACATATGGCACCGGCCCCCCCAGCCGGCAGGCAATCTGCAGGGCCTCCTGCATCCGTTCGATAAAATTTTCCAACTGCAGCCGGCAATCTAGCAGCAGTTCCTTTACCCACGATGTTTGTTCCAGTTCCTCGGCGTCTTTTACCATAAAAGTGCCTGCTTGTGCCCGCAGCCATGCGGCGGGCTGAAGATGGCTCCTGGAAAAAAGATAGAGGCGCTGCACCAGCATCTGCAAAGCCTGATCCCCGCGGTCGGTGCTGTATACCTCCACCAGGCGGTAAAAAGGGCTGTCCGCCTCCTGGCTCTCGTAATACTCCTCCAGGATCTCTTCCATTATTTCCTGTCTCAGCAGTTCGGCTTCTGTTTCTTCCAGAATCCGGAAGGAAGGATCCAGGTTGCGCAGGTAGTAATAACGCCTGATAACTTCCAGGCAAAAGGAATGAACGGTGCTGATCGACGCCTTGTTCAGCAGCAAAAGCTGGCGGCGCAGGTGGGGAAGGCGGGGGTTTTCCTTAATAGCTTTTTCCAGAGCGCCCCCGATGCGCTGCTTCATCTCCGCAGCCGCGGTGGTAGTGAAGGTAACAACCAGCAGCCTGTCTATCTCCACGGGGTTGTTCCCCTCCGTGATAAGCTGCAGGACCCGCTCCACCAGCACCCTGGTCTTTCCCGAGCCGGCCCCGGCTGTCACCAGGGTATTCTTCCCCCGGCAGGTAATAGCCTGCCACTGCTCCTCCGTCCAGTTGCTCCCTGCGGGCTTTTGCGGCTCTTTCTCGTGCTCACTGCCTGTCATCTTCCTTACCCCTCCCTTTTCCCGTCCTTTTTTCCGGGCCCTGCCAGATGCCTTCCGCTTCCCCGCCCTTTAACAGGCGAAAGCCGTTCCCTTCCAGCGCCGTATCAAACTGGCATACCGCCTGATAGGAGCAGTATGTACAGGCCTTGCTCCTGCCCAGGCGGTAGGGCGCGATCTCCACCAGCCCCCCGGCAATTTCCCCTGCCGCAGCCTTAATAAGGTGGCGTACGTGCTCGCGCAGCAGGGCAAAACGCTCCCTGCTCAAAGCAGCCGAATTCCGGTAAAAACTCCCTTCCCTGGTCAGCCCCACGGGGATGACCTCGGAATACCCCATTTCCAGGCGGTTATCCATCATACGCACTATTTCCCGGTCCTCCAGCACCAGCCCCTTCATTTTATAGCGCCTGCGCAGCTCCTGCTCTATTTTATCGGGGGGTAAAACCACCCCGGAGCTGATCAGGGGGGTGTGGACGCGGAAGTACAGGACGCCTGCCGGGAGGGCCTCCTCCCCCAGCCACGTCAGGGCATTGGTCAAAACAATATCCAAGTAGGTTAACACCTGCAGCGAGAGGCCGAAATATATCTCCGGCAGCTTAAGCTGCGTCCGTCCCGATTTATAATCGATGACGCACAGGTAAGCCTGCCCTTCCTTATCGTGAGCTACATCCACCCTGTCAATGCGCCCGGCCAGCTCCACCTGGCAGCCGTTTTCCAGCTCAAAGCCTGCACCGGGCAGGTCTCCCCCCGGACCGAAGGCGAGCTCCAGTCCCACAGGCTTGAAGCTGCTGCGCCTGGCATGTTCCCCCAGCATCAGCACGGCCTGCCCGACGGTTTTATTCAGCTTTCCGGCCAGATAGCGGTAGCGGCTGGAACTAAGCAGGATCTCCTTCTGCAGCCGCGGTACCAGCCGTTCCACCTCTTCGGCCGCCAGCTGCAGGCATTTTTGACTTTCCAGATCCCCCCACTCCAGCTTTTTTTCCTGCAGGGACAGGGCAAAATTGCGCAGGGCGGCGTGAAAAAAACGCCCGATATCCGGCGACTCCAGCCGGTAGAGCTGGCGCTCCCGGAGTCGCAGGCCGTGGGAAATAAAATGGGAAAAGGGACAGGCCCGGTACCTTTCCAGACGGGAAACGCTGGCTTTGAACTCCTTCCCGTAGAGCTGCAGACTGGTCTTTGAGGACAGCGGCTTTTCACGGTTCTCATAAAAGATTCCCCCCAGCAGGCGCTTCGCCTGCCCACGCCAGAGTTCTTCCGCAGCATACCAGTTGTAAACCTCCCACCAGAGAGAGTGAATTTTTGCTCCTGTCTTCCAGCGGCTGAGCTTCACAGCCAGGTGCGACAGTGTCCGGCGGGGGTGAACCACATGCGGCCATAAAGCCGCTGCATACCTGCCTTCCCTCTCACTGCCGGCAGCGCCGGCATATTTAATTACGCTGCTGTCACCACCATAACCGGCAGGGCTTTCTTCAAAACTATCTCCATGTCTTCCGGTACAACTGCAAGGAGCAACCTGCCCCCACAAATTATCTTCATCATCCGGTTCTGCTGCCAGCAGTTCTTCCTGCAGGGAAGGAAAGAGCTCTTTCAGGTGGGCCATGAGCAGGGAGGGGACCAGCGCCCGACCTTCCTCGTCGGCCAGGGGATAGCTTACCCACAGACCGCGTGCCGCGCGGGTTAAGGCCATGTAAATTAGGAACTGCCCGTCAAGCAGGCGGCGCCGTTCCCCCGGTGCCAGTTCCAACCCCCAACTGCTTACAGCTTCCTGCTCCTCCTCGGAAAAGATACCGTCCTCCCGGGGACGGGAAGGCAGCACACCGTCATTCACCCCCAGGAGAAAAACAAAGCTGGCCGCCCCCGGCCTGCTCCTTTCCACATCGCCGACAAAGACCTGGTCCAGAGAGGGAGGGACCAGGCTGAGGCGCAGGGACTCCAGCCCCGCTTCTACAATGCGCGCGTAGAGAGTAGCAGGCATTTTTTGTTCCCCCATAATTTCCACCAGTTGATCCATGAGGTTGATAACCCCTTTATATACCTGCAGGTGCTCCCTGGCTTTCTCGGGATTGCCCCGGTACAGGGCTTCCCCCCTCCACAACTCCAGGCGATCCCAGGCCCTGGCATCGCTTAAAAGCTCATATACGGCCATCGTTTTCTCCCTAACCGTTCCGGCAACTTTGAACTTTTCCCGGAAACGTATCAGCGGCGCGCTTACCATTCGCCTTGTTTCATTAATCAGCCTCAGGTAGGCTTCCTCTCCCCCGGAAAGTGTCCCTTCCCCTTCGTCCTCTTCTTCCAGCGTATCCCTCAGGCGGAATTTCCAGGGCTCTTCCCCCAGCCAGAGAGCGCCCTGGATGCCAAAGGCCAGGACATAATTTTCCAGCCTGTCAGCCCTCTCCCGCCACTTCTGTCTCTCGTTTTTATCCTCAGCAAAGGGAAGGAGAAATTCCGTCTTGATACAGCGAAAAACAGCCTCGTACCGCCAGTTGCGGTTTACCACTTCCAGGGACGAGCGGATAAATTCCACCAGGGGGTGATGTATCACGGGGCGCTTTTGATCCAGGAAAAAAGGGATTTGGTAGTCGCCAAAAACTGTGGAAATAATATCCCGGTAATCATCCGGGCTGCTGACAATTACAGCCATATCCCGCCAGCGCCAGCCCCCATCCCGTATCAGCCCGATCAACTCGCGGGCCAGGTATTCCACCTCGCCGCGGCGATGTGGTGCGGCCGCCAGGCGCAGGGACGATACCTCCCCCTCAAAAGGTTTAACCGGGTAACAGTGCAGGTTTCTCTCCAGGTAACTCAGGCCCGGCCTCCCCCTAAAGCGGGGCAGGTTCTCCTCCGCCAGGATAACCTTTTCCAGGTAAAGGCCTCCGGCTTTGGCCCTTTGCTGCAGCTTCTGGCAGGTTATGGCTGCAGGATAAAAGGGGTCCAGCTCGTCTACTTTTTCTCCGGGAGAACAGTCCCGGTGCAGGCAGACAGTAACGGTAACCCGCCGGCAGATCTTTAGAAGGCCCTCCAGCACCAGGTACTCCTGGCTGTTAAAGCTGTAAAAACCATCGACCCACACTTCAGCCCCCTTCAAAAAAGAAGAGCCCGGCATTTGCAAGGCCAGCAGGTTCAGGTAATCCTCATTATCCAGATAGCGCCCGGTCAGTTCGCCCTCCGCTTCCTCCAGGATAAGGATAAGATCCTTCATTTTCTCTTTAAACAAAGAAGACAGGCCTTCCCCTGTCTCTGCGTGCTTATGAAAGGTTTCCTTTAACCGGCAAACATCTATACAGGAACGTTTCAATTGGTTGTACAGCTGCACGAGGTTATCCAGCACCCCTACCTGCTCCCCGGCATGCCTGAACACCCTGAGCTCCCCCTTAAGCTTTTCCAGGGCCTTGCGCAGCACCATACCCTTGCCGGCATCATCGATAAAGAGGGCCTTCCCGCTCCCGGCCTCCTGCATCACTTTCCAGGCCAGGCGGCGAAAGCTCAACACCTGGCCACGAATTGTCCCCCCCAGCCCGTAAAAAGCAGCGAGGGCATACTCCGCCTGGAAAGTGGCCTGCTCCGGAACGATATATATCAGGGGGTAACCGTCCGGCCTCTCCTTCAGCTCTCTGGAAATTTCCCCCAGGCAAAGCTCGCTTTTGCCGCTCCCGGCCCTCCCCAGGACAAGGCGTAAACCCATAAAAACCTCCTCAAGATGTTCTTTAACCTATTTCCCGGCAGGCCATTGCCGCAGGGAAGAGCCCAGTGCCACCGCCAGTTGAAAAGCATCTTCCGCGATCTCTTCCTTTTTTAGCTGTCCCGTGAAGTCCAGAAAGGAAAAGAGATCGGCATGATGGCTTTCCATATTAAGATTCATGCTTAAAAAAGAGGTAAGGCCATGCATACGGGAACCGGTACCGGTAAAGCAGAGATGCCTTACAACTTTTTCCCTGTTTTCCATATAATAGGTAAAATACTCCAGGGAGCGTTCCACTTCCACCAGTAAAGCCTCTGCCGCCGCCACAAGAACTTCATCTTCTGCAAATTGACCCTCTGGAGGCATTCCTTTCCCGTTTGATTCCATAATCTTGTTCATAATATAATCTCTTCCAAAATTAATATTCCTGGCAAAAAGCAATTTGCCCTCGTCCATAATGATCAGGGTGGTCCCCTCATCACCTATATCCAGGGTCATTAAACATTCCTTTTCAAAATGCTTCTGACTGAGGGGGTAAATTTGTTTCATTAGTCTAAACAAGGAAACCGGCTTAATTTCCAGGGACAGAGGCTCTAATCCGGCGCTATCCAGGAGTTTAACATAACCCTCTACAACCTTCCGGGAAGAGGCCAGGAGCAGTACCTCCAGTACTGTTCTTCCCGCATCTTCCTTCTCCCCGAGGGTAAGGTAATCTACAACCGGATCTTCCAGAGATCCTTCCAGGTATTTATCGGCTTCCCAGTAAATAGCTTCGGCAAGCTCCTGCGGCGTTAACCGGGGTAAAATAATCGTACGGAAATGTACCTGCTGGGCGCTGATGTTAAAATTCACCGTTCGCCCTTTAAAAGTCTCGCTTTTGACAAGCTCGCTTAAAATATTTTTTAGTTCCTCCGGGTCCTGGATAATCCCTGCCTGCAGGCAGCCGTCCGGTACATGAACAATCTTATAATTGGATAAGGTAACACTCCTTTTTTCCTGCCTTAACTGCACGGCCCTGATTGTTTTATCTGCAAAATCCAGGCCGACAGGTGAATATCTTTTCCTCAGCATCATGGAATACCCCATTTTCGCTGTATTATCTTAAGCAAACCATAAGTGACATTAAAATTTGGCACCATTTGAACTTCTGTACCACGGGGGGACAAGATCACACCCGTATTTTGTATGCTCATGATCAGGAGCAGGTGTGGGCGGGACGTTGGAAACTACTGGCTTATCCACACAGCCCGGAAGCCTCGAACCAACTCCAGGACTACGGTCTCTGTGGCACTGCCTACAATACCGGTCGAAGTGATAACCACCTTATTGCCAGGTTCATCCCTAAAAGTTACCGCAAATCTTCCCGGGCCATAATTTTCCTGAAAGCTTTCCCGGAAAGCGGGAACATTCTCCAGAATCCTCCAGGCAGCTTCTGCCCCCGATTCAGCCAGATAGAAAGCCTGGGTCCCTCTCTCCTGGCTGGCGGCAATTCTCACCTCCGTGGTGCTGAGCGTAGCCAGGGAAGTTCCCAGAAATAATAACGCCAGCGTAACAAAGATCACCAGCGTCAGCGCTGAGCCTTCCTCGTTCTTGTAGAGCAGCATGTACAGCCCCCACCTACAAATTTCTGGGACGAATAGCGCCCTGCACCCGGAAATCCTGTCCACCTTCGGTGCCGGTCAGGGCAAATTCAAGGGTATGCTCAAGCCCCCGTTCAAAACTAAGTTCAGACATCCCGTAGGCAATAATATTGGAGGAAGTTAACGAACCGGTAATCGTAAGCAAAACAACCTCATTTTTTATATTCCTCTTTATTTTATACTTCCTGTTGCTGGGATCCCCGGGTTTTGTGTACTCGATTTCATTACCGGGGCTTCCCTCTACTCCCTCGTTTAATACTTTTAAAGAATTGGCAAAACGGATTTCCTGAATGATATAGGAAGCGGCAACCCGAACATTCTGCTGGATATCCGTCCGGACCGTTCCCCTGACGAAAGAGTTTACACCAAAAAAATACAAAGAAAAGATGGCGCCAAAAACCAGGGCTAAAAGGGTAACCACCACCATAACTTCTACTAAAATAAAACCCTTTTTGGCCGTTATAAACCCGTTCACTTTAATTCCCTTCTTTAATAAAGGAGGTTAGGGAAACAGACCGTCTGTTGCTCTGGTAAGAAACCGACACCTCCACTTTTATCCCCGCCGCTTCGTATCCCTTGATCATTAAAGACTCCCTCTGCAGGCGAAACTCTCTCCTGAACCCTTGCGTCTCTCCAAACTCCGGATATTCTTCCGCAAAAGAGTAATTCTCCTTATCTTCCAGGTATTCATTCCCTAAGCTATGATAACCCCTGGACTTTAATTCCTCCATTTTCTCCTGGGCCAGGTTCAGGGCCTGGGTTTTACGCCCGGCAGCAAAGACATTGACATAACTGCCGGTAAAAAAAGAGCCAAAGGTAATCATAACTAGGCCCAGAATAGCAATGGTAACAGCAATTTCAATCAGCGTAAACCCATCTTCCGGGGTCAATTTCCTCATAATTTATACCTCTTACCGTAAGGTCCCGGCCTTTTATGCAGTTTGCGCAGCATGCTTATAATTTTACGTCCAAACCAGGCCTGAGCAGCCCAGGCAGAGTTTTAAAGTGCCGGGAACCTCCGGGTCCTACCTTTAACGAGCACCGGCGCTTTTCTTTAAATCCCGTTAATTTCTATGAATATTATTAGAGTTGATTCTTAACAAGTAAGATGGCTGTGCCTTTGCACCGGACCGAAAAGAACTGTTATGAGCGTTAATCAGGTTAGACCTAATTTATTTCCCCTGGTTCGGCTGATACGAAAAGCAGTTATTTCATCCTTATAACGTGCCGGATAAATAAATTATATTATCTAAATTATATTATCTTTATGACGCTTAGAAGGGACTAGCAGCTCCTCCAACTTTTACTTCTACTTTTCCAGCGGATATTCTTACCCAGAAAAATTTGTCAGTACCCTGTTGTGGCTTGGGGATAGTATCCAAATAAGTTTTAAGATCTTTTGCCAATTTATTATCCGTATTAACCTCATCAGGATCCAACTTGATACCAACACTATCATTAATGAGCCCGCCGGGCCATTTGTTATGTTCAGCATAATAAACCCTGACGGCATTGGCTATTGCTGTCATGCTGGCATCGTCTGCTTTTACCCTGGCCGTATCAACTTGCCCGGTAAAACTGGGAATGGCTATCCCCGCTAAAACCCCGATGATAGCGATAACGATTAAGAGTTCGATCAGCGTAAAACCTTTTTCATTTTTCCCGGGCAGGAATAACTTTTTCCTAAAATTTATTGTTCTTCATCTCCTTTAAGATTTATTATTTGATATAATTTCTTAAACCTGCCGTTTTTAAAAAGATTGTTTTTCCTTCATAAGATCACCCCCTTAAAAAAGCTGGTAAACTTCAAGCATGGGCATGAGGATGGATACGGCGATAAAACCGATAATTCCGGCCATGAAAAGGATTAAGACCGGTTCGGTCAGGGAGCTGAGGCGCTCTACGACGTAGGAGACATCGGCCTCAAAAAATTCCGCCGCCTTGATTAGCATGCCATCCAAAGTGCCCGTCTGTTCCCCGATGCTGATCATTTCAATGACCATGGACGGGAAAAAAGCGGCCGCAGCCAGGGGTTCAGCCATGGGCTGCCCTTCTGCAATCCCCTCCCGGGCCTGTTTAATGATATCCTCAAAAACCATATTGCCGGTTACCTTTTCCACAAGCTCCAAAGCCTGCAGCAGGCCCACACCGCTGGCCAGCAGCATGCCCAGGGTGCGGCTGAAGCGGGCAATTAAGATCTTGCGGTAAATAGAGCCGGACAGGGGCAGGGAGAGGCGCAGCCTGTCCCTATAATAAACACCTTTTTCCGTTGTTAAAAATCTGTTCAGGCCAAAGTAGATGAGCAGCAGTGCCAACAAAACAAGGTGCCAGTATGAACTCAGGACTTCTCCCATGACCAGGAGCATCCTGGTCGTCGCCGGCAGTTTTACGTTCATACCTTCAAACATCCCCGTAATTCTGGGCAGCACTACCGTCATCAAAAAGATTACGGCCAAAAATATGACGGTGATAATAAACTTGGGATAGATAGTCGCGGACTTAATCTTCTGTTCCAGGTCATGCTGTTTTTCGAAATGCAGAGCCATTCTTTTAAGGACCGTTTCCAGGGCTCCGCTTGATTCACCGGCTTCGATCATGTTTATAAAAAGGGAAGGGAAAATACCGTTTTGGGCCCGGAATGACTCGGCCAGCGAATTTCCCTCTTCCACGCTTTTGGCCACATCCCCCAGTTTCTTTTTCAAGACGGGGTGTTCCATCTGTTCTTTCAGCAGCTGCAGGCCGTTAAGAATGGTTATGCCGGCATCGATCATCGTGGAAAACTGGCGGCTGAAGAACATTAAATCCCTGGTCCCGGGGCGGGTCTTTAAAATGGAAGAAAACTTTACCGTCTTGCCAAGATTTACGAAAGCTTCCCTGCTCAGGCTGCGGGGTACTTTTATTTTTCCGAGTTTGTGCAGGCCGCGATAATCTTTGATGCTGATGACGACAAGACCCCGCTCACCCAGGCTTCGGGCCGCCTCCCGCTTTTCATCGGCGGTGACAACCCCTTCCTTCCATACACCATTCCAGTTTTTAGCACGAAAATTGTAGACAGGCACAGGTACCTCCCCTTAAAACCTGTAATTACTGCTCTTCTGCTTCTTTAAACTGCGGTTGCTCCGGATAAAGAACTGCTTCCTGTTTGATTTCCTGTTTACCGCCGGTTCAAGGAGTCCACATCCCTGACCAGGCCCTTGTCATAAAGGTGCTGCAGGTGGCTCTCCATGGTCTGCATACCAAACTTGGACCCGGTCTGTAAAACGGAATAAATTTGATGAATTTTCCCTTCCCTGATTAAATTGCGCACCGCCGGAGTACTGACTAATATTTCCAGTGCCGCGACCCTGCCCTTACCGTCTTTGCGGGGCAGAAGACGCTGGGAGATAATCCCTGCCAGGGTGTTGGAGAGCTGCACGCGGATCTGCTGCTGCTGGCTGGGAGGGAAAACATCAATAATCCGGTCAATGGTCTGGGGCGCGTCGATCGTATGCAGCGTAGCCATAACCAGGTGTCCCGTCTCTGCTGCGGTCATGGCAATGGCAGTGGTTTCCAGATCCCTCATTTCTCCCACCAGGATAACATCAGGATCCTGACGCAGCGCTGCCCGCAGGGCATTGGGAAAAGATTTACTGTCCGCTCCCATTTCTCTCTGGTTGACAATACTTTTTTTATGTTTGTGCTGGTATTCGATGGGATCTTCCAGTGTCAGAATGTGCAGGGCACTGTTTTCGTTAATGTAATCGATCATGGCGGCCAGGGTGGTTGACTTTCCGCTCCCCGTGGGGCCGGTAACCAGAATTAACCCTTTCGGGCTCTTGACCAGTTCGCATAAGATCTCCGGAAGCCCAAGAGAGGAAATGGTGGGAATTTCCGTATTTAAAACCCTGGCCGCGATACTGACCGTCCCCCGCTGCCGGTAAATGTTGACACGAAACCTTCCTACCCCGGTTATACTGTAAGATAGATCTACCTCCCCTTTCTCCTGAAAAGAATTATATTCTTCCTTGTTCAACATCTGCTCTGCCAGCGCCCGGGTATCTTCAAGTTTAAGCGGTAGGGTATTTACAGGAGTTAAAGCACCATTCAACCTTAAAATAGGAGGCGCCCCCACAGTTAAATGCAAATCAGAAGCTTTCCGGTCCACTGCCTGTCTTAACAGATCGTCGATATCCATCTTTTTATCCCCTTAAAAGACGTTATAGGCTGCCTGCATGAGCTCACTTAATGTTGTGATACCCTCCCGGACCTTTTGGATTCCGTCCTCCATGAGGGACTGCATGCCCAAAGCCACGGCGTGGCTCCTGATTTCCTCCGTATCTCTGCTTTTGAGGATAAGCTGCCGCATTTTTCCGTCTACCGGCATGACCTCATGGATAGCAGTACGCCCCTTGAATCCGGAAAAATTACATTTTTGGCATCCCCTGCCCTTGAAAAAAACGGGAAGGTCTTTATCTCCGCTTATTTCCCGGAACAAGGCCAGCTCTTCTTCAGCGGGAACATATTCAGTTTTACAGCTCCTGCAGGTAAGCCTTACCAGGCGCTGGGCTACAACCCCTAGAAGTGAAGATGTTAAAAGAAAGGGTTCCACTCCCATGTCCAAAAGCCTTGTGACCGTCCGGGGAGCGTCGTTAGTATGCAGTGTGGAGAAGACCAGGTGGCCGGTAAGCGCTGCCCTGGTGGCGATCTCCGCTGTTTCCACGTCACGGATCTCCCCGACCATGATCACATTGGGATCCTGGCGCAGCATGGTGCGCAGGGCATTGGCAAAGGTCAGGTTTATTTTATTATTTACCTGGACCTGGTTAATACCGTCGAGCCTGTATTCCACGGGATCTTCGACAGTGATAATATTTAATTCGGGTTTATTAATATAATGCAGCGTGGAATAAAGGGTAGTTGTTTTGCCGCAGCCAGTGGGTCCCGTAACAAGGATCAGGCCGTAAGCGTTATCCAAAAACTTAAGATAGCGCTGACGGTTTTTAATGTTGAAGCCCAGGACATCAATGGGCATAATCACTTTATCAGGGTGGAGCAGGCGCAGGACCAGTTTTTCCCCGTAGATGGTAGGCAGGGTGGAAACACGGATATTAATATCTTTCTTATGCCATTCCATCTGGATATTCCCATCCTGGGGAAGCCTTTTTTCCGCAATATTCATCCCAGCCTGAATTTTGAGACGGGACAAAATCAAAGGCATGGCCTCTTTGGAAGGTGAAGGATAATCCCGGAGAACGCCGTCGATACGCAGGCGGACTCTCAGGCCTTTTTCGACCGGTTCCAGGTGGATATCGCTGGCATCCTCTTTAATAGCCTTATCCAGGAGCGAATTAACCAATTGTACCACAGGGGCCTCTTCCGTAAATTCTTCCGGGGGGAAGGCGCTTTCTTCCCTGACATCTTCTGTAAAGACCGACCCTGCAGCCGCTGCAGATTCCGCTAAGCCGAAATAACGAGGGATGGCCTTTCTGATTTCTTCATCCGTAGCGATAACGGCAGAAACTTTACATCCGGTTAGTACGGCAATATCATCAAAAGCAATAACGTTAAGCGGATCTGCTGTGGCCACAGTCAGGTTCTTCCCTTCCCTTTTAACGGGAAGAACATTATATCTCCTGGCCATCGTATAAGGAATGGAGTAAACCGCTTCCGTATTTATAGTAAGCTTGTCCAAATCAACCCGCGGTATTTTTAGCTGTTCCTCCAGGCCCTTCAATAACTTTTCTTCAGAAAGAAAATTTTTCTCAATAAGAACCCGGCCCAGGCGTTTTTTGCTTTTTTTCTGCTCCACCAGCGCTGCCTTAAGCTGTTCTTCCGTAATAGCTCCGATTTCAATTAAAATGTCCCCAAGCCTTTTTTTAACTGCCCGCATCAAAAGCGGTTCCTCCCCGAAAAACATAATAAAATATCGACTTTTATCGCTAAAAAATTTTTAAAACTCCTATATTATTACCAAGCAGTATAGCATCATAAGTAAATATTGTCAATAAAGGTATTATAAGGAGGAGAAATATTTTTATACAACGTCCATGATCTTACGGGTCATCATTATAGTCCGAACTTAAACATGGTAAACCTCTTCCAATCTTATTTCCCCCGGGAATTAATTACAGAAAAGAAAAATACCACTGCCAGATCTTCGCCCCCCAGAAAGTTGACAGCAGGAAGGCCAGGGAAAGAAAAGGAGCAAAGGCCAGGGGCGATTTACGCGTGGTAAGTTTTAAAGCCAGTAAAACTAGATCCGTAACAGCCCCCAGTACAAATGACAGCAGTACTACCACAATCACGTAAGGCCACCCTGCCCCCAAACCCAGGACAGCCATTAATTTGACGTCACCGCCCCCCATCCCGTTCCGGCTCAAAAGAGCGATAGCATAAAATAAACCTCCCCCGGTAAGAAATCCGGCCAAGGCTGATCCGTGGGACATAGAGGGGTAAAATATTTGCCAGAAAAGCAGCCATAGAAAAAGGATTGTGCTTCCCAAAACTTAAAAGTCTTCCCGGTCAGCTTCTCTTACAAGCCCAAACATATCAAAGGGATGAGGATATCCGTACTCTCCAGTGAAGAACTTGTATGGAGTCGGTTCGCTTTCCGGTTGAGGAAGGACATAAACCTCCAGCAGCAGCCTGGCTTCTAAAGTATTTTCTCCTGCCGTTTTGAGAAGAAGATCAACGAAACCAAAGCTCAGGGGAGGCCTTTCCAGTTCAACGAGAAAATTATAAACATTTTCACTAGCTCCGATTACAGCCAACTCCATGGTACAGTAACTAAAATTTTCTTCTTTAATTAAAGAGTCAAAAATTAGATAATCCCCTGTCAGGTTGTGCTCTTGTACCAGACGGTAAAGTCCTACCGTCAGACCGGGTATATCCAAATAAGGGAGCAGTGAAGCTTTCATCGCCGCTATTTCAAAATCATACGCCGACACCTCGGCCTCCAGGCGGGAAATCTCTTCCTGCAAACTGAAAAAGCGAGCAGTAGTTTCGTTTTGTATATCCAGTTGGTGGATTACCTGTTGCAATCTAAACATTTGGTTTAAAAAAACATGCTGCATATAGAAGTATGCTGCCACTACTAATATGGAAAGAAAGATAACTGCCCTTCTCTTTTGTTTTAAAGCTGAAATAAATCTTTCCATTTTACCTCCGGTAAATACTATTTAGTTGAAATAAAGAATAAACGTAACAATTTCTTCCCGGTCTCGCAGGGGCATCTTTACAGGATTTTCCACTCTAAAGGTTTTTAAATTATTTAAAATGACTATCAGCTCGGCAACCTGGACAGGATTATGAACCTGAAAAGAAATATCGATTCTCTCATTGCCCTGTAGATTAAAAGACTCTATTTTAATATCCCGGGGCAATACGGAACTGAATGTATTTAAAAGTTCTTCGATGCTTATGGTGCGCTTTTCAATTTTTTTAAATACCTCTGCAACATGTTCACATTCCTTTTTCCTGGATAATAAGGATTTATACTGCTCTTCCTGATTTTTCACCCTGTCTTGAATTTCCTTCCCGTGCGCCAGATCATGCTCATAGCTGCGTATTATAATTTCGGGATAAAAATAAAGTACTACAAAAAAAAGCACGGTTATAGACAGCCCTACTGACAAGAAATACTTTTCCCTTTTTTTCTGCCGTAATGCCAGCAGATCCCCCGGGATTAAGTTTATTTCCCCTTTAAAAGGACTTTTACTTTCACTCATAAATTTTACACCTTTATCCAGCCTAGAATAATTAAGTTAAATTTAACTATTATTTCAACATTAAAAAACAATTTCCTTTTTTAGAGGAAATGATCCATCAGCCGGTAACCTTCCGGAAAGAATACCCCTCCGGCGGCAAAGCTTTCGCTGAATTCGCCCTGCGGGTTTTTGACAGCGTCTCCCTTATTATAGATGCAGAAAGGCACGGGTTCCGCCGTATGCGTGCGCAGTGTAAGCGGGGTGGGGTGGTCGGAGAGGACCATGAGCCTGTACTCCGGAAACTCCTCCAGCCCGCGCAGGACTTCCCCCACCACCTTCTCGTCGATCTCTTCGATGGCCCTTATTTTTATTTCCAGTTCTCCCCGGTGTCCGGCCTCGTCGGGAGCCTCGATGTGAATAAAGACAAAATCACGGCCCTCCTTTAATGCTTCCACAGCTTTAAGGGCCTTCCCCCGGAAATTTGTGCTTATATTCCCCGTAGCTCCGGGGACATTTACAACCTCCAGCCCGGCCAGGATACCCAGGCCTTTAATAAGGTCCACGGCGGAGATAACCGCCCCCTCCACCCCGTATTTTTCTTTAAAACTATCCAGGCGGGGCCGCCTCCCCTGCCCCCATAACCAGATGGAATTAGCCGGTCTAAGCCCCCGGGACTGGCGCTCCCTGTTGACAGTATGCTCAGGCAGGAAGCTGCAGCTCTCTTCCATGAACCGGAGCAATACCGGGCCATTCTCTCCCTCGGGAAGATAGGCGGCAATCTCTTTACCCGTAATATCATGGGGTGGTGTAAGGTCAAAGCCGTCCGGCCCTCCCCTCCAGACCATCAGATGCCGGTAGCTGATGCCGGTATAGAAGTTAAAAGTTTCATTTCCCAGCCTTGCCGCTACTTCTTCTATAATTTCCCGGGCCTCGGGGGTGCTGATCTCATCGGAACTGTAATCAAGCATCCTTCTTTTTTTATAAGGCCCCTCCCCGGAAAGCGTTACCAGGTTACAGCGAAAGGCCATGTCCTCTTCGGCCAGCTTTACACCCATAGCTACCGCTTCGATGGGAGAGCGCCCGGTATAATATCTTGCCGGGTCGTAGCCCATCACGGAGAGGTTGGCCACGTCGCTCCCCGCCGGCATGCCCTGGGGTACAGTCTTGACCATGCCCATCTCCCCCTGTTTGGCAAGCTTATCCATATAAGGGGTACGGGCATACTGCAGGGGCGTCTTCCCTCCCAGTTCCTCCAGTGGATAATCAGGCATACCGTCCCCCAGGATCACTATATATTTCACAGTTTAATCTCCTTTCAGGCTGATAAAAACAGGCAGAAACTACTATTTAAAAATTATATCACCTGCCCATAAAGAAAAAAAGACCCTTAAACCTTCCTTAAGGAATCTTTTATGATATTCTATGTTATTTATTTATTTTAGAGTATACGTCTGGAAGGCAGGTCTATTTTTAAAGCAATCCTTACCAGCCGGGGATCAAACTGTGTTCCCGAGCAGAGGAGCAGCTGCTCTCTTACCTGCGAGGGTGTTTTAGCCTGCGCATAAGGGCGTTCAGTTAACATGGCATCTACAGCATCGGCAATTGTGATGATCCTGGCACCTTCTGGTATGTGCAAACCCTTAAGACCCCGGGGATAGCCCGTCCCATCAAATTTCTCGTGATGATGAAGAACTATGGGGACTGCTTCTTTAAGGAACTCTACAGGAGAAATAATCCCCGCCCCAATGACAGGATGCTGTTTAATTAATTTAAACTCCTCCGGTGTAAGCGGCCCTTTTTTCCTGAGAATGTTCTCCAGCACCCCGATCTTTCCTATATCATGGAGTACCGCTGCCTGTTGGAGCAGGCTCATTTCACCGACAGAAAGATTTACTTCCACCGCCAGGAGCATAGCATAAATGGCGACCCTTTCCTGGTGCCCCTTGGTATAGGAATCTTTAGCATCGATGGCTGTTACCAGCGACCGCACCGTTTCCGTATAATGCTTGTGGATATTATTGTAAGCATTTTCAGCTTCCGCTTTCAGGGACTCGTTGACAAGCTCAAGTTCGTCCAGCTTACTCTTAAGCGTTTTAGTTTTACTGCGGCGTGAAAGGCCTTTTTCCACGGCCTCCTTCACGGAATGCCGATCAAATGGTTTAATGAGATAATCCAGGGCACCGAGTCGCAGGGCATTGGTAGCCGTATCCACGGAGGCATAAGCGGTAATCATAACAACCTCCGTATCCGGAGCTTTTTTCCTCACCTCGGCCAGAAGGTCAATACCGCTGATATCGGGCATCCTGATATCCAGTATCACCAGATCAAATTCTAACCGGGAAAGGTTTTCCATGGCCTGATTCCCGTTACTGGCCGCAACCACATCGTAATCATCAGATAAAATCATCCTCAGCGCTTCCCTTGGTCCCAGTTCATCATCGACGATCAGTATTCTGGGCTTATGTGGCAACATTTTCACCCCCTTCACCAGAAAATATCGGCAAATATACCTCAAACTTAAGATATTTGTCCTTGGTTAAAGACGCTCGGACATGTCCGCCGTGATCCTCAATAATTTTACGGCAAACCGGCAGCTCCAGGGATATATACCCGCTCTCCCGGGCACAAAGGGGATTAAATAATTTCTCCACGTTACTGATCTCCGTTTTTGTTTCGGAATCCCAGAAGTGAATACCAACGCCTCCATTTTCAAATAAAGAGCCATCAAAAAATGTATGGATAAAAAGGCTGCCTCCTTTTTCCATAGCCTGAAAAGAGTTTCTCAGGAGATAAGAAAAAGACCTGGCCAGTAAGATTTTATCAGCCCTAATGTTAAACTTATCCGGTGAATAAGAAGTATTAACGGAGGTCTTCTGCCCCTTACCCTGTTCCTGCAGCATTAAGAGGGCCCTGTCCAGGGTCTCATGAATCTCTACAGGCATGAACTTGTAGGAAAGTGAAGTGGAAAAAGCAATAAGCTGCTCCACCAGTTCATTTAACCTCTGAACTTCCTGGCGAACGGTATGGGTAAAAAAATCACGGAAAGAGCTGTCTTCATATTTTTCCGGTAAAAGTTCGCAAAAAGTCTGTATAGCCACCATCGGATTTTTAATTTCATGAGCCAGCTGCCCCACAAACTTGTTAAGAACATCCAGTTGATCGGCCTGGCGGCGCTCTACCTCCAGCTGTTTTCTTTCTGATATATCATCAAAGATCATCACACTCCCGGCAACAGCCCGCTCTTCATCCAGCAATTGATAGGTACTGAATTCCAGGGGAATATGCCCGAATGCCAGTATAATCTCCTCTTTATGATACACCCTGCCCATAGTAAGGGTGTCATAGAGCAAATCTCCAAGGGGGCTGGGCAAACAACGCAGATCCTTACCCATTACCTCTTCCGGCTGAAAAGACAGTATTTTTCCGGCGCGATAGTTGAAAGTTATGATCAGATTTTCCTGGTTTATAGCTATAACACCGCTATTCATACGCTGAAGAATATTTTCAATAAAATATTTTTGATAGCGTATCTGGTGATGCAGCTCAATATCTCGTAAGGCCATAGCAACATTTCCGGACAGTATATAAAGCACCTCAAGCTCATCGTCAGAGAACAGCGAACCGGTCACCTTGGGACCCAGGTTAAGAGTTCCCACCAACTGCCCATGGACCACCAGCGGTATACAAACGACAGCCTGCAGCAGCTTCATCTCCTGGAGGACTTCTGAGGAAGTTTTAGCAAAGCCCGCTGCTTCTTCGGTACGAAGGATGCGTCCCTCCCCGGTTAACCAGGCAAGCAGCCCCGAGGAAGGATTAAACAGTAATCCGGAACAGTAAAGCGGATCCAGCCCTCTTTGCGCCGAAATTATAAACTTATTCAGGTTCTCGTTAAATAACAAAAGTGATAATTTCCCCACAGGTACCAGTTCTGCAACGGCATCCATAAAAAGCTCCAGGAGACGGTTCCGGTTAAAATTATTACTCAACGCCCTGGAGAATTCACACAAAACATGCTCCTTGAGGCGATGGGAGGAAGAGCTGTTTAAAGAGCTGTTTACATCATTACCCCCGGGATTTTTTTTAAGCGTCTTAAGTTCAAAATTAAGCTGACCCCTTTCCCAGGCCCGCTCGAGCAAACTGCTTACCTGCCGGGAATTAAAAGGCGGAGAAATGAAGTCATAAAACAATGGGAATGGAAAATTTTCAGCAGCCGCTCTATCGGCAATTCCCAGGTAGGTTAAATCAGCTCTCAGCCGCAAGGCCTCTCCGATCCACATTTGAATACCGTGGATACTGGTATCCACCAGGATAACACCGGAAACTATATTCCCCAGCAGCTGTAAACCTTTCGGCCCGGGTTCACCCTCCAGGAGGATATAGTCTTCCGGGATAAACTCTTTAATTTTCCTTAAGATACTTTCTTTTTGGGAAATGAGCACAACCAGCTTCAACTTATACAACTGCCTTTCCAATGTGGATAATCTATCTCTCGCGACTTATTTTTGAATAACACCCTGCAAATTAATTAATCCCCGGCCGGAAGGTAAATCTCAAAAACAGTCCCTTCACCTTTACTGCTGCGGACCTGAATGCTCCCCCCATGGCTGGTGATCACACGATGGCTTATACTCAAGCCGATTCCCACCCCATCAGCCTTGGTAGTAAAAAATGGATCAAATATCTTTTCTTTTTCCGGAGAAGAAATCCCTATTCCCGTATCTTCAATCACTATCTTTACCTTTTTCCCCGGGGAAAGAACGCCGGCCGTCTCACCAGCGAGAACCATAACAGGTAAAATTTCCACCCTCAGCTCCCCACCCCCGGGCATGGCCTGAATTCCATTTAAACATATATTAAAAAGAGCTTGTTTTAACTGTTCCCTGTCAGCCTGAATAACGGGAACGTCCGGTTCATAATGCTTATAAACGCCTATATTTTGCGCATTAAGCTGGGGAAGTACTAAAAGAAAAATTTCGTCCAGCAGAACTTCAATATTAACCTCATCATAATTATAGACCTGCTGATCTCTGGAAATTTTAAGAAGCCCCATGACCAGGTTGTTGATACGTTCTATTTCCTGGGATACTATCTGGGAAAAACTGTAACGAAACTCATGGTTTTCGTATTTTTCTGGCAGGAGTTCCGCAAAGGTTTTAATGGATACAAGCGGGTTTTTTATTTCGTGCGCCATTCCTGCGGCCATTTCCCCCAGGGAAGCCAGCCTTTGCACTTCGCTTTTTTCTCTCTCCAGCTCTTTAATACGGGTGATATCGCTTAGAGCCATAATCGCTCCGCGTTCCCTTGAATCGTTCAACTCTACCAGGGCCGTGCTGCAGCACAAAAAGCATGTCAAGTTACCTACCGGCACCTCTACTTCCACTTCACTTCTCCTCTGACCGTTATTTAAGGTCTGCAGCAACTGCCAGGACAACCCGGGATCAAGGGTTTTATCCACCTTTTTACCCAGTACCTCCCTGGCTTTTAAACCTGTAAGTTTCTCCGCTGTGCTGTTAAAAGTAGTGATCCTTCCCCCCGCATTAACGGCTATCAACCCGTTACCCATATTTTCCAGGACATTCTCCAGATATTGCTTAATCTCCAGGATCTCATGGTAAAGCCGGGCATTCTTTAGAGAAACGGCAATCTGATAACTTAAAGTGGAAAGCAGGTTTACATCCTCCTTGGAATACGGCTCTCCCGACAATTTGTAACCCAGGAAAAAAACACCGTCCATTTTCCCTTCTATAAACAGCGGCACAGCCACTTCAGAATGAAGTTTTTTCATTTCTCCCACAAGAAGTTCTCTTTTTTCTTCAGGCTCAACGCCCCTTAAATCAGTTTTCAGCAGTACATCTCCCCTTTTTTCCAGGAGCAGGATCAGGGGGTTTTCGGGCTCCAATTTGCTGTATTCTTTCTCCAAAGGAAGAAAAGGTGCTAGATATTTTTTTGTTACAGCGGTAAAGGAGCCGTCTTGTTCCCTTAGAAAAAAAGCAGCCCCCCGGATATAAATAGTCTCCATAATCTTGTCTGTCAGAAAGGAAAGGAGCTTTTCCCTGTTAAGAATGGAAACCATGGCTTTAGTAACATTTCTCAGAGTCGTAAAGTAATTATAAGCACCACGGAAAAAGTACCGGTCAATTAATGACTGTACCTGGTTCTTTATTGTCTGGAATGAAACAACCAGCAGAATAATTAAAAATAATGTTAAATAATCCGAATAAGCCATAAATTGCTTTTTTGCCAGGAAAATTGCCAAGATATAAATCCCGGCCACCAGCATTATGGACAGGGAATTGGCAATGATCCGGCGAAGGGCTAAGCTTATATCCATCAGACGGTACTTAGCAATGGCATAAGTAATGGAGATAACGCTTATAAGCGTAAATACAGGCCCCAAACTGCGCAGGTTATCTGTTGTAATGCCCATCAGCGGAAGAAAAAGGTTAACAAGGCTACCTAAAATAAAAGCAATAAGAATACCACCGAAAAAATAACGTATTTGGAAACGAACCAGGCCCCGTGACTGGCGCAGCTGCCGGAAAAGGTTGTACAGGGAAAGGACAGGCACCACTGCGAAAAAGATCGTATAAAGAGGGAAAACGGGGCCATAAATCTTAATTTTACCTTCCGCGGCCAGGACTACATCCTTAATAACGGCAGGCGTCAAACACAACAAGGCCAGTGCCAGGCTGAACAAAAAAACCCAGAACACTTTTCTGTAAGGATACTTAATCCCGGCTTTAAAACAATAAACCAGGGCAAACATAAACGAGGGTGTAGTCGCCGCCAAGGCATGTGACATTCTAATCCAGAAAAGGGCCTGCTCGTAATCATTTTGCAGAATAACAAAAAGAACAGAAACACTCCATAAACTGGCATTTAGCGCAAAACCCAGGCATAAACGGTTGAGCATAGCACGGGGAGCCTTTTTATAAATAATTGTGCCCATTACTACGTGAGCCACTGCTATCAGAGCTAACAATACAATAGTAAAAATAATCATACTTTTCTCCATTCTCTATGGCTCGGTTATAACCATGGAAACAATGCAGCCACCAACACCTAAAAGGTTTATCAGGGCATTTCTTACCCTGGCCACACGCCCCCTGTTGGGAACGTAATCCAGATCGCAGGCCGGGTCAGGGTGCTCATAGTTTACGGTGGGTGGGATAAACTTATTTTGTATAACCAGGGCTGTGGTAATTACCTGCAAAGGGCCTGCCGCAGACAGGGGGTTGCCTATCATAGATTTAATGGAGCTAACCGGCAGGTTGTAAGCGTACTGTCCAAAAACATTTTTAATCGCTTCTGTTTCGACTTTATCTGTAAATTTAATGCCGGGTGCATGGGCACAGATATAATCCAGCATATTCAGGGGTAGTTTGGCTTTTTGCAGAGCCTGGGTTATGGAAGAGACAAAAGATAAAGTCACAGACAACGGGGAAGTGGCGTTGGCAACTCCCCAGCCGCTGATCCTGGCATAAACCTTTGCCCCCCTTAAACGAGCCCTCTCGGAGTTTTCGATAACGATCATTCCCGCCCCCTCGGATAAAACGCCTCCGTCCCTTTTAGCATCAAAAGGCCTGCTGGCCATAAGGGGACTGTCATTATAAGAGGTGGGATGAAGGCCCGCAGAGGAAAAACAGGAAACAACAAAGGGAGTCAGGGGGGCATCCCCTCCGCCGGCTAAAACCAGATCGTTCTCGCCCCTCAGGATAGATTCCGCACCAGAGATGATACTCAAAATACCGGAAGAACATGCCGTAGAGACAGTCATTACCCGCCCCGCACACTTAAATTCGCCGGCTATTTCACTGGCAGCGGCATGAGGAAAGGAAGAAGAGATAACATTAGCTTTGGTGGAACCGGAGTGTTTAAACGTTTCATATTCCCGTTCACCAAACTCCATGTCATTGGTGCTGATCCCCACATAGATACCGGACAGGCTCTTGGAAAATTCCGCTTTGCTTATGCCAGCATCATCCATGGCCAGGTGTGCCGCAGTTATAACCATATGGGTGCTCCAGGCTCTTTTTGTTCCGGGAAAGGGGCTGATAGCCTCCACCCATTCAGGTGGAACCTCACCGGCTATCCGGGAAATACTACCGTCCGGGTCAAAGCGGCTGATGCGGCGAATACCCGACTTCCCTTCTTTAAGGGCATTCCAGAAGCTCTCTTTACCTACACCGTTGGGGGCCACAGGACCTAAACCGGTAATAACCACTTCTGCCATTTCTTTTCACTCCCTTACGGCTGACACATTTTTGTCTCTACCTTAAAACCCGTAAACTTGAATAAATTAAACTAAGTTCTCCTGGTCGATTAAGTTTATAAAGATCTCTACCAGCCGGGGATCGAACTGAATTCCGCTGCATCTCTTCAGTTCCTGAATGGCTTCTTCACGGGAAAGTAGCTCCCTGTAAGGCCTGTGACTGGTCATGGCCTGATAGGCGTCCACAATAGCCAAAATGCGGGGGTAAAGGTGGATATCCTTCCCCTTTAAGCCGGCAGGATAACCATTCCCGTCCCACCATTCATGGTGCTGCATAATGAAATCGGCGATGGGGTTCATTTCCGCTGAAAAACGGGCAATACGATAACCTGTTTCCGGGTGGCGTTTAATTTCCTCCCACTCTGCGTCACTTAACGCTCCTTCTTTAAAGAGAATGGAATCATCGATATTCACCTTGCCAATATCATATACCCTGGACAGCAATAAAATATTTTTTATTTCCCCCGGTGACATCCCCACAGCCTGTCCAAGCAACAGCAGCATTTCCTGCAGTCGTTCTGCTTTACTCTTGCTCATAAAGTCTTTCTCCGCCAGAATTTCCAGCAGAGATTCAAAAACCTGCCTTTTCACTGCTTTGCCATGGGCAAATTTATTTTTATACATATTGCTGTCCGCATTTTTAAATATTTCCAGAATTCCCCCGGAGGCCTCTTCTCCTGTGGCAAAACCAAGGGGAAGGCTCAAGGGAATACCTTTCTTTTCCTGGTTGTATTTTTCGACATTCTTTTTTATACGTTCACAGATCTCCTCCGCGGTCTTTTCATTGGTCCGGGGCAGAATAATGGCAAACTCGTCTCCTCCTACCCTGGCCACCACATCGGATGTACGAAAAGGCTTTTTAATAAGATTAGACGCCGTCTTTAAAAGCTTGTCTCCTTTTTCATGTCCCAGGATATCATTTGTAAACTTCAAACCGTCCACATCACAGACAATAATGCTTAGGGGGTAGTGCCGGTGAGTGTTTAGCCGACGCATCTCCTCTTCAAAATAAACCCGGTTATAAAGACCCGTCAGTGAATCATGCATACTGATATATTTCAATTCTTCTTCAGTACGCTTGCGCTCTGTAACATCATGCGCCGTAAATGTAACCCCGGAAATTTCTTCCTGACCATTTAAGAGCGGTACAAGAATAATATCCATCCATTTATCCTTGTTCCCAAAAGATTTCATCTTTAGTTCGATGGCGATTTTTTCTTTGCTTTTCATTACCGTCTTTATACTCTTTAATAAGGCTCCTGCCTCTCCCGGGGCAAGAATCTCACTTATTGCTTTACCTAAGATGCTGCTGTTCTCCAACCCCCAGAAATTCTCACAGGCTTTGTTGGCATAAATAAAGGTATTCTCTTCATTTAACGTCCAGATGGGACTGGGAACTGTATCGAGCACCCGGATTTCCTTGCGGTCTCCTCCCAGGGAATCAAGTATGGAATTAAGTAAAAGATCATCTTCTTTTTCCTGGACAGATCTGAGATCAAGCAAAATCGCCTCTTTCAATTCACATGGAATTACCGGTGGATTACCTTTAGTCAGCAGTTCAGAAATCTGAGCGGCAGAAAGCTTCTCTGAACTGATAGACACCTGAAAACTGGGGAGTGCCCCCAGACCGTTGCTTTCCTCAGTGATATGGGCTTCCCCGGCAGTCATACTGATATTAAACACCCCTTCCAGTGAATCCTTCAGCTCTTCAACAAGTTTCCAGGCCCGTTTTTCAATACGGGGGGGTGGCGCCGAAATCATGCTCAGCAAAGGGATTTTCTTCAGAGCCTCTTCCTTGTCCAGGTATAATGCCAAAGTCGCTTCCAGCGTCGCCCTATCGATCCTGCCAGCGCTTAAAGCGGAAGCCAGCGTTGCCTGCTTAAGCAGGGAAAGATACCTGCCTTTTCCGGCTATAATTCCTGCCGGGGGCCCTCCCAGGAGCTTATCGCCCCTAAAAACAACAATGTCAAACCCTCCGGTGATCAGCTTTTGGACCTGCAGCACGTCGGGCAGCCCGAAAGGTGCCAGATCCAGCAGCGCAGCATTATCAAGAATACCCACCACTGCCAGCTCAGGCTTCCCCAAGCCGGCAGGCATACCTTCATGGAAAGCTTCCCTTTTAGAACTGCCCAGACTGTTAATCGTCAAAAACAGGGCCGACTGCTCCGTAACAGCACCCTGATAATCCCCGGGTGCGGCGGTTTCCTTCCCTCCCACTTCTTTCAGGTATGCCCCACAACTCTGGGCAACCCCGGCCAGGGAAGCGGAAAAAGCATTTTGGTGCAGATCCCTCCTGGAAACAATAATCTCCCTGCCCCGCGCCAGGGTATGGAAAACTAGAAAGGCCGCCGCCATGAGGTTATTAACCACCAGGACATCCTCAGCTTCCGTGAGGGTACAAATAAGTTCTTCCAGCTGCCTGTAGGAGTAATAATCCGAACCGGCAGCCTTTTTAAACCCCGCCGAAGAATAAGCCTCTGAATTTAAGGCCCTTAAGGCCTCTTCGGCAAGAGGAGGCTCCTTCAAGCTGCCGTGTAAAAGTATTCCCGTAGCATTGATAGGAGAAGGCAAGGAATTAATCATTCCTTTCTCTTTAGCTTTCATTTAAGTCTTGTTGCTGTTCGGTTCTTTCCTTATAAAAGCTTCTCAGGGTGTTCATTAAAAAATCCCGTTCCTGTGGTGATAATACTTCATCTCTTTCCCACGTCTTTCTCAGATTAGGGGTCGGAAGTGCTGTATCGTTATTCGAAAGATTATAAGTGCCGGCCTCTTTTCTCACAGCAAATTCCAGATCATCGTTTTTTGTCTCTGCCTTTCCGGTATTTACTTCTCCTTCATTTAAAAGTTCCACCAGGGCTTTTCCCAGCTTTTCCACAGTTTCTGCTTTAGGCTTCCAGGATGGTTTAAGTTTCAACTGGGGGTTCTTGCTCAACTCCAGAGCAGACAGTACTTCTGCTGTGGGAATTTCCGTCCTTCTTTCCTGAAAATATTTTTCCAGGGAATCAAACACACGCTCGCATAAAGCGATTCCCGCACTAACCATGGTATCATCCCCATACTTCCTGGCCGCCCCCTCCAGGTCCTTCCTGGCTGACAACAGGGGTTCCCGCAAATCATCTTTCTGGGGAGTTCTTGCTTCCTTATTTTTGGTAATTCTCTCGTGGAGCTTTAACCAGCGTTCAGCCAGCTTTAAAGCCTCTCTTAAACGGGCCAGCACCTGCCAGGACCCAGGTATATGGAAAATTTCCAGGGACTCTTTTGAATCCTGCATTCCGTAATAAAGATCGGCCACTTCCTTCTTGAGATTGTTTTCTTCACGCAGGTAGGAGACAAGCATGCGGATATCTTCTAGGGCACCCTTTGCGTTTTCTTTCACAGGCTGCAGGAGTTTATAGAGTAATTCTCCTTCTTCCTGCATCTTCTCCCATAACTTTACCGCCAGGGGGGAGGCCAGGGTCAACTTCTGGTTCCGTTTCTGCCAGGTCGTTACCTCGTGGGAGAGCGCCTGTAATTCCTTTTTCCAATCCAATCCAACCTGCTCCCCGTTACCGGCCAGCACAGCGCAGAGTTCCTGAATACCCCCGGGCAGACCACCTATTTTTTTCAGGAGGAGAGGTGCACCACTTCCGGGTGCCACCAGGGCCGGTCTCAACAGGGAAGCAGCTGAGAAAAGACTGAACACCAACTTATTTTCTCCTCCAGTTTTCTTTTCCAGCAGGCTCTCAAAATTATTGTGCTTGTAAATGTAAGAAAGCCATCCGGCGGCCACGCCGCCATCGCCTTCGACAACTTCCGCAATCTCTACGGCTTTTATCAGCCAGGAAGGCAGCGGCGCCTTTTCCCATACCTGTTCACAGTAACAATTCAGCCAAAAAGCCGGTCCCAGCTTACCATCCCTGATCAGGTTAAAGATCTGCTCTACCAGCCTCTCACGCTGATTCAGCTTCCTGCCGGCCACCGGTTCGACATTCATTTCATCTAAATAACCGCTGTAACTCTTACTTCCGCTTTCCTTTTTTTCTACTTCTTTAACCTTTTTTGCTTCGTATTTTATTTTTACTTCCTCTTCATTTCTTTCTGCACCTTTTTGATCTGACTGAGGAAGAATAAGGTTTCCCCTTGCCGCTGCTACGGTAAGCAAGTTTCCAAATTCCCGCGCTGACACCAGAAAAAGTTCTGAAGCTTCTTCATGGTCTCCCAGGTACTCCTCCGCCAGCCTTAAAAAAGCGATCAGGGGGTGAACCCCCGTCAAGAACTGGCGGCGCATTTCCGCCGCTTCTTCATCATCCACATTCCGGGAAAGAACTTCTTCGTAATAGCGCAGTTTTTTCTTGAAAGACTCCAGTTCTGCCGATAATTGTTTTCCCGGCAGGGTTGCTTGCATAGCTCTTTTAACAAGAGCAATGGCCTGCTCCGTTTGTTGTTCCAGTACATATAGGTAGGTTAAATGCCCGGCAAGACCTTTCCACATTTCCTCCATTTTGTCCAGGGAATCAACTCCGCCATTAAGCCCGGACCAGGATAATGCTCTTCCCGCCGCTGCCAGTTTTTCCGTCAGGAGTTTAAATTTTTTGGTCTCCTCCGCAACCTCCTGAAAGAGAACATCGTCCGGCGGACAACCGGGGTTTTTAAGTCTTTCCCCCTCTTGGATCAGCCTGTAGCCCAAATGTTTAAAACGATCTTTAAGCTCCATGATCTGCCCATGTATTTCATCCAGACGCTTCTTCCGCTCCATTTTTTTTACACCGCCCGCTTTAATTTTTTTAAATAACAGGTGCTCTATAAGAAATAAAAAGGGTTTTTTGACGTTCGGTAGAAGGCATGCTGTACCAGGTTCCGGTCGTCCCGGTAACACCGGCCGGGATCCTTAGATTAAAACCTATTTGCCCCTGCAACTCTAAAGCTCGTCATTCTCTTCCACCGTTTTCTGATGCTTTAGTTCGATGAAAGTAATGTAAATTCCTGCAGATTTTTACAATTTTCAATGTATTTCCTTAAAAAAACCCTTTAATGTCCCTTGTTTCCATAAATACAGGTGCATTGCCGATATCACCTATTCCGGCATACCCTGCAGCAGTCCTGCCCCAATTTTGAGGTTTTTATTGCTTGTCCCGTTGAAAACGGGGTTCCAGTTAGTCAACGGCCCGCTTTCGTATGCCCACGTTTCTTGTGCGTCAATGGTCAGTGTCCCGGCCTGGAATACGTTATCGGTTATTTCCGCCTGGGCTGTAAACCAGGCCATGGTGGCGCCGCCGATCAGCACCGCCATAAGCGTAAGGATTGTTATACTTACCATGATTCTTTGGGTCATAGGGCTAGCTAACCTCTTCTTTCCCGGAATCATCAATAACCACGGCCAAACCGCTCAGCATGGCGAAGGCACGCTCTTTCCAGACCCTTTCTTCTCCATTTTCATCCACAACCACGGGCAGACCGCTCAAGATGGCAAAAGCCCGCTCTCTCCAAATTTTTTCCCTGGCTTCTTCATTCCCGCCGTGGTAAGGCTTACGGCTGGTCACGGGGGTGAATTCGCTGCTCTGGGCGGGGAGAGCGGCTATCTTATCTAGAACAGTTATTTCATCTATGACGACAGCTTCATTTACGACGGCAGTTTCTTTTAGAATGACAGCTTCTTTTATGATGTCAGTTTTATCTACAGCGGCTATTTCATCCACAGCGGCAGCTTCATTTGCTACGGCAGTTTTATCCACAACCGCAGCTTTATTTAGAAAAGCTAATTCATCCACTGCGGCAGTTTTTTTCACAGCAGCTATTATTTTTTCTTTCTCCAGCACCTCTTTAACTTCATTCTCACGCCTGTCACGGACCTGGCTGACCGGGTAGTCAGCATTCTCATAATTACCTGCCGTAAACCCTGCTTTATGAGCGTAATAGGGAACAAATGCCGGTTCTTCCCCGCCGGGCAGGGCAGCTTCGTCCTCTTCATTTTCTATTTCAGCTGCCGCCTCCTCTGGATGCTTTCCGGAAGCCAGTCTTTTGTCCTTCTTTCCGGTGCTTTCTTTTTTGTCAACCTGCCTGGCATATTTAAGGAGCTTGTACAGCTCCGTAAAAATGATCAGCACTCCGGGTATCAGGATTAAAGCTATATAACCTTCTTTGGTCTGCACATAATTGAACAGGTAGCCGGCATAAGGTATGGCCAGGACCACTTTCCCGACTACGTTTCGGGCCGGAACTATGTTCGGGTCATTGACATTGTTGGCATCCCCGCGGGTGGTAAAACCAAGGCCGTCTTCCGTATGCACGTCCACTATCCGGTGGGTTGTTAATTTGTCGCTTCCCCCGGAACCCTTAAAAGTAATAATATCCCCGGCAGCAAGGTTTTTTGGGTCCATTGGTCGCACAAATACCACGCTCCCCGTATCGAAGGTGGGGTTCATGCTGCCGCTGATAACTATGAGCATCTGGTAACCCGCCACGCCGGGGGGGTTTCCCGCGATCTTGCTCTGTACCAGAAAAAATACCAGCGCCGACATTACCAGAAGCATTAAAACAAAAATTATATTGCCCAAAACTCCGAACATGCGGACCAGGGCCCCCGGTCTTTTTTGTTCCTTTTTTTGATTTTTATTTTTTCCCAGCTTATCGTTCATCGTATCCCCCACCTTACTGCCCTAAAATCACCGGCGTCATCCTCAATGATCACAGGCCAACCCTGCAGCAGTTCGAAAGCCTTTTCTTCTCAGTCCGTGAGACCGTCATTGCTGTTATCGATTAGTACCGGTAAACCTTCTAATAGTGCCGAGGACTGCTCCAGCCAGATGCTCTTATCATCTTTTCCGGAAACTTCGCCGGAACCGGTATTGAGCACCTCGTTTTTTCCGCTATCTCCGTCGCCAGTTTCAAGATCCCCGCCTGTTCCGTTATCGTCAGGAACTTCACCGGCAAGCTTACCGGAGAGCATAACCAGGCTGTCCCCGGTCTCTTCCTCTTCTTCCAATTCTTCTTCCTCTCCTGGTGTTTCTTTTTCCGATTTTTGCTGCTCTTCCCCCAGTACATTAATGCAGCCGGTCCCGCTAAAGGAAATGTTACCTATCGTTCCCTCCACCCCTACGATAATATTTTCGCCGGGGTCAAGAATAGCCGCTACGCTATTAGCCTGCATGTGCATAATCGCGGTTTGTGCATTAATAGTCTCTTAAAAAACCATCCTGGTTTCTACTATGATTTTAAACTGTTACGCCAAAAAAGACATTACGCTTAAAACTAATTTTTATGGGCAGAAATGATGATTTATAAATAATCCCAAAGTAGTACGGAATAAAAAAATTCTTTTTTCAACAATATTTCTACGCTTAAGACCACACTTTTATATGAAGAAAAAGTTATGAATTACAAAATATATTATGGTAAAAATGCGGCCTAACAGATAAAAAAAACACCATTCAGCTGCCTGGTGTTTTTAAAGAGCCGATATATTTTCTCTTTATCAAGTCTCTAATGATTTAGCCGGGCCGGGCGGCCTGCCGGCTTATTCAGAAATACCCTGTTCCTTGCTCAGCCCCCGGGAAAAAGCATAAAGGGCCGCCTGGGTGCGGTCATTAAACTCCATCTTATCAAGAAGGTTACAGATATGCTTTTTGACCGTGTTCTCACTGATATAGAGCTTTTCCGCTATGGCCCTGTTGTTCAGCCCCTCAGCCAGGGCCTGGAGGATCTCCAGTTCCCTGCCGGTAAGATCTTTAAGGGGATCCTTCTCTTCTTTGCTCACAATGCTGTCCATGATCTCCGGATCATAATAACGGCGGCCCCTGGCCACGAGCCTGACAGCGGCAATAAGTTCCTCCGGCAGGGCTTCCTTGAGGATATAGCCCTCCACATTTTCAGAAACGGCCTCTGAGACTTCCCGGTGGGAAGCGTAAGAGGAGAGGATAATAAAACGGCACTGTGGTACCAGTTTCCTGGCCTGGCGGATCAGCTCCAGTCCGCCCCCGCCGGGCATTTTCATATCCACGATGGCCATATCTGGTTTCTGGGCGTTGATCAGCTCCACTCCATCCGGACAGGAACTGGCTGTGCCTACAACTTCCATTTCCTTTTCCAGGCTCAGGGTCTGCTGCACGCCCTGGCGTACCACGGGGTGATCATCAATAATAACGATCCTCATACAATCAACCCCTCCTTTCTCCGCTAGAAACTTTTCTTTCCTGACCCTGGGGAATTTCACAGGAAATTACCGTTCCCTTCCCCGGCACACTCTCGATGGTTAGTTCTCCTCCTATGTTTCTGGCCAGTTCCTTCATGTTAACAAGGCCCAGTCCAAACTTTCCCTTTTGTTCCACGGCGGTGGGTTCAAAACCACAGCCATTATCGGCGACAGTAAGTTTAAGCTTGTTCCCGTGTGACTTTAAAAAAACCTGGATACTGTCGCACCCGCCGTGACGAATAGCGTTTCCGGTGGCCTCTCTTATGATGCGGTAAAGAGATTTTCTCGTCAGGGAGTTAACAGGTCCGAAACCGTCGTTACAGCTAAATTTTACGTCTACATTGTTAAGCTGCCCGAGGTCGGTGAGGTATTTTTTTACCTCTTCCACGAAGGGCTCCGTCTTGCTTTTAAGAGTGCTCATGCAGTAAATAGACAGCCTCAGATCCCTAAGGCTTCTCTGGGCCGTTTTCTGCAGGAGCTTGAGCTGCATACGCACGGCTTCATCAAGAGTCTCTTTTTTGATCAGCATATCCAACCCGTAAACCAGCCCGAAAATATTCTGGGTTACGCTGTCGTGAATCTCGCCGGCGATACGATCCTTTTCTTCTACCAGCAAAAACTCCTCAGCCAGGGATTCCAGGAAACGTTTTTCCAGGGCCCCGGCGCAGAGATCTGCCAAAAATGTAAGGGTGTTTTTTACTTCGTCCATGTTTTCCCGGTTGTTCAGGTAATAGGCAGAAAGCACACCGAAGATATTGGAACTGGATTTAACTTTTACGGTGATAAGAGTCCCCAGGCCCTGGTGCGAACCCGAGGGAAGCCTGTGAATATCTATTTCCTGGCCGGTTTTCCTCTCTTCAAACATACGCTTGATATAGGGGTACCAGCTGTCCTCGGAGAGGACCTCCATGGGGCCCCGTACTGAGTAAAAATTTTTCTTCAGCGGGTCATTGGCACCAAACTGCCCTTCCACCCAGACAATTACCTTGTTGGCCCCGGTCAGGGTCCTACTGTAGGAAGCGAAAAGGTTGGCAACTTCCTGGGGATCGTTGTGATGAGAAAAAACCTCGATGGCTTCGTAAAGAGACTTGATATGATTAAGCTGTTTTTCCATGATTTTGGCCTGCCGGGAAAGCCTGCGGATAAGATAGTTAAATATCTGGGCCGCAAAAGTACTGAGAAAAAAAATCAGGAAGAATATGGAGCGATTGGGCCACAGCGGCAGGGCATTTTCCGGTCCGTAAAGAGTAAACCTCTGCAAAAAAAGGGCACAGGAGAGAAAGACAGCGACCATGGCCCAGCAGAAATATACCGGTAATAGTGTAACAGCGAGAAGGATAGGGTTGATGGCGTACCAGAGGAAAGGACTGTCCAGCCCTCCCGTAAGAATCAGGATAAAGGCCAGGCCAATGGTTTCCATGAAGATTAAAAGTTTTCTAACCCACCTACCTTCATTTTCTTTGTAGACCCTGATAAAAACGAAGGCCTCCAGGAACAGGCAGAAAGATGCCCCTGCCTTAAGGTAAAAAGGAACAAACGGAGGCCCCATAAAGTAGAAAAAAGAAGTAACAAGCAAAGAGCAGTAGCGAAAGTAATTGAGCAGCGAGACAAGGTCCAGGTCTTCCCAGGATAGCTGCTTTTTCAAAGAAGTATATACAACACGCAAAGTAACCATTGCCTCCCTTCCTTTTCTTACTTTAAACTGCTGCTCTTTTTGAAAAAAAAGTAAACCCTTTTAAATATAAATTGTACTATGTTGAGACCAGGGTTTTTAGCTAACACTTATTACTGGAAAATTTTTCCTTTATATGTTTATTATATGTACTCTTCAATTCTACTTTTTTATGCTAATTCCTTCCTGTTTTTAAAATAATTTGGCTTATTTTAGCTAAAAATGCACATATTGGTACTGTTGAAAAAAAGCTGCTTTCTACTGTTAACTTATGTTAATATGTGATTTATATTGGGGTAATTGAAGTTTACTATTGCCTGCCCGGCTTTTTTACTTTTTCCTTCGCTGCCGGGAAAGCGTCCGCAGTCTTTTTTGCAGAGAACAGAGCGGAGCATATTCTGACGGCAGTGCTCCGCAGAAGAGACAGGAAGAAGATGGCGGCGGCACAGAGGACAATGGCTGCACCGGAAGGGGTGTTAAAATTGTAGGAAATGACCAGGCCGCCCAGGCCGCTTATAAGGCCCACGGCAACTGCCAGGAGCAGCATGACGCGGTAGTTCCTGCTCAGCTTGAAGCCGGTCGCGGCGGGTATAACGAGGAGTGCGGCGGCCAGGTTCACTCCGACTACCAGCACGGAGATTACCACGGTGAGGGCTACGGAAACCAGCAGGCCCAAATACAGAGGTGTTACAGGCAGGCCGCTGGCGCGGGCCAGTTCCTCGTCGAAGGAGATTGTTAAAAGTTCTTTGAAGAAGAGGAAGATAAAGAGGAGCACCAGAGCCATGACGACACCCAGGAAACGGAGGTCCGCTGCGCTCACAGCCAGGACATTGCCGAAAAGCAGGCTGAAGAGTTCAGGATAATAGCCCTCTTTAAAGCTGATTAAAGTGATCCCCAGGGCCATGCCGGTTACAAAAAAGATACCGGTAACGGTATCTGTCCCAATCTTGCTGTGCTTACTGATATAGCCGACCAGCAGGGCGATCAAAACAGCAAAGGCCCCGCCGGTATACAGGGGGTTTACTCCCAGTAAAACTCCGATGGCCAGACCGCCGAGAACGGCATGGGAAATACCGGCGCCCATGAAGGAAAGCTTGTTTAAGACCACAAAAAAGGAGAGGACGGAGCAGAGCAGCCCTACCATCAGGACCGCCAGGAAGGCTCTCTGCATAAAACTATACGCCAGCATCTCCACAGTATTACCCCCTTTCCCGGCTTCCGAAGAGGACATCGAATTCGCAGCGGTAGGCCTTTTCCAGGTGAGGGCTGTTGAGCACCTCGGCCGGGCTTCCGTGCACGTGCATGGTGCGGTTAATACAGATCAGCTTGTGGGCATAACGGGCAATTAAAGTTAAATCGTGGGATACCATTACCACGGTGAGGTTATGGCTCTGCTGGAGTTCCCCCAAAAGGGTAAAAAAGCGGCTCTGGGCCGGGAGATCCAGTCCGGCGTTGGGTTCATCCAGCAAGAGCAGGCGGGGTTCCCTGCAGAGCGCCCTGGCCAGGAAGGCACGCTGCTGCTGCCCGCCGGAAAGTTCCGTAAAAGGTTTGGCCTCCAGATCCCACAGCCCCACCATTTCCAGGCTGTCACGGGCCTTCTCCCGCTGCAGGCGGGAAAAGGGTCTGCCCAGGGAAGTAGGGGTAACCATGCCCATCAAAACCACATCCAGCGTGGAAACAGGAAAATGCCGGTGAAAAACAGGCCGCTGCGGTATATAGCCGATTTCATCCCGCATGCCGCCCAGCATTTCCGGGGTGCGGCCGAAAATTTTAACCTGTCCCGCAGTGGCCCGGACCAGCCCTAAAAGAACGCGCATCAGGGTTGTCTTCCCCGCACCGTTGGGGCCGATAATGCCGGCCATTTCGCCGGAGGCGATGCTGATATTGATATTCTCCAGGATGTGATGCTCTTCCAGGTAGACATTAAGGTCGCGGGTTTCAATAACCGCCGGGCCTGTCATAGGTTTCCTGCCTTTTTTTTCAAATTTCTTCCCTTAATATTACCATTTATCAGCACTAAAATCAAATAAGAAAGGGATATATAGCCTGGGCCAGATGTTTAAAAGTTTCGGCAGCGTTTCCCTGCAGGGGTTCTTCCACAAAAACGGTGATAACGGCCCTGCTCTCTTCCAGCGGGACACACCCCGTAAACCAGGAATAGGTCCGGGGTTTTCCGTTTAAAAACCTGCTGGTCTGCGCTGTCCCTGTTTTACCTCCCAGGAGCAGCACCCTGCTGAAAGCCGCTTGGCCCGTTCCATATTCCACTACACCCAACATCATATAGCGCAGCTTGCTCACGGTAACCGGGCTTAAGATCTTCTTCCTGGTCCCGGGAGGAAACCTTTTTACCTGCAGTCCCTGCCTGGACTGCAGGGCTTTCACCAGCCGCGGTTCCACCAGGTAGCCGCCATTGGCTGCCACTGCGGTAAGGCGGGCTACCTGCAGGGGGGTGGCCTCTACCCGACCCTGTCCGATTGCCGCCAGGGCCAGATCCCCCAGAAATAGGATTTCTTCAGGCAGAGGTACCATCCCTTTTACCTCCCCTCCCTGCGCTGCGCTGCCCAGGGGCAGGCCTGTTTCCATTCCCAGCCCCATGGCCGTGGCATACCGGTAGATTGTTTCCTTCCCCAGGCTCAGGGCCAGCTCAATAAAAACGGAGTTGCAGGAGTGAGCAAAGGCCTGGGCCAGGGTCACCTCCCCGTGGGGGCCGTGCTGGCAGCTGAAGGTTTTATCCCCCACCTGTATAAAACCGGGGCAGTAATATTTTTGGCTCAGCCAGGCTTTTCCCGTATCCAGGGCGGCTGCGGCAACAACGATCTTGAAGACGGAACCGGGAGGGTAGCTTAAGATACTGCGGTTGATAAAGGGCTGGGCGCTTAAATAATCCTTATATTCCTCCCCGCCGCTAAGGTAGAGGGGAAGGCGGGCCTGCAGGTAGTTGGGCCTGCTGGCCATAGCCAGGATATCACCATTGTGGGGATCCATGACCACCACCGCCCCCCTGGCCACCCGGGAATCCATGATCTCTTCGACTTTTTGCTGGATGTTGTAATCGATGGTAAGGACAAGGTCATAGGGCTGGTGCTGTTCCCTGCTCTCCCAGAGCCGGTAACCCAGGCCCCCGATGAGGTTTTTTTTCCCGTCGATAACGGCGGCCAGCATGGTCGGGGAGGCCCCTTTAAGCTCACGGTTGAAAACCAGTTCCAGACCCACTTTTCCCTCGCCGTCGGAGGCCCCGGTGTGGCCCGTAACATGGGTGGCCAGGGCATCGGCCCCGTAACGCCTCCGAGCTTCCGTTACCACCAGGCCCGGGATGACTAAGTTTTTAAAGAGCTCCTCTTCATGGGGTTCCACACCGCGCAGGGCGATAAAAGGGGTTCCGGGCATGGCTGCCTGGGGAATAAAATGGGATACTATCTCCACAGCCTCGGCATCACCTTTGGCCATCAGGGCCGGAAACACTACCAGGACTTTCTCCTCTTTGCCCCCGAGGAGGGAAATACCGCTGCGGTCCAGCACATCGCCGCGGTTGTAGTTGAGAATAACGGCCTGTGCCCGCTGTCTCACCGCTTCCGCGGCCAGCCTGCTGCTTCTGAAAAGCTGGATATGGCCAAGCCGGATCAGGAGCAGTCCGATCATCATAGAAAAAAAGAGCGCTGCGTATAACACTCTCTGCTGCCGTCTTAATCTCTGCATAAAGAGAAACGATCTCCTTTTTGCAGCTATTCTTTACCATTTCTGGCATAAATATACCCGGGGGAAGAAAGGACCCGGGTCGCTTACACCAATACAGGAATTTATCTTTTGTTCCGGTTTCTCTGGGCAAGGCTTTTGTGGTGGTTATGTTCCTGGAGGGTGGTGCTGAAGTAATGTTCACCGCTGCCGTCCTCTTTATAGACAAAATAGAGGTAGTTTACGTCAGCGGGATAAAGGGCCGCTTCCAGCGCCTCCCGCCCGGGAGAGGCGATGGGCCCCGGGGGCAGGTTTGGATACAGGTAGGTGTTATAAGGGGAATCGACCTCCAGGTCCTGGTAGGTCAGGAATGGCCTGGTTTCACCGAGAACGTACTGCACGGTGGCACAGGACTGCAGAAAGGGCATATAGTTCGATTG
Source organism: Dethiobacter sp. (assembly GCA_003605065.1). Classification (GTDB taxonomy): domain Bacteria; phylum Bacillota; class Dethiobacteria; order DTU022; family UBA8154; genus UBA9862. The sequence continues at coordinate 27,023 of QZJM01000020.1, read as the reverse complement.
CAGTCGGTTGTGGAATACGGCGGAAATGAGGGGCCGCTCCAGGGGCACCCGGGCTTCCTTTTCCACCAGAGAAGCAATGGTTACAACCTCGTGGACGGAAAACCCGAGTTCCGAAGCACGCAGGCGAAAAGCCTCATGGAAGACTTCGTTAAAGCGGCGCAGCATCACAGCGGCGATCTCTTCAGCAGTAAGGCCCTCACGGATTTCGTATGTATCGGGAAACAGGTAGCCCTCCAGAGGATATTTCACCCCGGGGGGCACCGCCTCCGGGAAGTCAAAGAGCTCCTCCCGATCATACTCCAGGCAGGCATTAAGAAAGGCTTCCTTTTCGGCCAACCCTTCTTTTTCCAGCCTGGCGGCGATCTGTTCCACCGTAAAGCCCTCGGGAATGGTAAACCGGAGGCCTTTTTCCCAGATGACCCCTTGCTGCAGTTTATCCAGGATCTCCTCCAGGGGCATGCCCGGAAAGAGGAGATAACTGCCCGCCTGGAGCTTCTGGTCATAACCTTTATAGCGTGCATAAAGGCGAAAAACCAGGCCGCTTTTGATGATGCCCTCCTGCTGTAATATGGCCGCAACGTGCGCTGTGGAGGAATTAAAGGGTATATTGATCTCCTGCAGGCGGCCTTCAGTTGAAGAACTGACCGGCAGCAGCAGAGAATTGATCCGTTCGTAGGCCAGTAAGGACAGGATAAAAAATACCGCCAGGATCAGCACTAGAAAATAATGGGAAGGTTTTAACCTGAGCATAAAAGAATTGCCTCCCCCTGTAAGAGTTACTTTTCCGTTTCGTCCACTTCCTCTTCCTCTGAGAGAAGCCTTTCATAGGCAACTTCTACCACTTTATCCCATTCTTCCTCGTCTTCGATCATGTGCAGGACGGTTTCACCGTTATTTCCCTTGATGACACGAAAAATAACTGCATCCCCTTCATTTTCCAGCGAATCTGTCTCCTCGTCTTCCCACTCTTCCGGTTCGAATGCAGGAGATCCGTTTTTAGTATAAGGCAGCAGAACGGCATATTCCAGATTTTCTACATTAAAATAATCCAGGACCACAAAGTCAAATTTTTCCCCTTCTTCATCGACCAGCGTAATGATCTCTTCGCGTTCTTCCATCTTACAACATCCTTCCTTTTGTCGTTTGGCATTTATTTATCGTTTATCCATTTTCACGCTGCTTATACCGCAGGTAGCCCTCCAGGATCAAAACAGCGGCCAGCTTATCCACTACCTTTTTTCTCCCTTTGCGGCTCACATCGGCCTCCAGCAAAGTCCGCTGCGCCGCAACAGTGGTTAAGCGCTCATCCCAAGTTGTCACGGGGATAGAAATACTGCCGGCCAGCCTCTCTTTGAACTGTAAGATTTCCCGCGCTTTTTCCCCTACCGTTCCATCCATGTTACGGGGAAAACCCAAAACAATTTCCTCGGCCTCGTAATCCTTTAACAGCTGGCGGATTTTTTGGAGGTCTTTGGAGATGCTCTGCCGCTGGATCACTTCCAGGCCCTGGGCGGTTATGCCCAGGGGATCGCTTACGGCCACACCTATTCTTTTTTCTCCTATATCCAGGCACAATATTCTCATGGAGTTTGCCCTTCTTTTCTAACCATCATAACTTAATTTAAACATTTAGTCAAAAAATCTTCAGGCAAAACTCGGAGCAGTAGGCACCGCAATAGCCGCAAAGAATACAACGGGAAGGGTCCACGGCGGCCCTCAACTGTTCCCCGCTGTCTTCCAGAAACAAGGCCTGCTGGGGGCAGTTTGCCACACAGGAACCGCAGGCGATACACCAGTCTTCCACTTTCAGGCGCCGCTTTTTGCGGGCCAGCCTGAGGGCAAGATGCTCCGGCGGTTTTATCCCCTGAAGATACTTTAAGTTTACCCTCAGTTCTTCGGAGCTGGCCATGCCCACCGCCAGGGAGTGCAGCTCTTCCAGGCCCAGGACAAAATTAAAGGCCTTTTCCGCTTCGGCTATGAGATGCCCGCCCCCAAAAACCTTCATGGCATATAGGCCCAAGCCGCTTCTGTGGGCCCTGGCGATAGCCGCCAGCATTTCTTCGATGGTACCATCCTTGATACCGATCCCTTTAAAGTTGACGATAGCATGAACTACGTCAAGCCCTTCAAAATCAGCGGCAGCTTCCACGGCGGCCACGGTGTGGCAGGAGATTCCCACGGCCTTAATAAGCCCTTTTCCTTTAGCTTCCAAAAAAAAATCCAGGGCTTCTTTATGTCCCTGTAGGGTTAACGCCGATTCCTGCTCGTGTAAAAGGAAAACGGGAATAACGTCCAGATCCATTTCCCGCCGCGCTTTTTCCAGGGAGGCCCTGGCCCCCTCCCGGTCATAGGCATAAGATTTGGTAGCAATAACAGGTACATCCCCGATTTTTTTAAGGGCGAGGCGCAGGTAAGCGTAGTTAAAATACAGCTCCGCCGTATCCCAAAAGTTTATGCCGCAGCCATAGGCCTCCTGCAAGAGTTCTGCCCCCTGCTCCAGGGGAAGGTCAGCCTGAAGGGGCCCCAGCGTTAAAGTGCCGAAACAGAGTCTGGAAACATGCAGGCCTGTCTTCCCCAGAAGGCGGTATTCCAAATAAAGCTCACCTTTCTTTTTCCAGTTCCCTGTTCAGGTAGGCCCGCACCAGTTCTTCCAGCAGTTCATCCCGCTCCAGTTTGCGGATGTTACTGCGGGCATTTTTGTGGCTGGTAATAAAGGCGGGGTCCCCGGATAAAAGATAGCCCACGAGCTGGTTGATAGGATCGTATCCTTTTTCCCTGAGGGCCTCATAAACTTCCTGCAGCACCATGCGGGCCTCGTTTACTTCCTCTTCCGCCCTGACATTGAACTTCATGGTATGGTCGAAATTATTATCCTTAGCCATTGCCACCCCTCCCCCGGCTTATAGATATATTTTATTTATCTATCTATTGCTTTTGCTGCTCCTGTACCAGCGACAGCACACTGGCAAGGGCCTGCTGAAGTTTTTGCGGGTCTTTGCCGCCAGCCTGGGCCATATCAGCACGGCCTCCGCCTCCACCCCCGGTGATCCTGGCAGCTTCCCCGATAAGCCTGCCGGCATGGAAGCCCTTCTTGACCAGATCCTGGGTAACAGCAGCAGCGAGGAACACTTTTCCGTTGGTAACGGAGCCAAGCATAATAATACCGCTTCCCAGCTTATCACGGAGCTTATCCAGGTACTCCCGCAGGGTTTCCATGCTTTCCGCTTCCACCCGGGTGCTCAGCACGGGCACGCCCAGGGAATGATCCACCTGTTCCAGGATGCCCTCCAGCTGGTGACGGGATAATTTCTGGGAAAGCTGCTTGATCCTGCGCTGCAGTTCTTTCTGGGATTCCAGTATTTCCTGAAGTTTTTCGGATACCTTTTCCACCGGCGCTTTCACCAGCATGGAAACTTCTTTAAGGATTTCATCGCGGTGGACAAAGTAGCGGTAAGCGCTGTCCCCGGCGAGGGCTTCGATGCGGCGCATACCCGCACCCACTCCGCCTTCGGAGAGAATTTTGAACACCCCTATCTCCCCCGTGGAGCCCACATGGGTTCCGCCGCAAAGTTCCAGGGAGTAATCGTCAATCTGCACCAGCCTGACCTTTTCCCCGTATTTTTCATCGAAAAGGGCCATCGCTCCCATCTCCAGGGCCTGGTCCAGCTTCACATAGGAGGTTTGCACCGGTAAATTTTTCTGCAGAAGGTCGTTCACCGTTTCCTCCAGCCTGGCAATTTCCTGGGCCTGCAGTTGGGTAAAGTGGGAAAAGTCAAAGCGCAGGCGCTCGGGGGACACAAGGGAACCGGCCTGATGCACGTGTTCGCCCAGGAGGTCTCTTAAGGCGCGGTGGAGAAGGTGCGTGGAGGTATGGTGCCTGGCGATATCCTGCCTGCGCTTTTGCTCCACAAGGGCCCGGACCCTTTCCCCGGTGCGGATACGGCCCTCTTTAATTTCTACAAGATGCAGGATCTGCTCACCGGGCCCGGGTAGGGTGTTTTTAACCAGGACCACTCCTTCCGGCGCGGTGATAAGGCCCGTATCTCCTACCTGTCCCCCCTTTTCGGAATAAAAAGGGCTTTGATCCAGGATCAGGTAAAGCTCTTCCTCACCGGTCTGCAGATCCGCTTCCGCTAAAAGCTCTCCCCTGCCGGCGGCGACGATGCCGATTACCTCCCCTTCGGCGCTCAGCGTATCATAGCCCACAAACTGCGTAACCATCCCTTTTACCAGGAAGGATAACAGGACATTTTTCTGCCCGGCTTCCTGGGTGCCCAAGGCGGCCCCACGGGCCCTTTCCCTCTGCTGCTCCAGGGAACTGTCAAAGGCTTTCTCATCAACGGAAAGGCCGCTTTCACCGAGAATTTCCCTGGTCAAATCAAGGGGGAAACCGTAGGTATCGTAAAGCTTGAAAGCCACTTCTCCGGGGAGAACCGCTTTTCCCCCTGCTTGCAAAGCGGCGATGTGATTTTCCAGTATATCCATGCCCTGTTCCAGGGTTTCTTTAAAGCGCTCTTCTTCCAGCCTGATGACGCGCATAATGTAGTCACTGTTTTTCCTAAGCTCGGGATAGGCGTCCCCCATAAGCTCTACCAGCAGGAGGACCGCTTCGCTGAGGAATGGAGCCTCCAGCTCCAGGAGCTTGCCGTGTCTTACAGCCCGGCGCAAAATCCGCCGCAGGACATAGCCTCTTCCCTCGTTGGAGGGCATAATCCCGTCAGCCACCATAAAGGCAACACCACGCAGGTGTTCCGTCAGGACGCGCAGGGAAATATCCTTTTTGCAGTCCCGGCCATAGGTAACCCCGGCTTTGGAAGCAAAATGTTCCAGGACCGGCCTGACGGTGTCTATTTCAAACAGGTTGCTTACTCCCTGCAGCACCAGGGCCAGCCGCTCCAGGCCGGCGCCGGTATCGATATTTTTTTGCTCGAGGGGCTTGTAGCTGCCATCGGCTTCTTTGTTGAACTGGGTAAAAACAAGGTTCCATACTTCCAGGAAACGGTCACAGTCGCAGCCCACCTCACAGTCAGGACGGCCGCAGCCGTACTCGGGACCGAGGTCATAGTAAATCTCTGAACATGGGCCGCAGGGTCCCTGGCCTATTTCCCAGAAGTTGTCATCCTTACCCAGGCGGTATATCCTGGATTCCGGAAGGCCGATCTTGTCCCTCCAGATGGCAAAAGCTTCGTCGTCATTTTCGTAAATGCTTACATAAAGTCGCTCTTCGGGAATGTTGTAGCCTTGGGTGACCAGTTCCCACGCCCAGCTGATGGCTTCCTCTTTGAAGTAATCACCGAAGGAAAAATTGCCCAGCATCTCAAAAAAGGTGGCATGCCTGGCGGTAATACCCACTTTGTCAATGTCGGGAGTGCGCACACACTTCTGGCAGGTTGCCACCCGGGGATGAGGAGGGGTTTTCTCCCCGGTAAAATAAGGCTTAAGGGGGGCCATTCCCGCTCCGATCAGCAGTAAGGTGGGATCATTCTGAGGTACTAGAGAAGAACTGGGTAGAACAAGGTGACCCTTTTCCTGGAAGAATTTTAAAAATTTATCCCGAATTTCGCTGCTTTTCATCTCTGTCCTCCTGATTTTAATCAAAACAATTATATCGGCAATTATTAAGGATGTCAATTGAAAGGAAAATTATAGGGGATCATTTTTTTTCCAGCTGTTCTTTTTTTACGGCCCGGACGATTGCCGGAGAAAAATGCCGGAAAATAATGCGCAGGATGGCCGCCAGGGGCACGATGACGATCAGCCCGAAAAAGCCCATGTATATACCCCCCAGAAGCAGGGCGATGATTACGGTGAGGGGATGAAAGCCCAGGCTGCGGCCTAAAACCTGGGGGGCGATGAACTGGCTTTCGATCTGCTGAACAATCACGATCAAGAGTAATGTCCTCCAGAAGAGCTCGGAAGAATGCAGAAGGGTCACCAGGAGAACCGGCACCGCCCCGATGAGGGGGCCAAAGTAGGGAATAACATTGGTCAGGGCGTTTATAATCCCGAAAAAAAGGGCAAATTCCACTCCCAGGATCAGTAACCCCAGGTACATCATAACACCCACCGACAGGCTGATAATAAAGATTCCCCTGAGGTAAGCCCCCAGGGTCCGGTCTATTTCCTGTAAGGTGTCTTCCATAATATAGCGGGACGGCAGGGGAAAAAGCTGTAGGAAGCGCCTCTTAATGAGGGTGTTGTCCCGGAGAATATAAAAGGCAAACAGGGGTACCAGCAGCAGGGCAAAAGTCTGGCGGAAAAGGACCATCAGAAGCTGCGACAATTTTTCCAGGTTTATGGTCAGGGCACTCTGCAGCTGCCGGATGTTTTCATTCAAGGCATTTTGTATGCCCTCGGGGAGGTTAAAGCTCTGGAAATCCTTTCCAAGCTGTGTTACAAAAAGCAGAAACTTTTCAGTATATTCAGGCAAAAGAGAAACCAACTGCTGCAGTTCCTCAATTAAAGAGGGCACTACATTGAGACAGATGAGCAGAAAGAGTGCCGCAAAAAACAGGTAGATAATTCCTATGGCCGCAGACCTGGATAATCTCTGCCTTTCCAGGTAATCTACGACAGGGCACAAAAGGTAAGTGACCACTATGGCTAAAAGCAGGGGAAAAATGATGATCCCCTTGACTCCATCCAATTTCCTCTCCCTCTCCGTGCTTAGCTTTTTATAATCAGCTCTTCTATACTTTCCTGTAACAGCAAATCATTGCCCTCACGGATGGACTTCACCAGTATGGCGGCGGCATCTTTATCCCTCAGGGCATAAGAAGATCCTTCGGCATCGATATAATATATTGCTATTTCTCCGTCGTTTTCCGTAAATTCCAGGAGACAATCGGCACAGTAGTACGCATTGTGGCCTACTTTACCCGTGTTAATACTCTTGCAGACCGGGCAAGACATGGAAAAAACTTACTCCTTCCTTAATTATAATTATAGTAATAACTTATTAATAGAATATATATTTCCCCTTTTGAACAAAAAAAATACCCCTCCAGATGGTGTCAGGTCTTGAAAATTGAATTTAGGTGTTAGGTCCAGATGGTGTCAGGTCTTGAAAATTGAATTTAGGTGTTATGCTCCATGAACCCAGGTGGTGCAGGTCTTGAAAGTTGAATTAATTAAAGATCGGGACGAGGTCCAGGTTTAGTTTTAGGGGTGCAGGACACCTGCAGCTATGGTGCCCCCTCCCAGCACTTCATCTCCCTGGTAAAAAACCACCGCTTGGCCCGGGGTCACGGCTTTCTGCCTGCCGGCAAAAAGCACCCTGGCGCGGTCTCCTTCCGGAGGATAGAGGGTGGCGGGGACAAGAGGGGCGCGGTAGCGGATCTTGATCTCCACTTCGAGGGTCTCCAGGGGAGCATTACCGGACACAAAACTCAGTTCTTCCGCGACCAGGCCACCGCTGTAGGTTTCCTCTTCTTCGCCGACAACGAGCACGTTAGCGCGTGTATCTATTTTTACTACGTACAGGGGTTGCTGGGAAGCCAGGCCCAGCCCCTTGCGCTGCCCGACGGTATAGAAGGCCAGCCCGCGGTGCCTGCCTAGCTTTTCACCGGAGGCAGAGAGAATATCCCCTGGGGAAAAGGCCTGCGGGTGCTCCCTGCCCAGAAAGCCGCGGTAATCGTTATCGGGAATAAAGCAGATCTCCTGGCTTTCCTTTTTTTCGGCTACGTTAAACCCCCTGTCCCGGGCTATCTCCCGTATCTCCTGCTTGACATAGCTTCCCAGGGGGAAAATAACGGAGGAAAGCTGCTCCTGGTTCATGGTATAGAGCATGTAACTCTGGTCTTTTCTCCTGTCTTTGCCGCGGAAAAGCCTGTACATGTTTTCTCCGGGATCATAGGTGATGCGGGCATAATGACCGGTAGCCAGGTAGTTAATCCCCAGTCCCCTGGCCTTCTGCAGCAGCAGGGAAAATTTGAGATAGCGATTGCAGGCGATACAGGGGTTGGGTGTTCTCCCCTCCAGGTATTCCCGTGTAAAATAGGAAACCACCTTCTCATGGAAAGCTTCTCTCATATTTAAGACGTAATGGGGAATGTCCAGGTCCTGGGCCACATTCCTGGCATCAGAAACGGCCTCTAGGGAACAGCAGCCCCGTGTTTCGTCAGCAGCTTTTTCTTCGGCCACAGGATCAACCCATAAGCGCAGGGTTACCCCCACAGGCTGGAAACCCGCTTCCTTCAGGAGTATGGCCGCAACGGAGCTGTCCACCCCACCGCTCATGGCCACCATTATTTGTTCCCCTGGCTGTAGCCCGGGTTTTTGCAGGTCCAATTTATATTCCTCCAGTACACAAGCTTAAACCGTGCCGGCTACTACCTTCGGCCTGCGGTTTGTTTTAGAATGTTTATTTCCAGATTGCTCTTTTATCTATTCCCGGGCAGCAACATGCTTTATGACAGCCTGCCTCCGGCTGGCAGCGGCGATGCGCCCGGGCAGATTTTCCATCTCCTGGAGCGGCAGTACTATCTCCAGGGAAACATCCTGGCCGTAGTGGAAGTCCAGGGTCTCTCCGCCGCCGGCCTCCACTTCCCTGACCACGGCTCCCAGGTAGTCATAGGGCACCTGCAGCAGCACCCTTGCCTTAAGCTCCCTGCTACAGATGCGCGCTGCTTTGACTCCATCCTCAGCACAGGAACGATAGGCGCGAATCAGCTCCTCACTCCCAGCTTGACTCCGCCGAAATAACGAGTGCCCACCACGATCACGTTGGTCAGATCCGCTTTTTCCAGTACCGCCAGCATCGGGGGGCCGGCTGTTCCGGCGGGTTCGCCGTCATCATCACAGCGGGCTAACAGTTTGTCTCCCACACCCAGGCGGAAGGCATAGGCATGATGCGTGGCCGAGGTAAGCTCCTCTCTGACTTTTTGCAGAAAAGAGCGAGCTTCTTCTGTCCGGCAAAAAGAGAGCGAAGCATAAAACCGGCAGGCGCCCACGGCTGTTTTGGTCCTTACAGCAGCGGCAACGGTTTTGTAACTGTACATATTATTATTCCCCATCTTGTCCTTTAAAAGACCTCCAGAGGGAGAGCCTTTGCCTGATCTCTTTTTCCCGGCCCTCTTCGCTGGGGTGGTAAAACCTCTTCCCTTCCATACCCTCTGGCAGATAGTACTGGGGAACAAAATGCCCCGGAAAATCATGGGGATAAAGATACCCCTGCCCATGGCCCAGTTTGGCAGCCCCCTTGTAGCTGGCATCCCGCAGGTGCGGCGGCACTCTTTTACTGGAGGAGTTTTTCACCTCCGCCAGGGCCTCTTCAAGGGCCAGGTAAGCGGCATTGCTTTTCGGGGCCGAAGCTAAATAGGCAGTGGCCTGGGCCAGGGGGATACGCCCTTCAGGCAGGCCGATCTGCAGTACAGCCTGGGCAGCGGCCACAGCCAGGCCCAAGGCCTGCGGGTCAGCATTACCGATATCCTCGCTGGCGCTGATAATCAGGCGCCTGGCAATAAAAAGGGGATCTTCCCCCGCTTTCAGCATCCTGGCCAACCAGTAAAGGGCGGCATCAGGGTCGGAGCCCCGGACGGATTTAATAAAGGCCGAGGCAATATCGTAATGATAATCCCCACCGGGATCGTATTTCAGGTTTCTCCTGCGAATAGCATCCCGGACCTGCCTGAGGGTTACTGTGCCCGAAAGGGGGCTTCCGTCATCTTTTACGGGGAGTCCGGAAAGTCCGGTTACGGCCAGTTCCAGAGCGTTTAAAGCAATCCTGGCATCTCCCTCGGAGATTTGAGCCAGGTATTCCAGGGCCTCTGCTTCAAACTTCACCTTGTATTTGCCCAGGCCTCTTTCCTCATCACTAAGGGCTTTTAAAAGGATCTTTTTTACTTCCTCCGGCGACAGGCTTTCAAAGGTAAAAAGCAGAGAGCGGGACAGCAGGGGCGGGTTGATGGAAAAGAAGGGGTTTTCCGTGGTGGCGCCGATCAGATAAACCAGGCCTTCCTCCACTGCCGGCAGCAGGGCGTCCTGCTGCAGCTTGTTAAAACGGTGGATTTCATCGATAAAGAGAATGGTCTTTCTTCCCCAGCCACCCTTGAGCTTCCCGGCAGCATCCATAACCTCCCGCAGGTCCTTAACGCCGGCGGTAACAGCATTTACCCGGGCAAACTGCGCCCTGGTGGTAGCGGCAATAATCCTGGCCAGTGCTGTTTTCCCCGTACCGGGGGGGCCATAAAACATTAAGGAAGATAAAAGATCCTCTTCTATAATCCTGCGCAGGGGCTTATTATCCCCGACCAGGTGCTCCTGCCCCACAAATTCATCCAGGGAACGGGGAGTCATACGCCTGGCCAGCGGGCCATCCTTTTTCACGCTTTCTTCCCGGTTGAAAGAAAAAAGATCCAGGGGAAAACCCTCCTTCCGGTCATGCTCATACCTATAACACCTACGGGTTACATCTATGGATAAAAAATCTGCATTCAAACCGGGACGCCTCTTCCCACCAATTTTTGCACTAGACCGCCTGCAGATACAGGGCACGCTCCAGCCTGATCTTCTGCAGGGCACACCCCAGGTTATAAGTCTTTTGCAGATCCCCGGTCATGAAATAAGAGCTGGCAGCACATCCATTCCCACAGAGGTAGCGGGCCCAACAGCAGCCACAGGCTTCTTTTTCCCGGGCGGCAGCGGCCAGCCTGGCTCCAACTTCCCGGTTAATGATAAAAGGCTCAGCAGTAATATTCCCCATATAAAACTCGTCCATCCCCACAAACTGGTGGCAGGGATAAAGCGACCCGTCAGCAGCCACAGCGAGATAGTCCAACCCTGCGCCGCAGCCGCTCAGACGCTTGTAAAGACAGGGCCCTTTTTCCAGGTCCAGGATAAAATGATAAAATAGAAAGGGGCTCCCCTTTTCCTTTTGCTCCAGGTAGAGATCCACCAGCAGGTCGTACTGGTGCTCCAGAAGCGACAGATCATCTTCCCGGAGGGCCAGGCTCTCCTCAGCGGAGACAACGGGCTCCAGGGAAAGAGAAGCAAAACCGAGCTTTAGGAGGTGTCGGACATCGTTGGAAAAGTCCAGGTTATGCCTGGTATAGGTCCCGCGAATATAATAATTATTATTTCCCCTGCCCTGCAGGAGCTTTTTGCTGTTTTCCACCGTGGTTTCGTACGAACCGAGGCCGTTTTTAAAGCTTCTCATCAGATCGTGGATGGCAGGGCGGCCATCAAGGCTCAAAATTACATTGATGTCTTCCCTGTTCAGGAAATCAATGGCCTGCTCGTCGAGGAGAGAGGCATTGGTGGTAAGGGTAAAGCTGAATTCCTTGCCCCGGGGAAGGGCCCTCTCCCGGGCATAGCCCACGATATCCCTGATCAGGGGAAAATTTAAAAGGGGTTCCCCGCCAAAAAAGTCCATTTCCCGGAAACGCCCCCCCTCGTATTCCAGGAAAAAATCCACGGCCTTTTTGCCCACCTCCCAGCTCATATGGGAGAGCCGTTTTCCCTGGCTATCCCGGCGGGCAAAACAGTAGCGGCAGCCCAGGTTGCAGCTGTGGGAAATAAACAGGCAGAGGGCTTTTACGCCCCCGGGGGAAAGCTTTTCGTTCTGTAACGGGACGGCGGGGCTGAAAAGAAGCCTTTCTTCCCGCAGCTCATCCACCTGGCACAGAGCCTCTTCCACCTCATCGGGAGGGTAGCTGCGGCTTAAAAGACCCCTTGCCCGTTCCCTGCCGCTGCCCTCCCGCAGCAGGTCGATGGCCTCCCAGGCCAGATCGTCCACCTGGTGCAGGGAACCGCTGTTTACATCGTACACCAGCAACAGGCCCCCGTATTTAAACATATGTACATCCGCGCGTCCACTAACCTGGCCCATAAAACAACTCCCCCATCCAATCAGTGCCACCTTAGTGTGAGTTGAACTTGCCTAAAGCAACGGCAACTTTCCGCCCATCTAAAAAGTAGTCCCTGGGGACTACTTTGCACTACTTTAGCTTTTCGTCTCTTCCTGCTGCCGGCAAACCTGGTTGCCAACGGTACAGGATGTCTTGCATGCCGACTGGCACGAAGCCTGGCATTCACGGCAACCCCTGTGATCCAGTTCCTGCAAATTACCTTTCCTGATGGTCCTGATATGCTGCATAAAAAACAGGCCTCCCCACGTTTTAACCTTTTCAGGTATCCTCTACCACTATTCTATACTTAACCTTTGATGGCGTCAAGGTGTGAAGGCAGGCGCTGCAGGACAAACTAAATACTATAAAATTCAAATTTCAAGACCTGACGCCTGCACCTGTGACACCAGATTGCTCTAAATTCAAATTTCAAGACCTGACACCAGATTTTATTTTCCCACGGGGTTAAGGTGGATAGTAAGATCGACGATCTCCGGAAAAGCCCGCTGCACACAGGTCTTGATCTCCCTGGCAATCTCGTGCCCCTCCTGGACAGAGATCCCGGCGTCCACTCCGATTTTGGCTTCCAGGTACGTGCAAATGCCTGTAGAGCGCCCCCGCAGTTTATGTAATTCTTCCACTCCTCTTACCCCCTGGATGACAGAACTGATCGCTTTCATCTTTTCCTGTTCCGGTGCGGTATCTATAAGGCCCTGGAGAGAGCTTTTCCCCAGCCTCAAAGCCATGATAATAATTAAAACCGCTATTACCAGCCCTACCAGGTAATCCATAAGGGGATAGCCCAGGCGGGAACCTCCTACCCCGATAAATATGCCGCCTAAAATAAAAGCATCGGTGCGGTGGTGCCAGGCATCGGCCAGAAGTGCTGTGCTGTTAAGTTTTTGCCCCCGGTAAACGGTAAAGCGAAACATGGCTTCTTTGATAATCATGCAAACGGCGGAAACCCACAGGGCCATTACATCCGGTACCCTTGTAACATTTAGCATAATTTTTTCATTAATAGTAACAGAAATTAACTCATAAGCTATATAAAGGAGAAGCAGCGATACCAGTGCGGTAAGGACGAACTCGATTTTTTCATGGCCGTAATGGTGGCATTTATCAGGAGGTTTGCTGGCCAGGCACAAACCAAGCAGGATCACACTGCTGGCGACAATATCCCCGCCGGAATGAAAGGCATCGGCAACAAGCGCGCTGCTGCCCGCTTTAAAGCCGGCGATCCCCTTGAGCAGTGTCAGAAAAACATTTGCCGATAGGGTGAGCAGTACAACTCGCTGGTATATTTTTCCTCTTTCCTGAGTATCCATTGTTTTCACCATTAGTATTATATTAAGACGTCGTCATAATGTGTTCAACAGGGATAAAGGGATCGCCTGGCGAAATAAAGGAAAAGAAAACCAGTTCGAGAAAGGGGATATGATTATGCTCTTCTGGCAAACTTTTTTAAGTACATTTTTCCTGATTTTTCTGGCCGAGTTGGGGGATAAGACACAGCTGTCCGTGCTTTTGCTGGCTGCCCAGGACCGGCCCATCTGGGGTGTGTTTCTGGGATCTGCGGCTGCTTTGATTTTGACTTCCTTTCTGGGGGTGGTCATCGGAGGGGCTCTGTCCCGCTATCTGCCGGCAGTATATTTACAAAAAGGAGCAGGTGCAGCCTTTGTGGTTATCGGCTTCCTGCTCCTCTGGGGAAAATTTTGATTTTGCCGCTGCTGTGCTTAACAGTTACGAGTTAATTCCCAGGATACCGCCCAGCGTTCCGAAGGAAAAACCGAGGAATAACTTGGTGATGATATTCAGGCCCGGTTCAAAGCTCACCTGGAAGAGATAACTTAAAATGATCAGCGCCAGCACATAAAAAAGGCCTGTCAGTCCGCCTCGCAACCAGCCCTTTTCTTCCGTACGCTTTCCCACATAAACAGAGCCAAGTAAGATGCTGAGCAGCGTCCCCCCGAAGATGATGTAAGGAACGAAGGTCTCTGAAAGGGGGGAAAAATGCAAGATCATCGTGCTTAAGACCAAAATAACAAGGGAAAGTAAAAGCGCTACCAGCAGGCCTCTGGTAATTAATAACGGCACAGAAGAAACAAGCAGTGACCCGCCCTGAATTGAGGAGCGTCCTTTAGTGGTCATATCCCGCACCTCCAAAGTGGGTTATAGGGGCTGGTCATAGGAGCATATGCATATGACAGCCCATCTTACTGCTTATATATGTCTCTTCTCCTGCAAATATACATTTTTTTCTCTGCTCTTAGTTCCCTTTACCGTTCATCTTGAGGAGAACAACCCCTATTTATTCTTCATCCTTTATAATGCGGTCAACTCCCGTGCGCGTCATTTTAACATTAACGTTATCGGCAATGCGCAAAATAATGGAGTCATCCTTAATTTCCTTGATCATGCCGAAAATGCCCCCGATGGTCAAGACGCGATCGCCCTTCTGCAGGCTGGCAAGCATCTCTTTTCTTTTCTTCTGCTGACCCTGCTGGGGTCTGATCAACAAAAAGTAAAAAATAACAAACAACAAAATAAGCGGCAAAAAACCTGCAATTTGTTCTAATGGCACTGCTTACTCACTCCTTTTATTTTTTTAAGGGGCTAGACTGAAATTTAGCCCAAAATTCCTCATAAAATTGCGCAAACTGCTGCTCCACAATAGCCTGCCGGATTTTGTCCATAAAATCCTTCAGGAAAAAAAGATTGTGGTATGTCGTCAGGCGCAGGCCCAGAATTTCGTTGGCTTTAAGCAGGTGCCTGATATAGGCTCTGCTGTAATTACGGCAGACATAGCATGAACACTCCGGGTCTACCGGCCGCATGTCACGGGCAAATTCGGCATTGCGCAGGGTCAGGTACCCCCGGGAAATCATCACTCTCCCGTTTCGGGCAATGCGCGTCGGCAGGACACAATCAAAAAGATCCACGCCCCTGTGAACACCTTCCAGCAGAGCATCGGCAGAACCCACCCCCATAAGGTAACGGGGTTTCTCCTCGGGAAGGAAGGGAACGGATATATCCAGGAGATGGTACATTATTTCCTTGGGTTCACCAACGCTCAACCCTCCCAGGGCATAACCGGGAAAATCCATACCCACAAGCTCCCGGCAGCATTTCTCCCTTAAATCATCGTAAGTACCGCCCTGCACAATGGCAAAAAGAGCCTGGGCATCCGTATTTTTATGACAATCCCTGCTGCGGCCTGCCCAGCGTATGGTCCTTTCCATGGCCTGGCGGGTATCCCCGTAAGCAGCCGGGTAGGGAACGACATGGTCTAAGGGCATGATAATATCCGCTCCCAGGATATTCTGCACTTCCACGGCTTTTTCCGGGGAAAAAGAATGCGTGGAACCGTCGATGTGTGAGCGAAAGGTAACCCCTTCTTCGTCGACCTCCCGCAGGGCGCTCAGGCTAAAAACCTGAAATCCGCCGCTGTCAGTCAAAATGGGGCGCTGCCAGTGCATGAACCTGTGCAGCCCGCCGGCCTGGTCAATAATGTCCGTTCCCGGCCGGAGATAAAGGTGGTAGGTATTGTTCAGGATAATATCTACGCCAATTTCTTCCAGTTCCTCCGGCGTCATGGCCTTAACCGTAGCCTGGGTGCCGACGGGCATGAAAGCCGGGGTCCGGATTAATCCTCTCGGTGTTTTTATCTCGCCGGCTCGGGCCCGGCCGTATTTAGCGGTAATTGTTAAATTAATGGCCATAGAACCCCGTCTCCAAGGTATAATTTATACCATTTAAATAATATTGTCAAACTCAGCCTGTTTTCCAAAGATTTTCCTTCGCCTATAAGATGAGCATGGAATCTCCGAAGCTGTAGAAACGGTACCTCAGCTCCACCGCTTTCTCATAAGCCTTAAGGATGTTTTCCCTTCCGGCAAAAGCGCTTATGAGCATCAGCAGGGTGGAACGGGGTAAATGGAAATTAGTAAGCAGGGCATCTATTACTTTGAAATGATAGCCCGGATAGATAAAGAGGTCTGTTTCCCCCCGGCCTTCGCTGACTTTTCCCTGACCGTCGCCCAGTGTCTCCAGCACCCGGCAGCAGGTGGTTCCCACAGCTACAATCCTCCCGCCTTTTTCCCTGGTCCTGTTAATGCTTTGCGCTGTAGAAGCAGGAAGTTCAAAATATTCGCTATGCATGAGATGATCTTCGATGTATTTATCTTTTACGGGACGAAAAGTTCCCACACCGATATGCAGGGTAAGGTACGCCCAATCGATGCCCCTGGTTCTCAGCTCCTCAAATACGGACGCCGTAAAATGGAGCCCAGCAGTGGGTGCCGCCGCAGAACCTTCTTCGCTGGCGTAGACAGTTTGATAGCGTTCGCGATCTTCCAGGTGCTTTTTAATGTAAGGAGGCAGGGGGACCTGACCCAGCTGGTAAAGAATTTCTTCCAGGGGATGTGCCGTTTTAAAAGCCACGATCCGTCCCCCGGCTGCTGTTTTTTCCAGGACTTCCGCCTCCAGCTGCCCGCTGCCGAAGGTAAGCACAACTCCCGGCCTGGCCCTCTTACCGGGAGAACACAGCACTTCCCATTTCATCTCCTCCAGGCGGCGCAATAACAAAAGTTCCACCTGCCCGCCGCCATCTTTCTTCCGGCCCAGGAGGCGGGCGGGAAGCACCCGCGTATTATTTAAAATAAGCAGGTCTCCCCTTTCCAGGTACGACGGGAGCCTCTTAAAAGTGGTATCTTCAATCTTCCCGCTGTTTCGGCCCAGGACCAGCAGCCTGGAGTTGTCCCGTTCCCGCAGGGGCTCCTGGGCTATCAGTTCCGGGGGCAGATCATAAGAAAAATCTTCGGTCTTTAATTTGCTGTCGATCTCCATCTTCACCTTCCTCATTAATAGCCTATATCGATCTGTGTCCCCGGGTAGTAAAAGGAAAGAATGTCCCTGTAGCCATGCCCCGCCCTGGAACGGTTGTAGGCGCCATTCTGGCTCATTCCGATCCCATGGCCCCAGCCGCGCCCTTCAAAAATCAGGGCCTGGTAAGGAACGAAACTTTTTGTCCCATTCCCCTGAGCGGAAAAACTTTCACCAATGAGCATTCTTTTCATAGTATACCCACTTGCGACCCACTTTCCTTCCAATTCAGGAAAAGATTCCTTTCTTTCCATCCCGTTTACAGAGGAGGCGATCCACACGCGCGGTTCGGGCTCGCTGCGTACTGTATAAAGCTGGCTCCTTAAGCCCAGCGCCGTCCTGGCCTTTTCTTTTAAAAGGGAAACAACGGCTCCCCCCGTTCCCCGGATACGAACATCCTCCACCCTGCCGCTGGGGAAAGCTGAAACGATATCTACCCGTTCTATCTCTCCGGGGTTGCTGAACCCGCTTTTTGCCAGCAGGAGTCCCAGCGAGCTGAGAGGAACATCGGCCTCCCAGCGGGCATAGCGGTGTACGACAAAATTAACAAGCCCCGGAGGGGGATTGTCCGGATCATCATACGGATCGGGAACACTGGTGAAATACGGCAGGCCGCTTGTCCACACATTCTGGGGGGCTTCAGTGTAACCACCGTTGCTGGCGTGATAGAAAGGCGCGATAACCCTGTTGTTAAAGGTCAGAATTTCCCCCCGCGTCTGGCTTAAAGCGCTGTCGGTGTTGCCTGTTTCGGAGTTTTTTCCCCCGTAGACCTGGCAGTGTTGTGAATCACAAAGATGAAAACCCGTGTGCCGCTGCAGGCTGTGGTTATAAAGGGCATAGGTCCTGGCAGCCACAGCCTGAGCCTTAAGTGCTTCCATGCCCCCGTAGTTTCCCCACGATGAGGGCATCTCCCTGGCAAGTACACCCCTGAGATAGGATTCCAGATCCAGAATGTTTACCGCCCTTAAGGTATTGCCCTCTGCAAAAACCTCCAGCGCCCCGCGGTACTCCTGGCCGTAACGGGCATTGTGCAGCTGGAAAGACTGGCCGGAGGACTGGGAGGACAGGGGTTTTAGCTCTAAAGGCCCGCTAAATACCCCCTGGCTGTTACCCGGCATGTCCAGCACCTGAATACCGCTGCACACATTCACAAGCCTGTAATTCCCCGCCGGCAGCGGCAGGGTCGTACCGCTGGCCTTGTTTACCAGGCAGTACCCGCTGTCAAAGGACAGTTCCACGTGGCTGTTTAACAAGCTTATTCCCACCCTCATCTCGGGGGGATAAGCAGAATAAGCCGGTACCTGGCAAAAAAAAGTAAACAGGAAGAAAATAAGTACTACTATGCAGATTGGAAAGCAGTATCTTTTCTCCAGCCGGAATTTCATTACACTTTTCACCTCGTTGTCCAGGTAACTACCTTCGAAAGAGACTGAAGATCAACGTCAAAATCAAGCTGATAATAATCATCGTCGTTATGGGAAAATAGATGGTCAGGTTTTCCCTTTTGATGAGGATATCTCCCGGCAGGCGTCCAAGGCCGAGGCGGCCCAGGAAGAGATACGCCACACCTACCAGGGCAATGATCCCGCCGATGGTCAGCAGTAATTTACCAAAATTTTCTGGGGTAAACAAGCAAATCACCTCGCCATTTTAGATGTCAGCAGGCCAGAGTAGTTGTTCAAAATGGCTTTCAGCCATTTTGCTCCTCTTATCCGGCTCACCGGCACTCCGATTTCTGACTTCCAGCCGGCACTCTAACTTACACCATGGGGACATTCCATGGGGACATTCCATGGGGACATTCCTCTAAAAGAGGTGTGTCCCCTTACCTCTTTAAACGTTCCTTTTCACTATAAATGCATCCGCAGTATCCCTGCATATAAAGGCCTTTCTCCCTGGCCAGGCGCATGCTTTCCCGAAAACCCGGCCGCAGGTCTTCATAGACAAAGTGCAGGCCGTGCTCCTGCGCAATCTTTTCCCCCAGCTCTTTAAGCAGTTCGTGTTTCTGGTAGGGGCTGATCAGCAAAGTGGTGGAGATACCTTCAATCCCTTTTTCCCTGGCCTTAAGGGCCGTTTCTTCCAGGCGTATCCGGTAGCACAACTGGCAGCGCTGCTCTTCATGATTGACGACCCTGCGCAGGTAATCTTCCATCAGGTAGCGCTCATCCATAAGAATATCCCGCCCCTCCTGCCGGGCCAGTGAACTAAGAGCGTCCAGCCTCCTGGCGAATTCGCTGTAAGGGTGAATATTGGGGTTAAAAAAGTACCCGCAGATATTGTAACCATTTTCTTCGAGTTTTTTCCAACTGTAGATACTGCAGGGTCCACAGCAGATATGCAGCAGCAGGTCCTTTTTCATGT
This sequence comes from Dethiobacter sp., assembly GCA_003605065.1. Classification (GTDB taxonomy): domain Bacteria; phylum Bacillota; class Dethiobacteria; order DTU022; family UBA8154; genus UBA9862. The sequence continues at coordinate 7,932 of QZJM01000020.1, read as the reverse complement.
ACTATCATACCTTCCGTGCAGGCCGATTTTCAAATGCTGGTAAACTTTTTCTGTTACGATTCTGCCCCGCGGAGTGCGGTTTAAGAAGCCGATTTTCATCAGGTAAGGCTCATAGAGTTCTTCAATAGTGCCCGCTTCTTCATTAATAGCGGCGGCAATGGTTTCCAGCCCTACCGGACCGCCTCCGAATTTGTTGATAATGGTATCCAGCAAAAGATAGTCCGTGCGATCCAATCCAATCCTGTCCACATCCAGGATGTTAAGGGCTTCGGCGGCAACCCCGGCGGTGATGGAGCCTTCGGCCCTGACCTGGGAGTAATCCCTGACTCGTTTCAGTAGCCTGTTGGCAATCCGGGGCGTTCCCCTGGAAGCCAGGGCAATAGCCTCTGCTCCCTGCGGAAATAGCTCCACCCCCATTAACTGGGCGGAGCGGGCAATGATCTCGCAGAGGGCTTCAGGAGTATAGAATTCCACTCTCTCTATAATTCCAAAGCGATCCCTGAGAGGGGAAGAAATAAGCCCGGCGCGCGTCGTAGCCCCGATAAGGGTAAAGGGAGAAAGTTCCAGCCTCAGGGAGCGGGCACTGGGCCCCTTGCCGATAATAATATCCAAGGCACAATCTTCCATGGCGGGATACAGTATTTCCTCTACACTGCGGTTCAAGCGGTGGATCTCGTCTATAAAGAGAATATCACGGGGAGAAAGGTTGGTTAAAAGGGCGGCCAAATCGCCGGCCCTTTCCACCGCCGGCCCGGAGGTGATCCTGATATTAACGCCCATTTCCCTGGAGATGATAAAGGCCAGGGTGGTTTTACCCAGTCCCGGCGGGCCGTGCAAGAGAACATGGTCCAGGGGTTCTCCCCTCTCCCTGGCAGCCCTGATATAAATACTCAGCTTCTCCTTCAGGTTCTCCTGCCCGATAAAGTCGCTGAGCCAGGAAGGGCGCAGCTTGTTTTCATAAGGAAGATCATCCCCGGTTAAACGTGATGACACAATCCTGTCTTCCATCAAAAATATCCCCCTGCCAGTCAACAGAAATATTAATTACCTTTAGCCAAAAAAGCCAGGGTTTTTTTAAAAAGCTCTTCCATGTTTAAGTGCTCTTTCCCGTTAAGGGCTTTTTTAGCCCTGGTTACCTCCTGAATTGAATACCCCAGCGCCAGCAAAGCCTGCTGCACATCATCCCAGTACTGCGTGTGGCTTTCTTCTCCGGAGGCGGGAGCTGTCGTTTCTGCCTGTCGTTTGTTTATTTTATCCTTTAATTCATAAACAAGGCGCTTTGCCGTCTTGCTGCCGATACCGGGAATGCAGGTCAGGGTATAAAGATCCTCCTGCAGTATGGCCCCGGAGAGCTGAGAAAGGGAAAGATGGCCCAGCAGCGCCAGGGCGGCTTTTGGCCCGATCCCGGAGACCCCGAGGAGCATTTTAAAGAAATCCCTTTCATTATGGCCGGGAAAACCGTACAAAACAGGTTCTTCATCTTTAATCTGCAGGCAGGTATATATTTTTACAGTGCTCCCGGGAACAGGCAGCTGGAAATAAAATGAAGCCGGGATAAAAACATGGAATCCAAGGCCCATGGCCTCAACCACAGCATGCTGCACAGAGCACTCTTTAAGCGTTCCCTGTAAGTAACTAAGCACTGGTTATGCACCAACCTTTCACTGGTCCCGCATCAGCTGAGAAAATGTGCTTTATCTGTCTCCTTAAAGCAGCAGAAGCTGGCCGCTCGCTTAAGGCTGTATAGTGCTTGTCACGCCCTTGCCACACCTTGGCGGGACATAATGCGCGTCCTGGTAAAGAGCATTTTCATGTACTGTTTCTACCCGTAAGGTCGTGGATGTCGGTACTGCGCTCTTTCTCCACCAGCTGCTGCCACCGGGAGGACTGCAGGTGGCAGAGAGCCACCGCCAGAGCATCCGCAGCATCGTCGGGCCTTGGCGGGCCCGGAAGTTTGAGCAAAAGGCAGACCATCTGCTGCACCTGTTTTTTCCCCGCCCGCCCGTAACCTGCCACGGCCTGCTTTACCTGCAGCGGCGTATATTCAAATACCGGTAATTCTTTTTCGGCAGCTGCTGTAAAGATTGCTCCCCTTGCTTCTCCTACCTGCATGGCTGTACGGATATTTTTGCAGAAGAACAGCTTTTCCATGGCCAGGACATCGGGTGAAAACCGGGAAATGAGCATTTTAACATTCTGGAAAATAGTATGCAGACGTTGTGACAAATCCATATTGGCCGGAGTGCTGATATAACCGTAGTCTATTCCCCCGAAAATTCCGCCGTTTTTCTCCACGAGGCCATAACCGACAGCAGCCAGGCCGGGGTCGATCCCCAAAACTCTCATATCCCGTTTTCACCTTGTCGCTTATTTTTTTTAACAGGGATGGTGATTACCTGTAAGCTCTATCGCCACCATGTCCTTTTATTCTACACCACCATACCCTTTACCTGCCGGTTTTTTTAAAAAGTGCCTCAAGAGGTGTAGTTTTCCAGTAAAAGAAGCTTTTCCTTCTCGGTGGAAAAGGGTATTCCCTGTATTAATTCGTCATAATAAACTTTTTTGACGGGATAGGGGAGGACCTCTTTGAGAATAAAGGTGCCGGAAAGGTCCCGGGCAAATATGGCCATCTGTTCACCGTAAACTCCCAGGAAAAGCTGCGAGTCAGCCTCCAGGACCGGGTTTTCTTCCGGTCTTTCCTCTCTTTCCTCTTTTTTCTCTGCTATTTCGTTTTGCTGCCGGGTGTCGTTCTCCCGCGGTAACGGTACTTCCAGTTCATCTTTTTTCTCTCTTACCCTGGAAAAAGAATATGTAACAAATAAAAAAAGAAAAACGATTAACAAATAGACCCCATAGCGCAGGTATCTGCCATGTTTTTCTCTCATAGGGATCCCTCCTGGAAATGATTATTATATTTTCCCCAGAAGGTCCCGCTCTTAATCTATAATCCTTTACAGAGACTGCATTATTTCATCAGGAATATCAAAGTTTGCATAAACATTCTGGACATCATCGTGCTCTTCCAGGGCCTCCAGTAGGTTAAGCACCTTGACGGCCTCTTCAGGATCTTCGATGAGAACAGTATTTGCCGGGACCATGGTAATTTCCGCCGTAGCAAAGTCAATCTTTTTCTCCAGGAACTTTTCCTTTAATTCTTCAAAATCTTCCGGAGAAGTAATAATTACATAGCTGTTATCTTCTTCCTTAAAGTCTTCAGCCCCGGCTTCCAGGGCGAGCATCATAAGATCGTCTTCGGAAGGCAGCCCCTTTGTTTTATCGATGGTTAAATAACCTTTACGCGTAAACATCCAGGCAACGCAGCCCGATTCGCCCATGTTTCCCCCACGGCGGGAAAATATATGTCTTATCTCCGCAGCGGTCCTGTTGCGGTTATCGGTCATTATCTCCAGCAGCACGGCCACTCCACCGGGGCCGTACCCCTCGTAGCTTATTTGTTCCAGGGACATGCTGTCCCCGTCCCCGGAGCCTTTCTGGATGGCGCGATTAATATTGTCACCGGGTATATTGGCCTCACGGGCCTTTTGTACAGCCAGGCGCAAGCGGAAGTTGGTGTTTAAATCTCCCCCGCCTTCCCTGGCAGCCACGATGATTTCCCGGGCCAGCTTGGTAAATATTTTGCCTTTCTGAGCATCCACCCGCGCTTTGCGGTGTTTCGTATTAGCCCATTTGGAATGACCTGCCATTAATGATCACCTCTGTTCGCTTGATACCGTTGTAATAATATCGCCGACCTTTACAGGGCCGCCCTGCAGCACCCTGACGAAAATACCTTCCCTGGGCATAACACAATCACCCGCCTGGTAATAGATAGCACAGCGTTCATGGCATTCCTTGCCGATCTGTGTTACCTCCATTAAAACATCGTCACCAACTTTTAAGCAGGTTCCCTCCGGCAGATCAACAAGGTTAAGGCCCCTGGTTGTGATATTTTCCGCAAAATCGCCGGGGTTGACATCGAGGCCCTTTGCCCGCATCTTATCGATGCTTTCCAGGGCCAGAAGGCTTACCTGCCGGTGCCATTCTCCGGCATGGGCATCGTTCTCAAGGCCATGTTCCTTAACAAGCAGAGCTTCGCCAATATTTTTTTTGCGTTCACCTTTATGATCACTCCGGCAGACAGCGACAATAACCCCTTTTTGCTCTGGTCCTTTTTCCATACAAATTTCCTCCCTTTTATCCACCTATCTGGGTCATGGAGCGTTTTCCCTGAAACTGCCTGACGCGATCGACAGGACTGCAGGCAACCTTCCGGGGGTCAGGCTTAACCTGCAGTGCTTCAAAAAATTTTGCTCTTAACTGCTCTTTAGCGGAAAAATACGGCCGTAAATCGATCTCGTCATCAGAAAAAAGGCAGGGTTTGATCTTGCCGTCAGAGGTAACTCTCAAACGGTTGCAGCGATCACAGAAATGGCGGCTCAGGGGTGAGATGAGGCCGATTTTACCTACAGCTCCCTCCAGACGAAAATATTGCGCCGGGCCGCCTCCGTGCTCACCGTCAACTGTTACCAGGGGGGCAATTTTCTCCGCTATCTCCAAAACCCTTTGCAGGGGCAGGAAAAGGTGAGACCATTTTTTTTGCCCCTGGGTGGGCATGTATTCTATAAAACGAACGTCCAGCTCTTTTTCCATGGTCATAGCCACAAACTTTTCAATTTCATGGTCATTGATCCCTTTTAACAGGACAACGTTTATTTTCACAGGGGTCAGGCCCGCCTGCAGGGAATGTTCGATCCCCTGCAAAGTGCTCTGGAGCTTTCCGCCGTTGGTAATCTGGTGGAAATTGGCTTCATCCAGAGAATCAAGGCTTATGTTTACCCTTTTTAAACCCGCAGCAGCCAGTTTGAAGGCAATCTTTTCCAGCAATATCCCATTGGTTGTCAGGGAGAGATCCTTTAGTCCCGGGATGGCAGCTAAACCGCCGGTAATGTCCAGGATATCAGGTCGTAACAAAGGTTCCCCTCCTGTAAGGCGGATCCTGGTTATCCCCAGGTCCACGGCAACCTGTCCAATAGTTAAGCAATTTTCCACCGTTAAAAGTTCTTTCCCCGTTTCCTTGCCGCACTCTCCCGGGGTGGAGCGGCAGTAAAAGCAGCTTAAATTACACTGCTCCGTCACAGAAAGCCTGAGATAATTAACTTCTCTTCCATAAGAGTCCGTAAATTTCTGCAGCACTTAAGACACCCCCTGTTACCGGCAGTTTTTTAGTTATAATTTAAAATAAAGCACTTTTTCCGGGGTCATAAAACTTTTTCGCCATAAGATAATCTTCTTTGGTGTTGATGTTGTAAAATGACAGCATGTGCGGGTCAAAAGACCTTACTGTCTCCTCCCCTATCTCTTTAAGGCGCAAACCGGAATAAAAATCAACGATTTTAAGTTTTTTATTCTCCAGCTGACGGTTAATTACTTCCAGGGTTGTCTTGTTATAAAAAGCAAAAAGCGGCTGGTAGTACGGGCCAATGCGGGGAACAACAACATCAAATTCCCCGGCAAAGCGGGACATGCAATGAATTAAGGACAGCGCCAGAAAGGGCATATCACAAGCAACCGCAAAACAGGAGGAGTGGGAAGAGAGCGTTAAACCGGCATGGATACCTCTTAAAGCATTTTTTTCCCCCTCGTTAAGAAGATCCGTCGTCACCCTTGCCGGTAAATAGGCAAATTCGTCCAGGCGATCTGTAACCACGATAACTTCGCTAAAAAGGCTATCCAGTTTCTCAAATACTATATCTACAAGGTTCCGGCCTTCCAGGGCTAAAAAAGCCTTGTTTGTTCCCATACGCTTACTGTCTCCGCCGGCTAAAAGAACGGCGGTAAGAGAAAGTTTATCCACAGCCTGAATCCTTTCCTTACTGAATGTGAGCTTCTTCCATTCTGGCCCGACTGCGTTCGGTTACGCGCACAAGCAGCAGTCCTACCTCGTAGAGAACCATCAGGGGGCCAAGCATTAATAACTGTGAAAAAACATCAGGCGGGGTGATAACCGCTGACAATATAGCCATGATCAGGACAGCGTACTTGCGATTTACCCTTAAAAAACTGGAAGAAATAATCGACATACGCCCTAAAAACCAGAAAATAAGGGGCACCTGAAAGACTACGCCAAAAGCCACCAGGAAGGAAACTACGAAAGAGATATAGCGGCTGATGCTGAACAAGGGTAATAATCCTTCCCTGGCAAAACCCAGAAAAAAAGCCAGGGCATAAGGAAAAACTACATAATAGCCGAACAACATGCCCAGGAAAAAGAGAAATATCATGGAGATGAGCAGGAGAATAATAATTTTCTTTTCCGTCTGACGCAAAGCCGGCATGATAAAAGACAGCATCTGGTGAAGAGTAAAGGGCAGTGTAATCAGGGCCCCGGCAGTAAAGGCCAGGCGCATTTGAGACATAAATGCTTCCGCGGGCGTAGTATAAATAAGTTCCAGACTGCCGGCCTGCATTGTTAAAAAATCCAGGATCTGATTTACGAATGAAAAGCAAATAACCGAAGCCACCAAAATTACGATAGCAACAGCTATAAGCCTTTTACGCAGTTCGTCCAAATGGTCGAAAAAAGACATCTCCAGAGCAGTCTTTTTCTTTTTCGAGGCCATAATCTTCCCCCTCAACCTTTACGATAAAAACAAAACTATTTTTCTTTGGTTTTTTTTGCTTCTTTGGTTTGTGCTTCGTCTTTTCCGGTGACGGCATGTTTATAGTTTCTGATCATTTCACCCACTGCCCTACTCAATCCCGGCAGTTTGCCGGGTCCGAAAATTATAAGGATAATCCCGATAATCAGGGCGACTTCCATCCAACCCAGTTTTCCGAACAACACAAATATTACCTCCTCATAATTACTGCTTGTAGAAAAGATACCAGTCAGGCTTTCTGTTCTTCAGCTTGGGCGATCTTCTCTTCTGCAGGCATAGTTTCCGATGAGGCTTTGGTTATGATTGTATCTTTTTCCTGTTCCTCTTCCACATCAATGCTAATGGTCTTCTGCACTTCTGATGTAGCCTGCCTGAATTCCCTCAGTCCCTTGCCGATAGAACGTCCTATTTCCGGTAACTTGCGGGGGCCAAAAATGATTAGGGCAATGGCAAGGATTAAAATTAGCTCCTGCATCCCAATTTTACCAAACAATTAAAACCACCCTCTCTAAAAAATTTGCTTGTAAAGAAGTGCCTTTTGCTTTTTAATTATCTCCTTTTATGTTAATTAAGTCAACCGTTTTTCCATGTAAATGACACAAATAGTTAATAAATATATTTTACCTGTTAATATATTTTATTGAATAATAAAATAGCTCTTTGCCGTCTTACGACCGTTAAGAGCTATTTTAAAATTATAATCCGGCAGGGTCCTACTCTCCCGGGGACTCTCGTCCCAAGTACCATCGGCGCTGGAGGGCTTAACTTCCGTGTTCGGAATGGGAACGGGTGTTTCTCCTCCGCTATTCCCACCGGAAACTTTTTTCATTATTTCCTGAGAGAAAGCATTTCATTGTTCTCTCAAAACCATACAGCGGATAATTTTTTATTGAGTTAAGTCGCTCGATCTATTAGTACCGGTCGGCTGAAGATGTTACCATCCTTATACCTCCGGCCTATCAACCAGGTGTTCTTCCTGGGATCTTACTCTCTTTCGAAAGGGGAGACCTTATCTTGAAGTAGGCTTCGCGCTTAGATGCTTTCAGCGCTTATCCTTTCCAGACATAGCTACTCAGCAATGCCCTTGGCAGGACAACTGATACACCAGAGGTCCGTCCACCCCGGTCCTCTCGTACTAGGGGCAGCTCTTCTCAAGTCTCCTACGCCTGCGACAGATAGGGACCGAACTGTCTCACGACGTTCTGAACCCAGCTCACGTACCGCTTTAATGGGCGAACAGCCCAACCCTTGGGACCTACTACAGCCCCAGGAT